>NZ_JAXCWG010000001.1:0-377641 GCF_034045195.1 Frigoribacterium sp. CFBP9030
ATAACGCGGTTCATCTTCGCGAACGAGGTTCATAGGACGACGACGACGACGCCTGCGACGACGACGCCTGCGACGACGACGCCTGCGACGACGACGCCTGCGACGACGACGCCTGCGACGACGACGCCTGCGACGACGACGCCTGCGACGACGCCTGCGACGACGACGCCTGCGACGACGACGCCTGCGACGATGCCTCCGACGACGGCGCCAGCGTCCGAGGCGCGACTACCGGCGCCGGCGACGCTCCGCGACGATCGTGCCGACCGCCTCCTCGATGTGCGGATGCTCGAAGACGTACCCGCCGTCGACCAGACGCCGCGGCTCGATCCAGCGGCTCTTGAGCACGAGCTCGCTCTCGGTGCGGAACACCGCCATGCCGATCTCGAGCATCCAGCGGAAGGCGGGCAGCCCGATCGGCATGCCGACGGCGCGGCGGACGACGTCCATCATGGTGCGGTTGTCGACCGGGTTCGGCGACGCGATGTTGACGACGCCCTCGATCTCGTCGTGGTCGCGCAGCCAGCGGAGCGACCCGATCATGTCGTCGATGTGGATCCAGCTGAACTTCTGCCGGCCGCGAGGCGTCGCGCGCCGGTGGTACGTGCCGGCCCAGAGTCGTGAGCGAGTCGCCGGCCAGCGCCCGTCGAGCTGGGGGCCGCCGAGCCCCGCTCGGGCGAGGTTGACGAGAGGGGTCAGGGCGCCGCCGTCGCCCAGCACGATCGAGATGCGCAGTGCCACGCGGCGGGTGTTCGGCAGGTCGGGGGCGAACAGGGCGTCCTCCCACGCGGTCGCGACGTCGACCGAGAAGCCGGAGCCGATCTCGCCCTCGGCTTCGGACATGGGGCGGTCGTCGGCGTGGCGGTAGATCGTCGAGGTCGACGAGTTGAGCCAGAGCCGAGGAGGCGCGGCGCAGGCGGCGATCGCTTCGCCCAGTTCGCGGGTGGTCGCGACCCGGGAGCGGAGGATCTCCGCTCGGTTCGCCGGCGAGTAGCGGCAGTTGACGCTCTTGCCGGCGAGGTTGACCAGCAGGTCGGCGCCGTCGAGCAGTTCGGTGATCGCGGCGGTGTCGCCCCACCGGGCGTCCGGCCCGCGGCGGCCGATGAGGCTGACGCGGGCGCCCTCGGCGCGGAAGGCGTCGGCCAGGTGCTTTCCGATGAACCCGGAGGCGCCGGCGAGGACGACGTGCTGGGTCACGCGACGCCTAGTCGGCCCGGGTCGGCTCGGCCGACTCGGTGCGGTCGTCGACGATGGCGTCGGCGGCGAGGAGGCGCATCGAGTCGATGGCGTTCATCGCGGAGCCCTTCTGGCGGTACGCGTCGGACGTGGCGACGACCTCGCCGGTCGCCGTGGTCAGAGCGAACCGGAACTGACCCTCCGCGTCACGGGTGACGATGAATCTTCCAGCCATGGTGGCCCCCAAATCGGAACGTGCGACGCGCTGTCGGTGAAGGACACACTACGACCACGACGCCGGACGGGACCAGATGACATCGGCGAGCTTGACGTATGACATTTCAGATCGCATACTGGGTGCGCCGCGACACGGCCGCCCGCTCTCGATCCCCCCGTCGAGACCCGGTGGCCGTGTCGTCGGTCTCCGCCCGGCGATCAGTCGACGAGCACGACGGCCATGGCCGTCTTCAGGGCCTCCCGGTCGCGGCGGAGTCGTGCGACCTCGGCCTCGAGTGCGGCGATGCGCCCGGCGGGGGTGTCGTCGAACGCGGCGTCGCCCGAGCTCGACCCGGCCGGCCCGTCGCCCACCTGCGCCCCGCCCGCCTGCGTCTGGTCGGCCGGTGCTGCGCCGGCCGGCGCCCTGCCCGCTCGCGCCCCGCCCGTCTCGGCGTCGTCTCCGGCCGCTCTCGCGTCGGCACCCGCCGTCGCAGGGGCGTTGGCCCGCTCGTGCGCCCGGATCCAGCCGCGCAGCGACTGCTCGCCGATGCCGAACTGCGCGGCGGTCTCGCGGATCACCGCCCGGTTGCCGGGCTCTGCCAGGCGTCGTTCCAGGACGTGAGCGAGCGACTGCTCGCGAATGGCCGTGCTGTACTTCTTCTCGAAGGGCAAGGTGGTCTCCCGTGGTTCGCTCCGGGTCGACTGGCTCATTCACAATCGACTGTGATGACCATAACCCAACCACGCGCAGTGACATGACAGGCGCCGTCATGTCACATAGAACGTAGAGAAACGATGGTGCAGGTCGGCGGGAACAGCCCGTCCTCCCGAAGATCCCGGCATCGACGCCTTAAGGTATGAGGTGTGTGGCGCGCCGACAGACAGCATGACAACGACGACGACGGAACGAGTTCCGTGGGCGTCCCGACGAGCGCGCCCGGTGGCGCAGGCTCACCGCACACCGTGAGCTTCGGTGATCCGGGTCTGACGGTCGGCAACGCGGCCGAACCCGTCTGGGCGGTCTGGCGTCAGCAGCTGGGCGAGGTCGGCGGCCGGTCGACCCTGCTGCACTTCGGCGACGAGCAGCGTGCACGCATCGAGCTGAGCACGACCCACCCCGGCGGTCTCGCGCAGTTCATCACCGGCAAGACCACTCTGCTGTCGAGCCTGATCCGCGACGATCTGGCTCTCCGCACCGCACGCCTCGCCGCCGGCGAGATCGCCGCGAAGGGTCTCGAGCTCGCGACGGTCCGTGGCATCGACGCCGTGCATCTGGCCATCGGCGTCGCCGCCTGGTCGCACGCCGGCCACGACTACCGGGCACCCGTGCTGCTCCGCCCGCTCGCCATCCGCCGGCACGGGCGCGACTTCGAGGTCAAGCTGCTCGGCAAGCCGTTCCTGAACCCGGCACTGGTCGACGCCCTGCACGAGCAGTTCGACATCGCGCTCGACGCCGAGTCGTTCGTCGCCCTCGCGAGCCGCGAGGGCTCGTTCACGCCGAACCCCGTCATCGACCGGCTGCGCGGTCTGACGGCGCACCTCGAGTGGTTCACCGTGCAGCCCCGTCTCATCGTCTCGACCTTCGCCGAGGTCGGCACCGAGATGGCGCTCGACACCCGTGAGCTCGGCCACCCCGTGCTCGACGCGCTCACCGGCAACGCGATGGCCCTCCGCCAGGTCGCCGAGGGCCACCGGTCGGCGTCAGCGACCCCGCAAGACGAGCGCAGCCCCGAGACGGACACCCTGCTGCTCGACGCCGACCCCGAACAAGAGAACGTCGTCGCCCAGATCGCGGCCGGCAACTCCGTCGTCGTGAAGACGCTGCCCGGCACGGGCGGCACGCAGACCATCGTCAACGCCCTGGGTCGGCTGGTGTCGCAGAACAAGCGGGTGCTGGTCGTCAGCGCCCGACGCGCGACCCTGAACGGCATCGGCGACCGCCTCACCGAGGTGGGTCTGCCCGGGGTCGCCGTGGCTCCCAAGACCCTGCGCCGCGACGTCGTGCGCGCCATCGGTCGCAACGAGAAGGCCGCCCGGCCGCAGATGGGCGAGGTGGACGACGCGCTGGTGCGCCTCCGCAAGGTGCTCGTCGACTACCGCGGCGCCCTCAGCAAGCGCGATCCCCGCCTCGAGGTCTCCGTGCTCGACTGCCTCACCGAGCTCTCTCGCCTCGCGCTCCTGCCCGCGCCGCCCGCCACGACCGCGCGACTCAGCAGGCGCAGCATCGAGGCCATGGTCGACGGCCGCTCGCGGGTCGCCGAGACGATGGTCAACGCCGCCAACCTCGGCGAGTTCCGCTACGGCCCGGGCGACTCGCCCTGGTACGGCTCGCAGTTCTCCGAGTCGTTCGGCGCGGGCGACGCCCATCAGCTGGCCAAGAACCTGAACCACAGAGACCTGCCGCGCCTCCTCGAGCGTGCCGGCGACGTCATCGGCAGCACCCGCATGCGACCGTTCGAGTCGATCGCCGAGCTGGGTGTCTACCTGCGCCTCCTGACCGACATCCGCGACACCCTCGACAAGTTCCTGCCCGTGGTGTTCGACCGGTCCGTCGCCGAGCTCGTCGCAGCGACCGCGCCCAAGCGCGAGGCGCCCGACATGTCGAGCGCGAACCGCCGCCGTCTGAAGAAGCTCGCGCGAGAGTACGTCCGCCCGGGCGTCCACATCGCCGACCTGCACGGCGCCCTGCAGCGCATCCAGCAGCAGCGCTACGAATGGCAGCGCTACGTCGCCGCGGGCATCCCGCCCGAGGTGCCGACCGGCATCGCCGACACCCACGTGCTGCACCAGCAGGTCTCTCAAGACCTGGACCGTCTCGATCGTCCGCTGGGGCTGACCGGCGACGAACGGCTCACCGAGATCGGCGTCGTCGAGCTGCAGCAGCGCCTCGAGGCCCTCGCCGCTGAGAGCGACGTGCTGCAGAACCTCCAGGAGCGCACCGAGCTGATGACGACGCTCCGCGACCTCGAGCTGACCCCGCTGCTCACCGACCTCGCGAACCGGCACGTGCCCGAGCAGCAGGTCGCCGCCGAGCTCGAGCTCGCCTGGTGGCGTTCGGCGCTCGAGTCGCTGCTCGAGGCGGACCGGGCGCTGCTCGGTGCCAACACGGCGATGCTCGATCGGCTCGAGGCCGACTTCCGGCTCGTCGACGAGGCGCACGCCGCCGGCAGCGCGCAGCTCCTCGGGTGGCTGCTGGCCGAGAACTGGACGATCGGTCTCGTCGACTGGCCCGACGAGGCGGCCGCGCTCAAGCGCCTCCTGCGTCAGGAGCACGTGACCGCGCGCCTCCTGCACGACGCCGCCCCGCATCTGTCGCGATCGATCGCACCGGTCTGGCTGGCGTCGCCGTACGAGGTGCACACCATCGCCGACACCGTCCCGTTCGACACCGTGATCCTCGTCGACGCGGGGGCGACCACGATCGCCGAGAACGTCGGCGCCATCCGTCGCGGCAAGCAGACGGTCGCGTTCGGCGACCCCGTCACGCAGACGCCGTCCGAGTTCGACATCGCCGTCACGCCGGGCAAGCGCCCGCCGTCGCACGACGACGCCACCCTCGAGGCCCTCCACTCCGACAGCGCGCTCGCCCGCCTGTCGGCGCTGCTGCCCACGCTGTCGCTGACCCGCAGCTACCGCGCCGGTGGCGAAGACCTCGCCGAGCTCGTCAACCGCCGCTTCTACGGCGGGCGGATCGAGTCGCTGCCCTGGGCGGGGAGCTTCCTCGGGCACGGCAGCATCGCGCTCGACTACGTCTCGGGTGGCACGGCCGTGCCCGACCCCGAGTCCGGAGCCGTCGAGAGCGTCGACGCCGAGGTCGACCGCGTCGTGTCGCTCGTCGTCGAGCACGCCCGCACCCGTCCCCGCGAGTCGCTGATGGTGATCACCGCCAGCGCCAAGCACGCCGTGCGGGTGCAGCAGGCCGTGCTCACCGCGGTCTCGGGTCATAAAGACCTGACCGAGTTCGTCGTCGGCGACCGCGCCGAGCCGTTCATGGTCGCGACCCTCGAGCAGAGCGTCGCGCAGAGCCGTGACCACGTGATCTTCTCGATCGGCTACGGACGCACCCCGCACGGCCGGGTGCTGAGCGACTTCGGTCCGCTCGGGCAGCCCGGCGGCGAGCGTCTGCTCGCGGTCGCGATGACCCGTGCGCGCCGCTCGATGGTGATCGTGACGTGCTTCCAGCCGCGCGACATCGACGGCGGGCGCATGGGCCACGGAACCGTCGCGCTCTCCGAGATCCTCACCGAGGTGCAGGTGCGCACGACGGCGGAGCACGTCCCCGACGACAGCGACCCGATGCTGGTCGATCTGGCCCGCAGGCTCGAGGCGAAGGGCATCCCCGTCGCGCTGGGTCACCGGGGCAAGCTCGGGCTCGTGGCGGCGCACGACGGGGTCTGCGTCACCATCGAGACCGACACGACCCTCTCGCGCACGAGTCTCCGCGAGTCGCTGCGGGCGCGCCCCGAGACGCTGCGCCGCCTCGGCTGGCACTACGTGCGGGTGCACGCGTTCCAGCTCTTCACCGACCCCGACGCGGTGGCGTCGCGCGTGGCCGAGGTGCTCGGCATCGAGGGTTCGCGCACGACCGAGATCCCGAGCGTGCCGGCCAGTCAGCACGTCAACCGAGGGTGACCCGAGGAGCCGCGGCGCCCGACGACGACACACCTCCGGTCGTCGAGGCGGTCGCCCCGACCCCCCTCGTGGTGCGGCGTCGCGGAGGGCGTCGGGTCTCGACCGACCCGGTTCCCGGCAGCGATCCGACTCCGGCACCCGAGCCTCCTCGGCATGCGTCGGCCGAGAACGACGCGCAGCTGCGCGCCGACGTCCCGCCCCACTGGGGCTGAGCCCGCGGCGCTGCCTCACCGCTGCGCTGCCGCGCCGCTGAACGAGGTGCCCCAAACCGTGCCTTAACCGTGGCGGAGGGGCCCCTTCCGGTCACATCGTTCGGCGCGCTTGCTCTGCGCTGCCGCGCCGCCCAACGAAGTGCCTCAAACCGGGCCTCTCGCGTGGCGGAGGGGCCCCTTCGGGTCACTTAGTTCAGCTGGCTGGCCCCGCTCCGCGGCTGCGCTGCGCGCCGCCGCCGAGCCGCCGAACGAAGTGCCTCAAACCGAGGGTTCAGCGCGGCGGAGGGGCCCTTTCGGGTCACTTCGTTCGGCGCGGCTGAGCTCCGCTGCCGCGCCGCCCATCGAAGTGCCTCAAACCGGGCCTTGGGCGTGGCGGAGGGGTCCCTTCGGGTCACGTCGTTCGGCGCGCTTGCTCTGCGCTGCCGCGCCGCCCAACGAAGTGCCTCAAACCGGGCCTAGGGCGTGGCGGAGAGGCCGTTCCGGGTCACTCCGTTCAGCGCAGAACGACCACGGCCCGCCACGTGATCGTGGCGGGCCGTGGTCGGCGACATGCGCTGCAGCTCAGCGGCTGCCGAGCGGGCCGTTCGTGCCCGAGCGGTCGACACCCTCCGCAGGAGGCGCGGCGTGCGATCCCGAACCGGAGACGGCTGCGGCGTTCTGCGCCCGCAGCAGATCGCGGATCTCGCTGAGCAGCTCGACGTCGGTGGGCGGCACGTCGGCGGGGGTCTCTTCGGCGGCCTGCCGGGCGAAGGTGCGCTTCAGGAGGTGGTTCACCGGCAGCACGAGGCAGAAGTAGACGACGGCCGCGATGATCACGAACTGAATCGCCGAGCCGAGGACGGCACCGAACAGCAGCCGCGCCTCCTCGCCGCCGACCGTCGGGATCGTGAGGATCAGGCTGTCGTCCAGCGACTGCGCGTTGAACGCCGCACCGATCAACGGGTTGAAGATGTTGGTCACCAGCGACGTGACGATGGCGGTGAACGCGGCGCCGATGACCACGGCGACGGCCAGGTCGATCACGTTGCCGCGCAGGATGAACTCTTTGAAACCCTTCACGGGCGTGCTCCTTCGGATCGGTGGGTCGGGGTACGTGCTCTCAGGGAGCACTCAACCACGCCGACCGTGCCGACGACCGATCAGGGCGAGGACTTGCCGCCGCTGCTGCTCGACGAACCCGAGCCGCTGCCCGACGAACCCGAGCCGCTGCCGCCGGAGGACGACGTCGAGGACGTCGCCGCGCCTCCTGAGCTCTTCTTGTCGGACGATCCGCCGCTCGACGAGCCCGACCCCGAGCCGGACCCCGACCCCGACCCCGAACCCGACCCCTTGTCGCTCGACCCCGAGCCCGACCCCTTCGACCCGCGGGAGTCGGTGCGGTAGAAGCCCGAGCCGTTGAAGGTGACGCCGACGGGGCTGAACACCTTGCGGAGCCGGCCCTCGCAGACGGGGCAGACGGTCAGCGTGTCGTCGGTGAACGACTGGACGATGTCGAAGGCGTTGTCGCACTCGGTGCAGCGGTAGGAATACGTGGGCACTGTGGTCCTCGAGAGGGGGAGCGGGCCGGGTCAGAACTCGTGGACACCGGAGGGTGTCACGACCCCGTCGACGGGCTGGTCGTGGCGTTCGCGCGGCACGCTGTCGACGTACTCGGGATCGAACACCACAGCATAGACCGGCGGGCGTTTCTCCATCGAGCCGAGGGTCTTGTCGAAGTAGCCACGACCCCAGCCCATCCGCATGCCGCCGTGGTCGATGAGCGCCGCGGGCACGACGATCAGATCGACGTCGTTGATGGCCATCGGGCTGAGCACCTCGCCGACCGGTTCGGGCAGGTCGAAGAGGCCGCGCCTCTCGCTCTCGCCGTCGCCCACCGCCCAGTCGAGCAGGCCGTCTTCGCGCGAGATCGGGAACAGCACGCGGATGCCGTTGGCGTAGGCCCAGTTGACGAAGGGACGGGTGTCGGGCTCGTCGGTCGTCGACAGGTAGGCCGAGATCGAGCGGACCTCGAGTCGCGTGGCGAGGTCGATCAGTCGCCGGGTGATGCCCTCGCTCGCCTCGGCCCGGTCGAGCTCGCTGCGGTTGCGTCGCCGCTGGCGCAGCTCGGCTCGTAGGGCGCGTTTCTCGTTGCCGACCTCGTCCGTCATGCGCCCAATCGTAGGGGGAACGACCGACACGCCCGCAGATGGCCTCGGATCGGTACGCTGACCTGCATGGGCTTCTCTATAACCAAAGCAGTCATTCCCGCAGCGGGCCTCGGGACTCGGTTCCTCCCCGCGACCAAAGCCATGCCGAAGGAGATGCTGCCGGTCGTCGACAAGCCGGCCATCCAGTACGTCGTCGAGGAGGCCGTCACCGCGGGCCTCACCGACGTGCTGATGATCACCGGGCGCAACAAGAACGCCCTCGAGAACCACTTCGACCACGTGAGCGAGCTCGAAGAGACGCTGCGGAAGAAGGGCGACCACGACAAGCTCGCCAAGGTCAACCAGTCGACCGACCTCGCCGACATGCACTATGTGCGTCAGGGCGACCCGCTCGGTCTCGGTCACGCGGTCCTCCGCGCCAAGATGCACGTCGGTCGCGAGCCGTTCGCCGTGCTGCTCGGCGACGACATCATCGACGCCCGCGACCCGCTGCTCACCCGCATGATCGAGGTGCAGGGCGAGAAGAACGCGACCGTCGTCGCGCTGCTCGAGGTCGACCCCTCGATGACCCACCTCTACGGCATCGCCACCGTCGAGCCGACCGACGTCGACGACGTCGTCAAGATCACCGGCCTCGTCGAGAAGCCCGCGCAGGGCGAGGCCCCCTCCAACCTCGCGATCATCGGCCGCTACGTCATCCGGCCCGAGGTCTTCGACGTGCTCGAGAAGCAGGAGCCGGGCAAGGGCGGCGAGATCCAGCTGACCGACGCGCTGATGAAGATGGCCAGCGCAGAGGAGTGGACGGGCGGCGTGTACGGCGTCGTCTTCCGCGGGCGTCGCTACGACACCGGCGACAAGCTCGACTACATCAAGGCCATCGTGCAGCTCGCCAGCGATCGCGACGATCTCGGCGCCGAGCTGCGCCCGTGGATCAAAGAGTTCGCCGCCGGGCTGGAGTAGGCGGACACGACCGTGGCGAACATCCCCACGTTGGCGGAGGGGCGGATCGGCATCCGGCCCCTCCGCCTCCGCGACACCCGTGACCTCGATGCGGCGCTGACCGAGAACCGGGCGTGGCTCCGCCAATGGGAGGCCACGAACCCGTCCGGCTTCACGAGCCACGACGTCCGCGGCAGCATCCGCTCGCTGCAGACGAACGCCCGCGCCGGTCTGGGTCTGCCGTTCGCCATCGAGCTCGACGGTCGCTTCGTCGGTCAGCTCAACGTCAGCGGCATCACCTACGGCTCGCTCGGCTCGGCCACCATCGGCTACTGGGTGACCCGGGCCGCCGCGGGGCACGACGCGACGCCGACGGCCGTGGCCCTCGCCACCGACTACTGCTTCCGTGTGCTCGGACTCCACCGGATGGAGGTCTGCATCCGGCCCGAGAACGCCCCGTCGCTGCGTGTCGTCGAGAAGCTCGGCTTCCGTTACGAGGGCCTGCGTCGGCGGTACATCCACATCAACGGCATGTGGCGCGACCACTTCTGCTTCGCGCTGGTCGCCGAGGAGGTGCCCGGGGGAGTCCTCGCGCGGTGGATGGCGGGCGAGGTGCCCGCGGGCCAGGGCAGCATCCCGGCCGAGGCCCTCGTCGAGGCGGAGCGCGCCCTCCCGATCTGAGCCGCCGATCCGGCCGGCACGGTGGCTCCGTGCTCCCTCTCGCAGCGGATCCGTCGCCCGATCGGGCAGACACACCTGTCGACTGCGCGTCGTGGCCCCCTCGGCACTCATACCTTTATCACCATGAACATCGAGTCCTGGGGTGGCGGCGCCGTGCTGGCGCTGGTCGCCGTGCTCTGGGTCGCGTATCTCGTGCCCACCTGGCACAAACGTCAGGAGTACCTGGCCACCGAACGCAACGCCATCCGCCTGCAGCAGACCCTCCGCATCCTCGCGCAGACCGCCGAGCTGCCCGAGGAGGTCCGCGTCGAGGCGAACGCGAAGTCCGTCGCCGACGCGCAGCGGATCCTCCGAGACGAGGAGGCGCGGCGCGAGGCCCTGCGCCGGGCGCACGAGGCCGCGAGGCAGCGTGCGATCACCCGCGAGCTGGCCGCCGCCGGTCCGAAGCTGTCCGCCGCCGACCGCGACCCCGCCCTCGCGGCACGCCGTCTGCGTCGGTCGCGACTGGTCTCGACCGCCACGCTCGTGCTCAGCGTCGTGGCCATCGCGGTCGCCGTGCTGAATCTGCAGGCGGCGTGGCTTCTCGGGGTCGCAGGTCTCGTCTTCGGGGCCGTCGCGGTCACGATGCTGTCGCAGCTCGCCGCCGTCTCGCGGGCACGGTCGCGCCGTCAGGTCGTCGCCGAGCCGCGGGTGTCGCAGCCGTTCCGCGACTTCGCCGACACCGCCGACGAGGCGACGGTCACCGAGGAGGCGCGCGAGGGTCGGCAGACGGCCTCGCGACAGTGGACCCCCGTCCCCGTCCCGACGCCGCTCTACCTCCGTCGCGGGCGTCAGCGCGCCGTCGCGGGCACGGGCATGTCGCCGCGCGCGGCCGCCTCGGCCCGCACCGACATCGAGCCCGATCTCCAGGCCGAGGCAGCCCGTTCGGTGCAGGCCCTCCGCGAGGCGCAGCTCGACGCGCTCCGTCAGGCGGCCCGAGCCGAGGCGGCCCTGAACGCCCCCGCGAAGCGCGCGGAGCGCGAGCGTCCGGCGGCGACGGAGGAGGCGACCGCCCCGGCGGCGCAGGCCGCCCCTGCTGCCGAGCCCGCGCCTCCTGCGGTCGACAGCCGCTTCGCCCGGATGGGCATCGTCGGCGACCTCGGCGAGCCCAGCTTCCGGCTCGACGAGGCTCTCGCGCGTCGCCGCGCCGTCTGAGCGGTCGGGGTCGAAGCGCCGCTGCGGGGGTGCTATCGTTGCAGAGCAGTTTCCGGGGCTATGGCGCAGTTGGTAGCGCGTCTCGTTCGCAATGAGAAGGTCAGGGGTTCGAATCCCCTTAGCTCCACGGAATGCACGCGGCTCCACGAGTCGCCCAGAGGCCCCCGGCGACGGGGGCCTCTCGCACGTCCGGGCGTCGTCCGCCCCGGTCCACCCCGCCCCGCCCCATTCCGGCCCGGCCCGGCCCCGCCCAGCCCCACCCCGACGGGCGTGCAAATCGCGACCACACCGGGGCTGAGCCCCGCATAGCGCCACGTTATGGACGGCATCGAGAGCGGCACGGTCGGGTTCGGCACCGGGGCCCGGGGGGAGCCGAGGAGGCGCGGGCCGCGACCGCCGCGGACGGCACCATGACAGGTGCGGAAAGATGGGGGCGTGCCTCTCGTCTCGACCGATCCCGCTCTGCTCGCCCGTCTCCGCTCCGACCTGTCGTCGTCCGGGTTCACCGTCGATCGCCTCAGCGGCCCCGACGCGTGGGGGCCGACGGCCGGTGCCGCGCTGTTCCGGGGTGAGCGGGTCGCGGCCCGGCGCGCACTCCGCCGCAGCGTCGAGTCCAACGAGGGGATCCGCACGGCGGCGACCCTCGCCCTGCTGTTCATCCTCGGCTATCCGCAGCCCCGGGCCGATGTCGAGCGCGCTCTGCCGACCCTCGGCGTCGAGGGTGCCGAGACCCTCGGGCTGATCGAGCTCGACACGGCATCGGCGCCGACCACGGCGCCGACCACCGCGTCGGCGCCGACCTCGCAGACGACCGCCCCGACCGTCCGGGCGCGGGTCGACCTCCGCCCCTACTCGTTCGTCGACGGGGTCGGCGAGGCCGCGTGGTGGATCGCCTCCGACCTCGGTGAGCTCGCCCTCGGCGGCGCCCTGCGCGAAGACCACGTGCTCGGTGTGGGCGGCGCCTCGGCCACGCTGGCCGGGCTGATCGTTCCGCGCGACGTCGATCGCGCGCTCGACCTCGGCACGGGCTGCGGCATCCAGGCGATGCACGTCGCTCGGCACGCGCGGCACGTGGTCGCCACCGACATCTCGCGCCGTGCCCTCGACTTCGCGGCGTTCAACGCCGCGCTGAACCTGATCGACGGCATCGAGTTCCGACTGGGCAGCCTCTTCGAGCCCGTCGCCGGCGAGACCTTCGACCACGTGGTCTCGAACCCGCCCTTCGTCATCACGCCGCGCCTCGAGGGGGTGCCCGAGTACGAGTACCGGGACGGCGGCATGGAGGGCGACGATCTCGTGGCGTCCGTCATCGCCGAGGTCGGGCGGCATCTGACTCCGGGCGGCATCGCTCAGCTGCTCGGCAACTGGGAGTCCGCCGGCGCAGGCGGCTCGCCGGCGAAGAAGGGTGCGTATTCCGTCTCCGACTGGGCGGCGCGCGGTCTCGTGCCCCTCGATGTCTGGGTGGTCGAACGCGAGCTGCAGGACCCTGCCGCCTACGCCGAGACCTGGATCCGAGACGGTGGCACCCGCCCCGGCACCGACGACTTCGAGCGGCTGTACGAGGCCTGGCTCGGCGATTTCGAGACGCGGCGCATCGAGCAGGTCGGGTTCGGCTACGTGACGCTGCGGCGACCGGTCGACGAGGCGACCGCGCCCGTGGTCCGCATCGAGCGCCTCCTCGGGGCCATGGGGGCGAACGAGGTCGGACTCGGAGCGCACCTCCTGGCGACGCTCGACTCGCTCGACGCCCTGCGGGGTCTGGATGACGACGCACTGCTGGCGACGCACCCGCGGGTCGCCGGCGACGTCACCGAAGAGCGCCACTACTGGCCCGGCAACGACGACCCCACCGTCATCACCCTCAGGCAGGGCGGCGGCTTCGCCCGCAGCATCGAATCGGGAACAGCGCTCTCGGCGCTGGTCGGCGCCTCGGACGGCGAGTTGTCCGCAGCGGCGATCGCCGGTGCCCTGGCCCAGCTGCTCGATGTCGAGGAGGCGCGGCTCCGTCAGGAGCTGGCGCCGCGCCTCCGCGAGCTGGTCACCGTGGGCATGCTGCGACTCTGAGTCGCCCGTCGGGTGAGCGGCTGCCGGCTACTTGCCGACCCGGTCGCCCCAGGTGCGCCATGAGTACTCGGGAACGAACCCGAGCAGATCGCGCGCCTTGTCGGAGCTGAGCAGGGGCTCGGTGCCCTCGATCGCCGAGCGGCGCTCGACCTGGGGGTAGAACCGGTCGGCGAGCACGGCCGTAGGAGTGTTCATCACGGTGTCGGCGTTCGCGATGATGAAGGCCTCGAATCCGACCAGATCGGACTGCAGGGCCTTGCGGACGGCCTGGGCGCCGTCACGGGCGTCGATGTACGAGAAGAGGTTGAACGTGCGCTCTTCGGGGGACTCGTCGAACGGGAACGCCTCGTAGTCGCCGTCGTCCATCACGTTCGAGAAGCGCAGACCGATCAGCTTGAGCTGGCGGTCCCAGCGGGTGAAGTGCCGGGCCATCTCCTCTTCGACGGCCTTTCCGAGCGAGTACGACGACTCGGGGCGCACCGGGTACTCCTCGTCGACGGGGAGGTAGGGCGGGTCGATGTCGAAGGGGATGCCGAGCAGCGTCTCGCTCGAGGCCCAGACGACGTTGCGGATCTTCGCGGCCCGGGCGGCGGCGAAGACGTTGTAGCTCGAGGTGACGTTGTTGGTGAACAGCGCCGCATTCGGCACGAGGCCGGGTGCCGGGATGGCGCCGAGGTGCACGACGGCGTCGATCTGGTCGTAGCGGTCGTCGATGCTGGTGAGAGCCTGGGCGACCTGGCCGTAGTCGGTCAGATCGACCTTGACGTAGACGACGCCCTCGACGGGATCGGGGCTCGGCACGCGGTCGAGCAGCACGACCTCGTAGCCGTTCTCCGCGAGATCGCGGACGACGGCGCGGCCGAGCTTGCCGCTCCCGCCGGTGACGGCGACGCGCTGTCGGCTGCCGGGGCGCGACCCGCCCTGGTCGGAGCTGCTGCCGGCGGAGTTGCTGGGGGGAGTGGACGTCATCGTCGGATCTTCCTGCCTGTGGTTGGGATTCCGTTCTATCAGCCGCCACCGACACCGGGTTCGCTCGGTGGTCGATGTGCAGGGTGCCGACGGGTGGGGAGGGATGACCCGCTGACAATCACCCGGTCTCGCAGCCGCGCGACCGCTCTGACCGGTTATCTTGTAGTGCGTCCTCGGCTGGTTACCGAGACGCTCGCACCCGTCACACGTCCGACGCGGCCGATCGTGATCTCCTGATCCGATCACGTCCGGTCCTCGTTCGGGGTGCGGCCCGCACGCCCCCGTCCGAGTCTCGACTCGTCGACGGGGGCGTGCCTTGTCTCCGGCCCGTTCCCGTGGCAGTATCGAGTGATCCTCATCTCACGAGCGGATCAGGGGTGAGATGGGGCGGAGTGCACAGGGGCGCCCCGGCGTCCGTGCCCGCTCCTCCACCGGTGGTGCTGCCGCGTCCCACCGGTGGAGGGGCTCCTCGGGCTCCGCGGCGACCGGGCCCGATGAGGCAAGATCGACACATCATGTCGTCCGCTCCCGCCGCTCCTCTGGCCGCCCTCCTCCCCGCCCACCCGGGCACCGCCTCCTACGATGCGGACGCCGCGTACGCCGACTTCGCGGGGTGGGCCGAGGGTCGGGGGCTGCCTCTCTACCCCGCACAGGACGAGGCCATGATGGAGCTCGTCTCGGGGGCGTCGGTCATCCTCAGCACACCGACCGGCACCGGCAAGTCGCTCGTGGCCGCCGGGGCCCACTTCGTGGCGCTCAGCAAGGGGCAGCGCAGCTACTACACGGCACCGATCAAGGCCCTGGTCAGCGAGAAGTTCTTCGCTCTCGTCGAGCTGTTCGGGCCCGAGAACGTCGGCATGGTCACCGGCGACTCGTCGGTCAACTCCGATGCGCCCATCATCTGCTGCACGGCCGAGATCCTGGCGAACCTCGTGCTGCGCCACGGCGCCGACTCCGAGGTCGACCAGGTCGTGATGGACGAGTTCCACTTCTACGGCGACCAGTCGCGGGGCTGGGCCTGGCAGGTGCCCCTGCTGCTGCTTCCCCGCGTGCAGTTCCTGCTCATGTCGGCCACGCTGGGCGACGTCACCCGCATCACCGACGACCTCTCGAGGCGCACCGGTCGCCCCGTCGCCCGGGTCACCGGGGTCGAGCGGCCGGTGCCCCTGCACTACACGTACGCGCAGACACCCGTTCAAGAGACGGTCGAAGACCTGCTCGCCACGGGCGAGGCGCCGGTGTACGTCGTGCACTTCTCGCAGGCGGCGGCCCTCGAGCGTGCGCAGGCCCTCTCGAGCATCAAGGTCGCCACCCGAGAGCAGCGCGACGAGATCGCGGAGCTGATCGGCGGGTTCCGGTTCAGCACGGGCTTCGGCAAGACGCTCGGGCGCCTCGTCCGCTCGGGCATCGGCGTGCACCACGCGGGCATGCTGCCCAAGTACCGCCGTCTCGTCGAGCAGCTCGCCCAGCGCGGCCTGCTGCGCGTCATCTGCGGCACCGACACCCTCGGCGTCGGCATCAACGTGCCCATCCGCACCGTGCTGCTGACCGCCCTCACCAAATTCGACGGCACGCGCATGCGGCAGCTGTCGGCCAGGGAGTTCCACCAGATCGCCGGGCGTGCCGGTCGTGCGGGCTACGACACGTCGGGCTCGGTGGTGCTGCAGGCGCCCGAGCACGAGATCGACAACCTCAAGGCCATCGAGAAGGCGGGCGACGACCCCAAGAAGAAGCGCAAGATCGTCCGCAAGAAAGCACCGGACGGCTTCGTGTCGTGGGGCGAGCCGAGCTTCCAGAAGCTCATCGCCGCCGAGCCCGAGGCCCTGACCTCGCACATGCAGATCACCCACGCCATGCTGCTGAACGTCATCGGCCGCGGCGGCGACGTGTTCGAGAACGTGCGGTCGCTCGTCTTCGACAACCACGAACCGCGCTCGCGGCAGTACTCGATGGCCCGTCAGGCGATCTCGATCTACCGCACGCTGCGGACGGCCGAGGTCGTCGTGCAAGAGCCGTCGATCGACGGCGGCGACCCCGTCATCCGACTCACCGTCGATCTGCAGGCCAACTTCGCGCTGAACCAGCCCCTGTCGCCGTTCGCACTCGCCACCTTCGACGTGCTCGACCGCGAATCGCCCAGCTACGCGCTCGACGTCGTGTCGGTCGTCGAGTCGACGCTCGACGACCCGAGGCCGATCCTCTCGCAGCAGCAGTTCAAGGCGCGGGGCGAGGCCGTCGCCGCCATGAAGTCCGAGGGCATCGAGTACGACCAGCGGATGGAGCTGCTCGAGCAGGTCACCCATCCCAAGCCGCTCGACGAGCTGCTGACCGCCCTGTTCGAGACCTACAAGGCGTCGCAGCCGTGGATCGGCGACTTCGAGCTCAGCCCGAAGTCGGTGGTCCGCGACCTCTACGAGCGCGCGATGACCTTCGGCGACTTCGTCAACTTCTACGGACTGGCCCGGTCGGAGGGGCTGGTGCTGCGCTACCTGTCCGACGCCTTCCGGGCGCTGAGGCAGACGGTGCCCGACGAGGCGAAGACCGACGAGCTCGCCGACCTGATCGAGTGGCTGGGCGAGCTGGTGCGCCAGGTCGACTCGAGCCTCCTCGACGAATGGGAGGAGATGCTGAACCCGCGCGAGGTCGACGCCCACGACGACATCGTGCCCCCGGTCCTCCGCCGGTTCAGCGCGAACGAACGGGCCTTCCGCATCGCGGTCCGCAACGAGATGTTCCGACGCGTCCAGCTCGCCGCGCGCGACGACGCCGAGGCGCTCGGTCGGATCGACGCCGCATCGGGCTGGGACGTCGACCGGTGGGGCGAGGCGCTCGACCGCTACTACGACGAATACGACTCGATGGGCACCGATGCGGCCGCCCGGGGGCCGCACATGCTGGTCGTCGAGCAGCTGCCGACGGTGTGGCGGGTGCGCCAGATCTTCGCCGACCCCGAGGGCGACCACGACTTCGGCATCTCCGCCGTCGTCGACCTGGCCTCGAGCGACGAACGCGGCGAGGCCGTCGTCACCGTGACCGCGGTCGGGCCGGCCTCCGAACGCACCAGAGGCATGGTCGTCGAGGAGTAACGTCGTCACCGTGCTCCCCGACCCGGGGGCCGCCGATGACCGCAGCACCACCGTGCTCCGCTCCACGAGGAGGACCCATGTCTCGCCTGTCCGGAAAAGTCGCGATCGTCACGGGGGCCGCATCCGGAATCGGCGAGGCCATCGTGCGTCGATTCGCCGATGAGGGTGCTCACGTCGTCGCCACCGACATCGTCGACGGGTCGGCCGTGGCAGCCGAGGCCGGCGCGGAGTTCCTCCGGCACGACGTCGCGAACGGCGGCGACTGGAAGCGCGTCATGGACCACGTCGCCGAGCGGCACGGCCGCCTCGACGTGCTCGTCAACAACGCCGGCATCGTGTCCGGTCAGTCGATCGACGTGACCCAGCTCGAGAGCTGGAACCGGGTCTTCGCTGTCAACGTCACCGGCGTCATGCTCGGCACGCGATTCGCCATCGAGCAGATGCGGTCGAACCCCGACGGCGAGGGCGGATCGATCATCAACCTCGCGCCCGCGACGTCGTTCCTCGGGTTCGGCGACGATGCCGCCTACACCGCGAGCAAGCACGCTCTCGTCGGCCTGACCCGCTCGAGCGCGGCCCACGCCGCTCAGGAGGGCTGGGACATCCGCATCAACTCGCTGCACCCCGGCCCGACGGACACCGCGATGTTCCGTCGGCAGGTCGAGGCGCAGCCCGGCCTGCTCGACGCCTTCAAGACGATGAGCCCCCGCGGGCGCCTCGCGCGGCCCGAAGAGGTCGCCGGGCTCGCTCTGCACCTCGCGTCAGACGACTCGGCCTTCTCGACCGGCGGGCAGTTCGTCGTCGACGGCGGCCTGTCGAGCACGCACCCCTCGATGTAGCCCGCCGGCGGGACGGCCTCAGAACAGGGTCGCGGGAGGTGCGGGCGGGGTCGCCGGGGCCGCGATCGGGTCGGTCGTCGACACCGGGGCACCCGGCCAACCCGGGCCGCTCGGAACGGCCGTGCGGTTCTGGAACGCCGTCGCCGCACCGCGGGCGCGCACGTCCGCGGCCTCGTTCATCTCGTGGCCCATGTGACCCCGCACCCACTCGAACCGGACCCTCCGCCCGGCCAGGGCCTCGTCCAGCTCCTTCAGGATCTCGACGTTCAGCACCGGCTTGCCGTCGGCCTTGCGCCAGCCCTTGCGCTTCCAGCCCGGCATCCACTCGGTGCAGGCCTTGATCGTGTACTGGCTGTCGCAGAGGATGTGCAGATCGTCGTCGGTGCCGGCGGTCGCCCGCAGCAGCTCGAGCACGGCGGTCAGCTCGCCCTGGTTGTTCGTCGCGCGCGGCCAGCCGCCTGCGGCCCAGCGCTCGTCGTCCACGTACCAGGCCCAACCGGCCGGTCCGGGGTTGCCGAGGGCGGAACCGTCTGCTGCGGCGGTGATGGTCATGCGGGGTGCTCCTTGCGTCGACGGCGTGCTCGACCACGCTAACGGACCCGGCCCGCGCCTCCTGCGCCGCGCCTCCTCGGGGCCCGGCCCGCGCCTCCGGGGCACTGCGGCGGGTTCCCGTCATCGGCGGCGGGTCAGCGCTGACCCGCCATCGATGACGGGAACCCGCCGAACCCCGGCGCCCACGCGAGAACGCGGGGGAGGCGCGGGTCAGTCGACGTCGTCGGGGTGCGACCCGGTGCGCTGCCCCGACTCGAGGGCGGCGATCGCGTCGAGGTCGGCGTCGTCGAGCTCGAAGCCGAACACGTCGAGGTTCGAGCGGATGCGCGACGCGGTGGCCGACTTGGGGATCACCACGAGACCGTGCTGCAGGTGCCAGCGGATGACGACCTGCGCGACGCTCACGCCCAGCCGATCGGCGATGCCGAGCAGCACCTCGTCGTCGAGGATCCGCCCGCGGGCGAGCGGTGACCACGCCTCGGTGACGATGCCGTGCGCGTCGCCGAAGGCCCGTAGCTCGCGCTGGGGCAGCCACGGGTGCGCCTCGACCTGGTTGACGACCGGCACGACGTCGGTCTCGCCGAGCAGCCGCTCGAGGTGCGGCACCTGGAAGTTGCTGACGCCGATCGACCGCGCCCGCCCCTCGGAGCGGATGGTCTCGAGGGCCCGATAGGTCTCGACGTACCGGTCGCGGCTCGCCGCGGGCCAGTGGATGAGGTACAGATCGACGTGGTCGGTGTCGAGCAGGCGGAGGCTCTCGTCGAACGCGCGCAGGGTCTCGTCGTAGCCGTGCTCGGTGTTCCAGACCTTGGTCGTCAGATAGACGTCGTCGCGATCGAGGCCGGAGGCGCGCATCGCTCGCCCGACGCCCGCCTCGTTGCCGTAGAGGGTCGCGGTGTCGATGTGCCGGTAGCCCTCGTCGAGGGCGATGCGGACGACCCTCTCGGCCTCGTCGTCGGCGACCTTGTAGACGCCGAGTCCGAGCTGGGGGATGGTCGTGCCGTCGTTCAGTGCGACGCGGGGGATCTGGATGTCGGGCATGCATCGATCCTGCCAGCCCGAGGAGGCGCGGGTCAGCTGGGCTGGATCGCCACCGGCTCGGTGTCGGGCAGCGGGCTGGCGTCGCGACCGCGCAGATCGGGGAGCGACCTGTGGAACGCGATGCCGACGAGCATGCCGACCAGGGCGAAGACGGCGGCGACGATCAGGCCGCCCTGCCCGCCGATGCGGTCGATGTAGAAACCGGCGATGGCCGAGCCTAGCGCCGAGCCGATCAGCTGGCCGGTGCCGGCCCAGCCGTAGGCCTCGGCGGTGTCGCTGAACTTGACGCTCGACGAGACGATGGCGAACATGACGGCCAGGGCGGGCGCGATGCCCACGCCGGCGATCAGCAGGGTGACGCTGAGCGGCCACAGTCCGGTCATGAAGACGGCGAGGGTCATGCCGACGAAGACGATGCCGAGTCGACGGGCCAGGGCCCAGGGGCCGACCGGCACGTGCCCGAGCGCGAGCCCGCCGACCAGCGAGCCGGCGGCGAAGATCGCCAGTGCGATGCCCGAGTCGGCGCTGCCTTCGCCGAAGAGGGCGACGACACCGGCCTCGACGGCGGCGCAGGCCCCGATGAGCAGGAACCCGGCGACGGTGGCGAGCAGCACGGTGGGGCGGGCCAGCACCTTGCCGAAGGCCCGCTTGCTGCGGGGGATGCGGACCCGGCCGACCTCGGGCGAGGCGATGAACCAGATGCCCCCGCCGACGAGGAACGCGGCGGCGAGCCAGATGGCCTCTTGCGTGCCGACCTGGGTGCCGACGAAGGTCGTGATGACCGGACCCGCCACCCAGATGATCTCCTGCGCCGAGGCGTCGAGCGAGAAGAGCGGGGTGAGCTGATTCGAGGTGACCATCTTGGGGTAGATGGTGCGGACGGCCGGCTGCACCGGCGGCACGCTGAGGCCGGTCACGAACCCGAGCGCCATGAACGCCGGCACGGAGAAGTCGACCAGGGTGAAGGTGATCATCGACGCGAAGCAGACGATCAGCGTGAGGGTCAGCACGGGGCGCATGGCCCAGCGGCCCATCCAGCGACTCGTGAGCGGGCCCGAGATGGCCTGGCCGATGCTCGTCGCGGCCAGGACGAGGCCGGCGGCGGCATACGAGTGGTGCACGTGCTCGACGTGCAGCAGGAACGCGAGCGACAGCATGCCGAACGGGAAGCGCGCGGTCAGCTGGGCCGCGATGATGCGCGAGACGCCGGGCGTCTTCAGCAGGGTCGAATAGGTGCTCACGAGGGGACAAGTCTACGAGCGGACGGGGTCGTCGCGACACGCCGTCGGCCCGAAGTGGGGACAGTCCGTTTCGAATGTCGGAGGTGGGGAGAAGGATGTGGAGAACTCACCGGAAACGGGGACAACACCCGCAGAACTGTTGGCAACTTGTGGGAGACCCTGTGGAAAGTCAGCCGTATGAGAGTTACACCCGTGTAACACCGCATCTAGTTGCGCGTGCCAGTGTCGGCCACTAGATGTAGTATCGAAGAGTCGCCACGGGCACTACGCACCGTGGCCCGCGAACCACCAGACCCGGCCTCGAAAGCCGGCCAGAACACAGGGGATCCCATGGCCATCACCGTCTACACCAAGCCGTCCTGCGTCCAGTGCACGGCCACGTACCGCGCCCTCGACAACAAGGGCATCGAGTACGACATCCTCGACGTCACGGCCGACGACGCCGCGCTCGAGACCGTCAAGGCCCTCGGCTACCTGCAGGCCCCCGTGGTCATCGCCGACGACGACCACTGGAGCGGATTCCGCCCCGACAAGATCGCCGGCCTCGCCGCCCGCATCTCCTGACCCACCCGGGTGCGCCGGGTCGACGTCGTCATGACGGAGCCCGCGCCCACCCACCGACCACGCAGGAGGGCCTCGGCCATGACGAACCTCGTCTACTTCTCCAGCGTCTCGGGCAACACCCGGCGGTTCGTCGAGAAGCTGGGTGCGCCGGCGGAGCGGATCCCGCTCTTCCCGTCCGAGCCGGCACTCCACGCCACCGACCCCTACGTCCTCGTGCTGCCCACCTACGGTGGCGGCGAAGGGCGGGGCGCCGTCCCGAAGCAGGTCATCCGGTTCCTCAACGACGAGGGCAACCGGCGCCTCATCCGAGGCGTGATCGCGGCGGGCAACACCAACTTCGGAGAGGGCTACTGCCTTGCCGGCGACATCGTCGCCGCCAAGTGCGAGGTTCCCCTTCTCTACCGTTTCGAGGTCTTCGGAACACCAGACGACGTCAACGCCGTACACACAGGATTGGAAGAATTTTGGATTCAGCAGTCGATGATCTCGAACTGATCGCCGCGCCCGGGCAGGGCCTGGCGGGCACCACCGGGATGGACTACCACGCCCTCAACGCGATGCTCAACCTCTACGGTCCGTCGGGCGAGATCCAGTTCGACAAAGACCGCGAGGCGGCGAAGCAGTACTTCCTGCAGCACGTCAACCAGAACACGGTCTTCTTCCACAACCTGCGCGAGCGTCTCGACTACCTGGTCGAGAACGAGTACTACGAGGCCGCGACCATCGAGCAGTACGACTTCTCGTTCGTCGAGAAGCTCAACGACCTCGCGTACTCGAAGAAGTTCCGGTTCCAGACGTTCCTCGGCGCGTTCAAGTACTACACGTCGTACACGCTGAAGACGTTCGACGGGAAGCGCTACCTCGAGCGCTTCGAAGACCGCGTGGTCATGACCGCCCTCGGTCTCGCCCAGGGCGACGAGAAGCTCGCCGTCGACCTCGTCGAGGAGATCATCGCGGGTCGATTCCAGCCCGCGACGCCGACGTTCCTCAACACGGCCAAGGCCCAGCGCGGCGAGCTCGTCAGCTGCTTCCTGCTGCGCATCGAAGACAACATGGAGTCGATCTCGCGCGGCATCAACTCGTCGCTGCAGCTGTCGAAGCGCGGTGGCGGTGTCGCCCTCTCGCTCTCGAACATCCGCGAGGCCGGCGCGCCGATCAAGCAGATCGAGAACCAGTCGTCGGGCATCATCCCCGTCATGAAGCTGCTCGAAGACAGCTTCAGCTACGCCAACCAGCTCGGCGCCCGTCAGGGTGCCGGTGCGGTCTACCTGAGCGCCCACCACCCCGACATCATGCGGTTCCTCGACACGAAGCGCGAGAACGCCGACGAGAAGATCCGCATCAAGACGCTGTCGCTCGGCGTCGTCGTGCCCGACATCACGTTCGAGCTCGCGAAGAACAACGAAGACATGTACCTCTTCTCGCCGTACGACGTCGAGAAGGTCTACGGGGTCCCCTTCGGCGACGTCGCGATCAGCGAGAAGTACCGCGAGATGGTCGCCGACTCGCGCATCAAGAAGACGAAGATCAAGGCGCGCGACTTCTTCCAGACGATCGCCGAGATCCAGTTCGAGTCGGGCTACCCGTACATCGTGTTCGAAGACACGGTCAACAAGGCGAACCCGATCAAGGGCCGCATCAACATGTCGAACCTGTGTTCGGAGATCCTGCAGGTCAACACGCCCACGACGTTCAACGAGGACCTGAGCTACAACGAGATCGGAAAAGACATCTCGTGCAACCTCGGCTCGATGAACATCGCGCTGTCGATGGACGCCCCCGACCTCGGCAAGACCGTCGAGACGGCCATCCGCGGTCTCAGCGCGGTCAGCGACATGAGCCACATCGCCTCGGTCCGCTCGATCGAGGTCGGTAACGACCAGTCGCACGCCATCGGCCTCGGTCAGATGAACCTGCACGGCTACCTCGCCCGTGAGCACGTGCACTACGGCAGCGAAGAAGCGATCGACTTCACGAACATCTACTTCTACACGGTGCTGTTCCACGCCCTGCGGGCCTCGAACACCATCGCGATCGAACGCGGTGTCACCTTCGGCGGCTTCGCCGACAGCACCTACGCGTCGGGCGAGTTCTTCGACAAGTACACCGAGCAGGTCTGGGCCCCCTCGACCGCTCGCGGTGCGTCGCTGTTCGCCGACGCCCAGGTCGCCATCCCCACGCAAGACGACTGGCGTGAGCTGAAGGCCAGCGTCATGGCGCACGGTCTGTACAACCAGAACCTGCAGGCGGTGCCCCCGACCGGCTCGATCTCGTACATCAACCACTCGACGTCGTCGATCCACCCGATCGCGTCGAAGATCGAGATCCGCAAGGAGGGCAAGCTCGGTCGCGTGTACTACCCGGCGCCGTTCATGACGAACGAGAACCTCGAGTACTACACCGACGCGTACGAGATCGGCCCCGAGAAGATCATCGACACGTACGCCGCGGCCACGCAGCACGTCGACCAGGGTCTCTCGCTCACGCTGTTCTTCAAGGACACCGCGTCGACGCGCGACATCAACAAGGCGCAGATCTACGCATGGCGCAAGGGCATCAAGACGATCTACTACATCCGCCTCCGTCAGCTCGCGCTCGAGGGCACCGAGGTCGACGGCTGCGTCAGCTGCATGCTCTAGTGCCGGTCGCCGCGTCGCCCCACGGCGGCGCACAGCCTCCGGTCGACGGCGCGGGTCGGGAACGAAACCCGACCCGCGCCTCCTGAACTCCCGATCCTGTCTTCGAAAGGCATGTCATGACCATCACCGACCCGGTCCACGCGACCGGCAAGTCGATCCCTCTGATCAAGTCCGTCAGCGCGATCAACTGGAACCGCATCCACGACGAGAAAGACGTCGACGTCTGGAACCGCCTGGTCAACAACTTCTGGCTGCCCGAGAAGATCCCGCTGTCGAACGACGTCCAGTCGTGGAACACCCTCACGCCCGAAGAGCAGCAGCTCACCATGCGCGTGTTCACGGGTCTGACCCTGCTCGACACCATCCAGGGCACCGTCGGCGCGATCAGCCTCATCCCCGACGCGATCACCCCGCACGAAGAGGCCGTCTACACGAACATCGCGTTCATGGAGTCGGTGCACGCCAAGAGCTACTCGTCGATCTTCTCGACCCTCGCGTCGACGCCCGAGATCGACGACGCCTTCCGCTGGTCGGTCGAGAACCCGAACCTGCAGAAGAAGGCTCAGATCGTCCTCGACTACTACACGGGCGACGACCCGCTGAAGCGCAAGGTCGCCTCGACGCTGCTCGAGTCGTTCCTGTTCTACAGCGGCTTCTACCTGCCGATGTACTGGTCGTCGCGGGCGAAGCTCACCAACACGGCCGACCTGATCCGCCTCATCATCCGTGACGAGGCCGTGCACGGGTACTACATCGGCTACAAGTTCCAGAAGGGGCTCGAAGGCGCCTCCGAAGAGCGCAAGCAGGAGATCAAGGACTACACGTTCAACCTGCTCTTCGAGCTCTACGAGAACGAGATCCAGTACACGCAAGACCTCTACGACTCGGTCGGCCTGACCGAGGACGTCAAGAAGTTCCTGCACTACAACGCCAACAAGGCGCTGATGAACCTCGGCTACGAGGCCATGTTCCCGAAAGAGACGACCGACGTGAACCCGGCGATCCTGTCGGCGCTGTCGCCGAACGCCGACGAGAACCACGACTTCTTCTCGGGGTCGGGCTCGTCGTACGTGATCGGCAAGGCCGTCACCACCGAAGACGAGGACTGGGACTTCTAACCCCCGCAGGAGGCGCGGCTCGCTCCGAGCCCCGCCCCGCTCGTACGGCGGGCGATCACGGATCTTCCGTGGTCGCCCGCCGTCGTCGTCTCGGTGCCGGGAGACGTCCCCGATAGGGTCTGAGCATGACCACGGGGGAACGAGCACCGATCGATCTGCGCCTCATCATGATCTGCGCCGGCCTCGGGGTGGCAGCGGTCGCCTTCGGGCTGCTGCCCTGGCTGCTGACCGGGGCGCGCCTCCCTCTGCAGAACCTCTGGACGACTCCCGTCGTCGCCCCCGACGGCGTGACGGCCGCACCCGATGCCATGCCCGTGTCGTTGCTGCCCTTCAGTCAGTACGCCCTCACGCTCCAGGCGGCGCTGCTCGTGACCGGGTCCGCCGTGGCCGGTCTCGTGGTCCGCGCGACCGGGGTCCGTCATCGACGGGGCACCGTGATCGCGCTCCTCGTCGGCACGGTCGGCGCGCAGCTCGTCGCGCTCATCCAGAGCACGACGACCGTCAGAGCGGGGCTGCCCGACAGCCTTGCGTCCGTCGTCTACCTCGCCGCGGTCATAGCCGCCGCCGCCATCGGGATCGCCATCGGAGTCGTCGTGCTGCTCCTCATCGCGCGGGCCCCGCGCGGGGCGGCGATCGTCGGTCTCAGCGTCGGCGCCGTGGCCGTCGTCGAATGGGGTCACGCCCTCGTCTACCCGCCGTTCTCGCTCATCACCGAAGCCGTGCCCGCCGCGGAGGCGGTCCTCCGCTGGTCGCCCGCCGTGCTCGTGGCGGCCGCCGTCGTCTGGGCGGGGGCGTCCACGCGCGGCCGGGCGGTCGGAGCTGCGGTCTCACTGCTCGCGCTCTGGATCGGACCGGCGGCGATCACCGCGGTCTCGAGCGCCGCGGGCACCCGCGTGTACGCGAGCTACCCGTTCGAGATGGTCGACATGGCCGGGCAGGTGTTCACCTCGGCGCTCGTCTCGACGGCGGGTTGGAGTCCGGTCGTGCTCGCCGCCGTGCTGGCGGCTGCCGGCCTGGTCGCGCGTCGCCCGGTGCTGGCGTGGTTGCGCGGCCGCACCGGCCGCACCGGCCGCACCGGCCGCACCTCCGCCCCGTCCGCTACGCCATGAACCGCGTTCGCGAAGATGAACCGCGGTGCGGCCGCACCGCAGCACCGTCTGCGACGCCGTGAACCGCGTTCGCGAAGATGAACCGCGATATACGGCGGTTCATCTTCGCGAACGCGGTTCTTCGGCGAGGTGCGTAGCGGCGGGCAGCGCGGCGTCAGGTGACGAAGAGCACGGCGCGGCCTCAGGTGACGAAGAGCACGGCGCGGCGTCAGGTGACGAAGAGCGCGGCGCGGCGTCAGGCGTCAGGCGTCAGGCGCCGGCGAGCAGCGCGGTGCGGATCGCCGCGACGCCGAGCCGCACCTCGGCGAACGTCGTCGAGAGCGGGGAGAGTCCGATGCGCAGCCCGTCCGGGTTGCGGAAGTCGGGCACGACTCCCTCCTCCCAGAGCGCAGCCACGACGGCACGGAACGCCGGGTGCCGCACCGTCACGTGACTGCCCCGCGACTCGGCTGAGCGCGGCGTCGCGACCTCGACCCCGAGCGGCACCAGCCACGCGTCGACCAGCTCGAACGCGTAGTCCGTCAGCGCGAGCGACTTGGCGCGGATCGCGTCGATGCCCGCCTCCTCGACCAGCTCGAGCATGTCGCCCAGCGGCAGCATGCCGACGATCGGCGGGGTGCCGCTGATGAACCGCCGGATGCCCGACGCCGGCGTGTAGCCGTCGGCCATCGCGAACACGTCGGCCGCTCCCATCCACCCCTGGATCGGCTGCTCGAGCGACGGCAGCAGATCGCTCCGCGCGTAGAGGAACGCCGGCGCTCCGGGCCCGCCGTTCAGGTACTTGTACGTGCAGCCGACGGCCACGTCGACGCCCCATTCGTCGAGCCGCATCGGCACCACGCCGACTGAATGGCACAGGTCGAACAGCACCAGCGCGCCCGCGTCGTGCACGAGTCGTGTGATGGCGGGCATGTCGACCAGGTAGCCCGAACGGTACGAGACGTGGTTGACGAGCACGACCGCGGTGTCGGGCCCGACCACGTCGGCCAGCAAGTCGACCGTGACGCCGAGAGCCGGGTCGACGTGCACCCACCGCACGGTGGCCCCCCGCTCGCGGGCGATGCCCTCGACGACGAAGCGGTCGGTCGGGAACTGGTCGTCGTCGATCACGATCTCGTGCCGGTCGGGCCTCGCCGCCAGCATCGCCCGGATCGCCTTGTAGAGCAGCACCGTCGTCGAGTCGCCCACCACCGTCTGCCCGGCGGCGGCTCCGAGCGCCGCCGCCCCGATGCGGTCGCCGAGCTCGGTGGGTCGTGCCATCCACTGCTCGTCCCACGAGCGGATCAGTCGGCTGCCCCAGTCGTGCCGCACGAACGACGCGATCCTCTCGGGCGTGACCCGCAGCGGCCGCCCGAGCGAGTTGCCGTCGAGGTACGAGACGACGTCGCCGGCCGGCGCGAACCGGTCGATGAACCGCGCGAGCGGGTCGGCGGCGTCGAGCTGCTCGGAGGGCAGCTCGGGCGTCGGGGGAGCGGCGGCGGCAGCGTCAGCGTCGGCGTCAGAGGCGGCGGCGACGACAGAGTCGCCGGTGCCGGAGTCATCGGCGGAGTCGGCAGGGCCGGGGGTCGAGGAGGCGCGGGTCACGAGGTCTTCTCCAGCAGGGTGTCGGGGGTGATCACGGTGGCGGTGGCCAGCCAGTCGGCGGCGGCGCCGGGGTCGTCGGGTCGGGGCGGCGGCGTCGGGATCCAGGTGGCTCGCGAGGTGCCGCGACCGCTCTCGCCCGCTCCGCCGAGCTGAGCGCCCGCCGTCAGCGCGTGCAGCAGCAGACCGAGGTCGAGCCCGGCCCGCTGCAGGGCCCGCAGCTCGCGCGCGTTGACCCCGACGGGCAGATCGCCGTTGCCGAGGTCGGTGCCGTAGAGCACGTGACCGCCGGCGGCCCGGAACCTCGCGAGGTTCGCGACGGCGATGTCGTGCGCCGCGCCTCCTCGGCCGTGTCCGTGGATGTCGAGGGTGCTGATCCAGCTGGTGCGCGCGGCGAGGCGTTCGACGAGCTCGTCGTCGAGACGCTCGCTGAAGGGGGTGTGCGCGAAGCGGGCCACTCCGGCCGCGAGAGCGCGAATGGCCTGCCCGACCCCCTGCACGTGCGCGACCGGCACGAGCAGATGCTCGTTGGCGGCGTCGACGATCGCCCGCAGCGTGACGTCGTCGAACACCGGCCCGACGTCGGAGTTGAGGCTGATCTTGACGAACGCCGCCCCGAGGTCGCGCATCCGCTCGACCTCGCGTCTCGCGCTCGCGGCGTCGGTCACGACCACGGCCGCGGTGTCGGGCGCCCACCCGGCGCGGCTCGGGTAGCCGGCGGGCGGGCAGAGCAGGCCGCCGGCGACGCGCACCTCGGGCCAGCGGGGGTCGAGGCGCCCGTGCTCGGGCCAGAGCGACGCGGTGTCCGGATCCCAGCCGAGGTCGTCGACCCGGGCGATGCCGCCGGAGGCGAGGGCGAGCGGATCGATCAGCCCGAGGTGCACGTGCGAGTCGGTGAACGGCGCGAGCAGCGTGCCGGGCAGATGCGGCAGGCCGTCGTGCACGGCGCGGGGCGGACCGAGCAGGTCGATGTCGCCCGAGACGCGCACCACCGAGCGACCCGACCACGCACCCGACCAGGCGTGATCGACCGTGACGAACCGCGCCTCCTGGGTCATGGGTCGACTTTATGCTGCCGCCCGGCGAAGCGGGCGTGTCCGACCGAAGCGGTCGTGGCCGGCGGCCCGCCTCGGCCGGAATCGCCCGTTCCGCCCGCTCCGTCCGCTAGTCGGGTGCGGGGAGCCGAGGAGGCGCGGTGTCGGCACCGCAGACCGGCCCCGCTCCGCTCCTCAGCGATCGGCGACGCGCATCACCCGTCCGTCGCGGAGGTGCACGACCCGGTCGGCCCGACCCGCCGACGACTCGTGGTGGGTCGCGTGCACGACGGTGGCCCCGCGGGCGACCTCGGCGGCGACCACCTCGGCGACGATGCCCTGTGCGTCGGCGTCGAGCCCCGCCTCCGGCTCGTCGAGCAGCACGAGGTCGGCCTGCTGCGCGAGCGCCTGCGCCAGCAGGGTGCGCTGCCGCTGCCCGCCCGAGAGCTCGCCGAAGGGGCGCGCGGCGAGCGGGCCGAGGCCGAGCCGCTCGAGGGCTCCGTCGACGAGCGCGCGGTCGGTGCGGGTCGGGCGGCGCCAGGCCCCGAGCGAGCGCCATCGGCCCATGCCGACGACGTCGCGCACCGTGACCGGCAGCCGGTCGGGCGCCGCGCTGCGCTGCACCACCCAGGCGATCGACGACACACCCGGCAGGTCCACCGAGCCGCTCGTCGGGAGGTGCGTGCCCGCCAGCACGGCCAGCAGGGTCGACTTGCCCGAGCCGTTGTGCCCCACGAGCGCGGTGACGGCGGCGCGCGGCAGCTCGAGGTCGACCGCGTGCAGTGCGACGCGCCGATCGTCGTGAGCGGCGGTCAGCCCGCGGACGGCCAGGGGCGACGGCGGAGGGGCGGAGGGCGGCGTGCTCATGATCCCCAGCCTATCCATAGTGATAATCGTTTTCATGTAAAGTCGTCGATCGTGACCTGGTTGACCGATCCCCTCAGCGCCTCCTTCGTGCTCCGAGCCCTGCTCGGCGGCGTGCTCGTCGCCGCCATCTGCGGCGTCGTCGGCACGTGGGTTGTGCTGCGCGGCATGGCGTTCCTCGGCGAGGCGATGGCCCACGGCATGCTGCCGGGCGTCGCGCTCGCCGCGCTGCTCGGCCTGCCCGTCGTCGTCGGCGCGGCCGTCAGCGCCCTCGTGATGAGCGTCGGCGTGGGCGTCGTCGAGCGGCGGGCGAAGATCGGGGCCGACACCGCGATCGGGCTGCTCTTCGTGGGCATGCTCTCGCTCGGCGTCGTCATCGTGTCGCGCTCGCGGACCTTCGCCACCGACGTCACCTCCATCCTCTTCGGCGACGTGCTCGCCATCTCGACGAGCGACCTGCTGCTGATGACCGGCGCCCTGGTGCTCGTCGTGCTGGTGGCCGCCGTGCTGCACCGCCCCTTCGTGGCCCTCGCGTTCGACGAGCGCCTCGCCTCGACCCTCGGTCTCCGACCCCGCCTCGCCCGGGTGGCGCTGGTCGGGCTCGTGACGATCGCCGTCGTGGCGTCGTACGGGGCCGTCGGGTCGCTGCTCGTCGTCGCCCTGCTGCTCGCCCCGGCCGTCGCCGCCGGGCACTGGGTGCGCCGGGTGCCCTCGACCATGCTGCTCGCGACCGCGTTCGGATCGCTCGCGGCCCTCGTCGGGCTGCTCGTCTCCTGGCACGCCGGGACGGCAGCCGGGGCCTCGATCGCCGGCGTGGCCGTCGCACTCGTGCCGCTCTCGGCCGTCGTCCGCCGCCTCGTCTCCGCCGTCGCGGTCCGCCCGGGAGCGACCCCTCCTCCCGGCGAGGCACCCTCCGCCCCCGTCGGCACGCCTACCTCAGCCCCCGTCGGCACGCCGACCCGTCCGAAAGGCCTCCGTGCACCCGAACGACCCCTCGTCTGACCCGACCCGGCGCCCCCTTCGCCGAACCCGTCCGCTCGCGCTCGTCGCCGCGACCGCCGCGACGCTCGTCGTCCTCACGGCGTGCAGCGCCCCCGGCTCGTCGTCCGGCTCCGACACCGACTCCGACGACGCCGCGCCGACCGACGCCTCGACCCCGCACGGCTACGTCGAGGGAGCGAGCGAGGGCAGCGAACCGCAGCTCCGACTCGCCACGATCGACCCCGAGGGCCGTGTCGACCTGCTCGACCTGCTCACCGGCGACGACGAGACCGTGGCCGAGCTGGAGCCGGCCGACGGTCTCTCGACCGACGGGCGGTTCGTGTTCGCGACCCGCGCCTCCGGAACCGTCGACGTCGTGGACACCGGGGTGTGGACCGTCGACCACGGCGACCACTCGCACTACTACCGCGCCGAGGCCCGGCAGGTCGGCTCGATCGAGGCGACGGCAGGGGCAGCCGAGGAGGCGCGGGTCGTGCCGGGCGCGGACCTCACCACCGTGCGGTTCCCGGCCTCGGGCGAGCAGATCGTGCTCGACACCGAGGCGCTGGGCGCCGGCGAGATCGACGAGGTGGCCCGCTTCGACGGGGCCGGCACCGGTGCCCTCGGCGGCGAGGGCGTGCTCGTGCCGTTCGGTGACTCGCTGCTGTCGAGCACCGTGGCCGACCTCGGGCCGGACGTCATCGCGGTGCTCGACCGCGAGGGGCGACTCGTCGAGGGGGCCGAGGCCGAGTGCGTCGACCCCCGCGGCAGCATCGAGACCCGCGTGGGCGTCGTGATCGGCTGCGCCGACGGGGCCCTGCTCGCCACGACGGACGAGGCCGCAGCCGATGCCGGCGACGGCGAGGGGGCTGCCGACGAGAGTGCTGCCGGCGAGGGCGCGACCGGGTCCGACGCCGCGGACGCCGCGGCCTCCGCTCCGGTCGTATTCGAGCGCATCCCGTACCCCGAGGCCGTCGCGGCCGACGAGCGCGCCGTCGCCTTCGACGGACGTCGCGGCCGACCGACCGTCGCGGCGGTCGCGGGCGACCGGGGCGCCTGGCTGCTCGACACCCGCGAGCGCAGCTGGTCGCTCGTCGAGACCCCCGCGCCGCTCGTGCGGGTGTCGGCCGTCGACGACTCCGACGGCCACGTCGTCGGGCTCGACGCCTCGGGGCGCGTCGTCGTGCTCACGGGCGACGACGGGGTCGTCGCGACCACGGACCCCCTGCTGCCCTCCACCGTCGCAGACGACACCGCCCTGGCCGGCGTCTCGCTCTCGGTCGACGCCAGCCGCGCCTACCTGAACGGCCCGCTCGAGGGCGCCGTCTTCGAGATCGACTACGCCGACGGCGGCCGGGTGTCGCGCACCTTCGACCACGTCGACGCGCCGTCCTTCGCCGCGGAGACCGGCCGATGAGGGCGGCTCGGACGACCGCGCGCGCCACCGCCGCGACCGCCACCGCCAGGAGGGTCGCCCGCACGACCGCCGCAGCCACCGCGACGATGCTCGCGATCGGCCTGCTCGCCGGCTGCGCGACGCCGGCCGCCGATCGCCCGCTCGTGGTGGTGACCACCAACATCCTCGGCGACGTCGTGGGCGAGCTCGTCGGCGACCAGGTCGAGGTGATGACGTTGATGCGTCCGAACGCCGACCCGCACTCGTTCGAGATCTCGGCGCAGGAGGCCGCCCGCATCCGCACGGCCGACCTCGTCGTCAGCAACGGGCTGGGGCTCGAGGAGGGTCTGCAGCAGCACGTCGACGCGGCTGCCGCCGACGGCGTGCCGACCGTCGAGGCCGGCGACCTGATCGATCCGCTGGTGTACGCCGACGGCGACGCCGAGGGGCTCGACGACCCGCACTTCTGGACGGATCCGACCCGCATGGTCGACGTCGTCGCGGGGGTGACCGAGGCCCTCGAGGCCGAGCTCGGCGACGACGTCGACGTCACCGCTCTCGAGGCCGCGGCCGACCGCTACACGGCCGAGCTCGAGAGCCTCGACGCCGAGATGACCACCGCGTTCGCGGGCATCCCCGAGGGGCAGCGCGCCCTCGTGACGAATCACCACGTCTTCGGCTACCTCGCCGAGCGCTACGACTTCGACGTGATCGGAGCGGTCGTGCCGAGCGGGACGACCCTCGCCGCGCCGAGCGCCTCCGACCTCGACGACCTCGTGACGGCGATCGACCGCACCGGTGTGCGCGCGATCTTCGCCGACTCGTCGCAGCCCGATCGCCTCGCCCGGGTGCTGGCCGACGAGGCGGGGGTCGACGTCGCCGTCGTCGACCTCTTCACCGAGTCGCTCAGCGAACCCGGCGAGGGCGCCGAGACCTACCTCCAGATGATGCGCACGAACACGGAGCGCATCGCCACCGGCCTGTCGCCGTGACGCCTGGCGTCCGGGCGACCGGCCCCCACCGAAAGGAACACATGAACCACCTCCTCGACCGCAGGGGACCGCGCCGCGTGCGCCGCGCCTCCTTCGCCCTCGCCGCCGTCGCCTCGTCGGCGCTGCTGCTCACCGCCTGCTCGACCGGCTCCGGCCCGGCGGCGGACGACCCGTCGACGACCGCGGGCGCCGAGGTCGACTCGGCCCAGCCGCGCATCGCCCTCACCTACGACGGCGGCCTCTACGTGCTCGACGGCGCGACCCTCGAGACCGAGGCCGACATCGACCTCGCGGGCTTCAACCGGCTGAACCCGGCCGGCGACGGTCGCCACGTGCTGGTCTCGACCGCGGGCGGTTGGCAGGTGCTCGACACCGGCGCCTGGACCACCGCCGACGGCGCGCACCGCGTCGCCGACCCCGAGCTGACCGACCTCGTCTTCGAGGGCGACACCCCCGGGCACGTCGTGCGGCACGAGGGCCGGACGATCCTCTTCGCCGACGGCACGGGCGACACCACGGTCTTCGACTCGGCCGATCTGCTCGACACGAGCGGCGGTCTGCCCGAGACCGAGACGATCTCCTCGCCGGAGGCTCACCACGGCGTCTCGATCGAGCTCGCCGACGGCACCCTGCTGACCACGATCGGCACCCCCGACGAGCGCACCGGCGTGCGGGCGCTCGACGCCGACCGCACCGAGATCGCCCGCAGCGAGGACTGCCCGTCCGTCCACGGCGAGGGCACCGCGGCCGACGAGCGCGTCGTCTTCGGCTGCACCGACGGCGTGCTGGTCTACGACGACGGGGCGTTCACCAAGATCGACGCCCCCGACGCCTACGGCCGCACCGGCAACGCGTACGTCACCGACACGTCGCCCATCGCGGTCGGCGACTACAACGACGACCCCGACGCCGAGGGCTACGAGCTGCACCGGCTCGTGCTGACCGACACCGAGGCGAAGACCGCGACGGTCGTCGACCTGCCCGACGGCGTCGCGTACACCTGGCGCGACGTCGCCCGCGGCCCCGACGACGAGATCGTCGTGCTCGGCACCGACGGCGCACTGCACGTGCTCGACGAGACCACGGGGGCCGAGACCGCCTCGTACCCGGTGATCGACCCGTGGGAGGGCCCGGCCGAGTGGCAGGACGCCCACCCGGCCCTCATCGTGCAGGGCGGCACCGCCTACGTGACCGACACGGCCGCGTCGTCGATCCACGCGGTCGACGTCGCCACCGGTGAGGTGCTCGCCACGACCGAGCTGCCCGAGGTCCCGAACGAGATCGCGGTGGTCACCGGCTGATCACCAACGGCATCGCGACGCGAGCGAGGCACCGCAGGCAGCGGTGTCCCGCTCGCGTCGTCGTGCCCGCCGACCGGTGGCGGGCGGGTTGGGAGCCGAGGAGGCGCGGTGCCGGCCGGTCAGCCGGGCAGCACCGCGCGGCTGCAGCGGGCGACGTACGGCACCCGCACGAGGGCGAGCCCCCGGGTGTCGGGGTGGGTGTCGAGCAGATGCTCGACCCGGGCGAGCAGCTCGGCGCGTTCGCCGGGCGACAGCGTGATGACGTAGCTGCGCGAGGCGATCATGTCGAGGAAGTCGGCGCGCTCCATCTCGTGCACCCACGCGACGTCGTGCCGTTCGATCGGGCCGAACGGCGCGCCCACGGGTGGGGCGTCCGACTGCATGTCGCGCTCGCGCGGCTGCCGCATCACGCGGCTGAGCTCGGCCACCCAGGGCACGCTCTCGTCGCGGATGTTCCAGATCAGCGCGAGCGTTCCGCCGGGGCGGAGCACCCGGGCGACCTCGGGCACGGCCCGTGCCGGGTCGACCCAGTGCCAGGCCTGCGCCACGAACACGGCGTCGACCGAGTCGTCGTCGAGCGGCATCGACTCGGCCGACCCGGCGACCGACGTCGCCGCCGGCACGACCCGTTCGAGCTGCTGCCGCATGCCCTCCGACGGCTCGACGGCGGTGACCGCCGGCACCCGGCCGAGCAGCACGCGGGTCAGCTTGCCGGTGCCCGCACCGAGGTCGACGACGTGACAGGCGCCGCTCGGGAGGAGCCACTCGACGGCCTCCGTCGGGTACGACGGTCGGCCGCGCTCGTACACGTCGGCGGCGAGGCCGAACGACGCGGCGAGATCGGAATCGGGATTGGCCGGGTCGAACCCGTGCTCGAGTGGTTGATGCGTCACCGGCTCACTGTCGCACGACTCATTGCGTCACAGTGCGACTGTTACGCCGCATGGAGGGGAGCATGTATCGGATGACGCCTCCACCGACGCCTCCCCTGGCCCCTTCGCCGGCCCGTCCGCAGCCGCTCCGCGTGGTCGCCGTGTCGGGCACCCTCAGCACGCCGTCCAAGACCGACGCCCTGGTCGACGCCATCCTCGACGAGCTCGCCGAGGTGCTGCCGATCGAGCGCCACGTCATCCGGGTGAGCGAGCTCGGGCCGCTCTTCGCCGGCGCCCTCACCCGCGACCAGCTCGACGAACGCGTCGAGCGCGAGCTCCGCGCCATCGAGTCCGCCGACCTGCTGATCGCCGCCTCGCCCGTCTACCGCGCCTCCTTCACCGGTCTGTTCAAGCACCTCTTCGACTTCGTCGAGCAGTACGCCCTCGTCGACGTGCCCGTGCTGCTGGCCGCGACCGGCGGCAGCGAGCGGCACGCGCTGATCCTCGAGCACTCGCTGCGACCGCTGTTCGGCTTCTTCCAGGCGCTGACCCTGCCGCTCGGCGTCTACGCCCACGCGAGCGACTTCACCGACCGGCGCGTCACCGCCCCTCTGCTGCAGGAGCGGATCCGCAACGCCATCGCGCGCGGGCTGCCCCTGATCCGGTCGAGCATCGCCGAGAAGCAGCGCATCGAACGCGAGCTGCTCGGCGAGCGGGACGACGACGTCGCGCCCGAGCTCGAGGGAGCCGCGGCGACGCCGACCCGGCTGTACAGCTGAGACGCGGGCGGCGCCCGGCCGACCGGTATCGTCGCAGCATGACCGATTCGCCCACGCCCCGTGACGCGGGGGTCGCCCGCGCCGAGCTCCGAGACGACGAGGCGAGGCGTCTGCTCGGCATGCTGGCCCCCGGGGGGCTGCCCCTCCGCGCGCAGCAGTGGGTGGCCGACGGCCTCGACGACCCGTCGGTGTCGGCCCTCGCCGACGCGCTGACCCGCACCGACGAACAGCGCACCGAGCTGCTCGCCGAGGCGGCCGCGACGCTGGGGCTGGGCTTCGCGTCGGTCAAGGCGGCGCGGGCGTACCACGGTGAGCGTCTCGTGGCGTCGATGACGGCGGCCTCCGCCCCCGCCGACGCGCTCGGCATGGCGAACGGCTTCACCGACACCATCGAGGAGTCGGTGCGCGACAGCATCTCGCGGCTGTTCCGCCCCCGCGGCTGAATCGCCGAGACCCCACGAGAACGCAGAGACCCCCGTGCGCGCACGGGGGTCTCGTCGATTCCGTGGGGTCTCGTGGAGCGCAGGAGGCGCGGTGCCGTTCGGACCGGCGCCGCGCCTCCTCGGTGACGACCGCGGGGACTACGCCTTGCCGACCTCGAACTCGACGACGGCCCACGACAGGGCGGGCAGGGTCAGCCGCGCCGAGCCCCCGTCGACGGTGACGCCCTCGAGCGGCACCAGGCCGACGGCGTCCTGCGCCTGCTCGGTGTTCGACGTGAAGCGGTCGCCGCCCTCGGGTACCGTGAGCAGCTCGGCGCGCGTGACGCGTGCGCCCGAGAACCCGCGCAGGGCGAGCTCGACGTCCGCCGCCTCGTCCAGACCGCGGTTCGCGAGGAAGAACGCGACGCGCCCGGTCTCCTCGTCGTAGGTCGAGCTGACGTCGACCAGGTCGGCGTCGCCGTACTTCGCCGTGTCGACCTTGTCGCTCGTGACGAGCGTGCGGAGGATCTGACCCGACGCGAGCGCCGCCATGCGGGCGAACGGCCAGAAGATCGTCTGACGCCAGGCCGGCCCGCCCTGCTCGCTGCGGATCGGCGCGATGACGTTCACCAGCTGCGCCTGGTTCGCGATCTTCACCCGGTCGCCGTGGCGCAGCAGCGAGTTGAGGAACGTGCCGACCACGACGGCGTCGGTGACGTTGTACTGGTCTTCGATCAGGCGAGGGTGCTCGACCCAGCCCTTCGAGACGTTGTGCGGCTGGTCGTCGGTGTCGAGGCCGGTCTGGTACCAGACGTTCCACTCGTCGAACGAGATGTCGACCTGCTTGCTGTGCTTGCCGGCCGCCTTGACGCCGTCGATGGTCGAGACGACCTCCTCGATGAAGGCGTCCATGTCGACCGCGGTCGCGAGGAAGCTCTTCGCGTCGCCGTCGTGCTCCTGGTAGTAGGCGTGCATCGAGACGTACTCGACCTCGTCGTAGGCGTGGGTCAGCACCTCGTGCTCCCAGGCGCCGAAGGTGGGCATGCCGCGACCCGAGCTGCCGACGGCGACGAGCTCGATGGTCGGGTCGACGAACTTCATCGCCTTGGCGGCCTCCTGCGCCAGGCGGCCGTACTCGGTGGCCGTCTTGTGGCCGATCTGCCACGGGCCGTCCAGCTCGTTGCCGAGGCACCAGAGCTTGATGTCGAACGGATCCTTCGCCCCGTTGGCGATGCGGCGGTCGCTGAGGGCGGTGCCGCCGGGGTGGTTCGCGTACTCGACGAGCTCGCGGGCGGCGTCGACGCCGCGGGTGCCGAGGTTCACGGCCTCCATGACCTCGGTGCCGGCCAGCTTCGACCACTCGACGAACTCGTGCAGGCCGAAGGCGTTCGTCTCGACGGTGTGCCACGCGCCGTCGAGTCGGCGGGGGCGCTGGTCGACCGGGCCGACGCCGTCCTCCCAGTTGTAGCCGGAGACGAAGTTGCCCCCGGGGTAGCGGATCACGGTGGCGCCGAGCTCCTTGGTCAGCTCGAGGACGTCGTGGCGGAAGCCGCTCTCGTCGGCGGTGGCGTGACCGGGCTCGTAGATGCCGGTGTAGACGCAGCGGCCCATGTGCTCGACGAACGAGCCGAAGATGCGGCGGGGGACCTCGCCGATCGTGAACTCGCGGTCGACGGTGATGCGGGCGGTGGACATGGGACTCCTCAGGAGGTCGTGGCGTGCGATGACGTGTGTGCGGTGTCGTGGTCGGAGGGGGATGGGGGAGGCGCGGGTCGGGTGGTCACTGCCCCCCGAAGCCGGTGGTCGAGATGCCCTTGATGATCTGCCGCTGGAAGAACAGGAACACCAGGATCAGCGGCAGCGCGGCCAGGATCGCCGACGCCATGTTCTGGGCGTACTGGATGCCGTAGGCGCTCTCGATGGTCTGCAGCCCGACCGGCAGCGTGAGCAGGGCGGAGTCGTTCGTGACGATGAACGGCCAGAGGAAGTTGTTCCACGCGCCGATGAACACGAAGATCGACACGGCGCCGAGGATGGGCCGCGACAGCGGCAGGAGGATGGTGAAGAACACCCGGATCCGGCCGGCGCCGTCGACGCGGGCCGCGTCTTCGAGCTCGATGGGCACCTGGTCGAAGAACTTCTTGAGCACGAAGACCATGGCCGGCGCGATGGCCTGCGGCAGGATCACGCCCCAGTACGTGTCGACCATGTTGAAGGCGAGCATCTGGTAGAACAGCGGCACGATCAGCACCTGCGGCGGGATGATGATCGACGCGATGGTCGCGACGTAGAGCCACTTCTTGCCGGCGAAGTCGAGACGCGAGAACGCGTAGGCCACGAGCGCCGAGGTCGCGACGACGATCACGGTGATGACGATCGACGTCAGCAGGCTGTTGAAGAGCCAGACGGGGATGTTGCCCTCGGTCAGCACCGCGCGGTAGGCGTCGAGGGTGAAGCCCCCGGCCGGCAGCCAGGTCTGCGGTGTCGCCGCGGCGTCGGCCTCGCTCTTGAACGAGGTCGACAGCGACCAGAGGAACGGCAGCAGCCAGAGCACGGCGAGCACGATCAGGACGATCACGCTGGCGACGGCGAGCGGGCCGAACCGGCGCTGACCCGGCTTGTGCGGACGCGGGGCCCGGTCGGCGGTGGGGGCGCGGAGTCCGCTGCCCGGGGCGACGGCGGGGGCGGTCATCGCTGGGCTCCTTTCCGGCGCTGCGCGGCGATGGCGAACTGCGCGACCGAGATGACGATGATCAGGGCGAAGAAGATGTACGAGATGGCCGACGAGTAGCCGAACCGGTAGCCGGTGAACCCGGTGTCGAAGATGTACTGCACGGCCGAGCGGGTGCTGCCCGCCGGGCCGCCGGTGGTCATCTGGTAGATCTGGTCGAAGACCTTCAGCGAGGCGAGGATCTGCAGGATGACGATCAGACCGGTGGTCGGGCCGAGCTGGGGGATGGTGATCGACAGCAGCGAGCGCCACCGACCGGCGCCGTCGAGCGATGCGGCCTCGTACTGCTGGTCGGGGATGTTCTGCAGCGCGGCCAGATACAGCAGGAAGTTGAAGCCGACCGTCCACCACACGGTGGTCGCGACGACCGCGATCATGGCCGTGCTGGGGTCTTGCAGCCAGGCAGGCTGCGGCAGCCCGAGCGTCGCGAGCACGTTGTTGATCGGCCCCAGCGTGGGGCTGTAGAGCTGGATCCAGAAAAGCGAGACGACGGTCGACGCCAGCAGATACGGCAGGAAGAAGCTCAGCCGCCAGAGCCACTGACCGGGCAGGCCCGTGTTGACGAGCAGCGCCAGCAGCAGGGCGACGACGACGAGCGGGATCGTGCTCAGCACGGTGAACCACAGAGTGTTCGCCATCGAGCGCCACATGTCGCCGTCGGCGAAGGCCTCGGCGTAGTTGGCGACGCCGATCAGCTCGCCGCCCGAGCCCGTGAGGCTCTGCCCGGTGAAGCTGAGGTACAGCCCGTGGATGACGGGCCAGACCAGGAACAGCCCGAAGAGGATCGCGAACGGCGCCGCGAACCCCCAGCCGATCCGGTTGTCTTTGTGGGCCCCGGGCTTCAGGCGCGAGCCGGTCCGCACCCGTGCGGGTGCCGCCGATCGCGTCGTGTCCGGCGCGGCCGCGGGGGCCTTGACCGTCGTGCTGGTCACAGGTCGACTCCTTCGTCGTCGTGCGTCGTGGGGTGCTGCGGTGCCGGGTGCGACGACCACTGGAGCCGCGCCTCCTGGAGGGCCTGGGCCGAGGAGGAGCGGGTGGGCCCGGTCACACCGGTGCCGGTCGCGAGAGCTGCGTGTTCACGCGGGCGACGAACGCGCGCATGCCCGCGGCGGCGTCGTTCTTCGACAGGATCACGGACTGCACCGTGTCGAGGAAGTACGTCTGGAAGTCGGACCCCGAGCCGCTGAACCAGGCGGGCGGGTCGTAGTTGAGGTACTCGGCCGCCTCGGCGTAGTTGGCCTGCGGCTGCAGCTCGGCGTAGGCCGCGCTGTCGACGACCGGTCCGTACGCCGGGATGTGACCGGCCTCGGCCCACGAGATGGAGTCCTTCAGGATGGTCGAGACCATCTTGTAGACGTCTTCTCGCTTCACCTCGTCGACCTCGCCCTGTCGGGGCAGCACGAACGAGTGCGAGTCGGCGTAGACGGCGGGCGTGCCGAACAGGGTCGGGATGATGCTCGCGTCGAACGGGATGCCGGCCTTCTGGGCGCTGGGCACCTCCCACACACCGGTGAAGAGCATGCCGCTGTCGCCGCTGACGAACTCGGCGATGCCCGACTGGATGTCGCTCGCGGTGGCCATCGCCGTGCCGTCGGTCATCTTCTGCATGAACTCGAGAGCGGTGACGGCGGCCGCCTCGTCGTACTCGACCGTTCCGCCCTCGGTGAGCACCATGTCGGCGCCCTGCTGCTTGTAGAACGTGTAGAACATGCGCCACAGCTGGGCGCCGTCATTGAGGTAGCCCCACGAGGCGCCGTGCTTGCCGGTGACCGCCTGCATGGCGTTGGCGACCTCGAGGAACTGCTCGGGGCTCGTGATCTCGACCAGGCGCCCGTCGCTGCCGAGGGCCCCGGCCTTCTCGGCGATCTCGGTGTTGTACAGGAGGATGAACGGGTGCGAGTCGAGGGCGACCGAGAAGAGCTCGTCGCCGCTGAAGCCGGCCTTCCAGACGGCGGGGGCGAAGTCCTGCTCGCGCACGCCGTACGAGGCGAGCTTCTCGACGTCCCACGGGTCGAGCAGTCCGCCGGGGGCGTAGCCGGGCACGCGGGATGCGTGCATGATCGCGACGTCGGGGGCGCGGCCGCCGGCCGAGGCCATGGCGAGCTTCGTGTAGTACGGCGTGCCCCAGGCGAGCACCGTCTGGGTGGCCTCGAACTCGGGGTTCTGGGCGTTGGCCTCGTCGACGAGGGCGGACATCTTGATGCCGTCGCCCCCGCTCAGCAGATGCCAGAAGCTGAGGCTCGCGACACCGCCGGAGCCGGCCGTGACCCCGGTCGAGCAGCCGGCGAGACCGCCGACGGCGAAGGCGCCGCCCAGCAGGGCCGCACCGCCGACCAGCAGATTGCGGCGGCTGAGGCTGCGGGGCGCGGATGCCTCGCTCGGTGTGCCGGGCGTCGTGGAACGTGGGGTCATCGGGTTCACTCCTTTGTGAGTCGTCGACTGCCGACAGCATTACATCGTTGTAATGCAAACGCAAGAGCTTTCTCCGGCGTCGTCGCGGAGTGGCCCGTGGGGCGGGACGCGAGGAGTCGCGGGCCGGGTGCGACCCGACCCACGCCTCCTCGGCGGACGTGACGCCTACGGCGTGGGCATGCCGCCGTCGACGTGCAGCGTCTCGCCGACGACGTAGCTCGACTCGCCCGACGCGAGGAACACGTAGGCGGGGGCGAGCTCGGCCGGCTGGCCCCAGCGGCCGAGGGCCGTCTGGCTGCCGACGTCGGGCAGCGCGTCGGACGGCTGGCCGCCCGCGGGCTGCAGCGGGGTCCAGATCGGGCCGGGCGCGACCGCGTTGACGCGGATGCCCTTCGGCGCGAGCTGCATGGCGAGACCCTTCGAGAAGGTGTTGATCGCGGCCTTCGTCGAGGCGTAGTCGACGAGCATCGGGGCCGGCTGGTACGCCTGGATCGACGTCGTGTTGATGATCGTCGAGCCGGGGGCGAGGTGCGGCAGCGCGGCCTTGGTGATCCAGAACATGGCGTACACGTTGGTCTTGTAGGTGTCGTCGAAGTTCTCGTCGTCGAGGTCGGCGAAGTCCTCGACGTGCTGCTGCTTGCCGGCGTTGTTCACGAGGATGTCGAGGCCGCCGAGCGCGTCGACGGTCTTCTGCACGATGTCGAGGCAGACCTCGCGGCTCTTGATGTCGCCGGGCAGGGCGACGGCCTTGCGACCGGCGGCCTCGATGAGGGCGACGATCCGCTGGGCGTCCTCCTCCTCTTCGGCGAGGTAGCTGATGGCGACGTCGGCGCCTTCGCGGGCGTAGGCGATGGCGACGGCCGCGCCGATGCCCGAGTCGCCGCCGGTGACGAGAGCCTTGCGGCCCTCGAGTCGGCCCGAGCCGCGGTAGGTCTCCTCGCCGTGGTCGGCGGGCGAGCTGAGCTCCTCGTCGGTGCCGGCGCCCTCGAGGTACTGGGCCTTCGGGGTGATGTCGGCGAACTTCTTGGTGGGGTCTTCGAATGCGTACTGGTCTGCAGACATGGTGGAGCCTCTCGATCTCGGCAGGGGAGGTCCGACGGTAGGCCTCGCCGCGCCTCCTCGTGAGGGGGCCGCTGGAGAACGGCCGTCGTCTATCCCGACGACGAACGGAACGGCAGGAGGCGCGGGCGGCCCGGGCGGTCGACCCGCCGGTCAGCGGCGTGCAGCCGTGCTCGCCCTCGCGACGATCGTGTGCGGGATGATCACGAGCTCGGTCGGCCGGTCGCGCTCGGCGATGCGGGCGGCCAGCAGCTCGAGGGTGCGTTCGGCGAACAGCCGCTTGTCGAGGGCCACGGTGGTGAGCGGCGGCAGCACGAAGCGGCCGTCGGCGATGTCGTCGAACCCGGCGACCGACACGTCGCCCGGCACGCGGAGGCCCGCCGACCAGAGCGCGTGCACGGCGCCGATGGCCAGCGAGTCGGTGAAGCAGAAGAGCGCGTCGGGCGCGTCGTGCCGGGCGAGGGCCTCGGTCACGGCGGCGGAGGCGGCAGCGGGCGACCACGCGTCGCACGACCAGCGCAGGCCCTCGTCGACCGCGAGGCCGGCGGCGGCCATGGCCTCGGACCAGCCCTGGGTGCGGGCGCGCGCCGTCGCCGTGTCGAAGTCGCGACCCGAGCTGCCGAGCACGGCGATGCGGCGATGGCCGAGCCCGATCAGGTGCTCGGTCATGTCGCGGGCCGCGGCGACGCTGTCGACGCGCACCTGGTCGACGAGGGTCTGCTCGACCTCGCCGATCACGACGAGCGGGGGCAGGCTCTCGGCGCCGACGATGGCGCTCTCGTCGAGGCTGGTCGGGTTGAGCACGAGACCGTCGACGAGGTGCTCCTTGCCGCGCAGCAGCAGCTCGCCCTCGCGTTCGGGGCGCGTGCCGGTCTGCTCGAGCTGCACCGCCCAGCCGCGCTCGTGCGCGACCTCGACGAACCAGTGCGACATCTCGGCGCTGTACGGCGTGGTCAGGTCGGGGAACGCCAGGGCGATCGACCCTGTGCGTCCATTGCGGAGCCCCCGGGCGCTGAGGTTCGGCACGTAGTCGAGCTCGGCCAGCGCCTGTTCGACGCGCTCGCGGGTCTCGGGTCGCACGAACACGACGCCGTTGATGACGTTCGAGACGGTCTTCGGCGACACCCCGGCGAGTGCCGCCACGTCCTTCACCGTCGCGCGCATGCGCCAAGGCTAGTCGCGGCCACGAGACCCCGGGAACGCGCTGAGACCCCGGCGCGCGCGGCGGGGTCTCTGCGGATGAGCGGGGTCTCGGCGTCGGAGCTGCTCAGGCGGAGGCGAGCACCTTCACGATGCGCTGCAGCGAGACGCTCTCGCTCGGCCGCAGGTCTTGAGCGAACAGGCTGAGGCGGAACTCCTCGAGCATCCACCGCGCGCGGGCGAGTGCAGGAGGCGCGGTGTCGGGCAGAGGGAACGTCCCGCCCGCGGTCTCGTACCGCTCGGTCGCCTGCTGCACCTCGCTCAGCCAGACGCGGTCGCGCTGCGGGTTCTCGAGCAGCTTCGTCGTGCGCCGGGTGATGCCGACGAGGTACACCGGCACGCGCTGCAGCTGCTGCAGCCCGGTCGCCGAGACGAAGCCGGGGTGGACGAGCCGATCGCGCTGCTGGCGCATGTCGGTCAGCGCCGCGAGCAGGTTCATCGACGTCGCGCCCTTGAGGGCCTTGTCGGCGTCGCGGACGGCCGTCAGGGTGCGCGCCACCAGCGAGACGGTCTGGAACATCTGGTCCATCACGGCGCTCGAGACGCGGTCGCGGGCCGAGAGGAACTCCTTCTTCGTCATCACCATGCCGTCGGGCTTCACCCGGAACAGGACGTCGTCGACGACCGCGACGAGGCAGTCCGCGAAGAGCGCCGCCGTGTTCTGGTACGGACTCGTCGCGAGGATCAGCTTCTCGGGGCTCGTCAGGTGCTGCTGCACGTAGGCGATCGGCGACGGGGTCGCGAGCATCAGCAGACGCCGCACGCCCTTCGGCGTCGCCTGCGCCTGGTCGACCGGCGTCGCCATCAGCGTGATCGAGACCGAGTCGCCGTGGTCGACCAGCGCCGGGTACGCGCGGATCACCGTGTCGCCGTGCCGGGTGTCGACCACGGCGGGCAGCTCGTCGAAGTCCCACGAGGTGATGCCGGTGCGCTCGAGGGAGTTCGCGGGGCGCTGACCGGCGTCGGCGACCCGACCCGCGCCTCCTCGGCCTCCGCGACCGCGGGCGTCGCGACCGCCGCCCTGCGTGACGCGCGCGACGCTGTCACGGGTGGCGTCGCGCAGTCGGTGCTGCAGGGCGCCCAGGTCTTCGTCGCTGCCGACCTCGCGACCGCGGTCGTCGACCACGGCGTACGACACCCGGAGGTGCGCGGGCACGCGGTCGAGGTCGAAGTCGTCGACCGCGACGGGCGTGTAGGTGAGCCTCTTGATGACCGCCGCGAGGGTCGCCGTGAACGGCTCGGCGGTGTCGGCCGGGGGAGCGTCGGGCAGCTCGTCGGTGATCTTCTTCGCCCAGTCGGCCGCGGGCACGACGTTCTTGCGGATCTGCTTCGGCAGCGACTTGATCAGCGAGGTCACCAGCTCGTCGCGGAGACCCGGCACCTGCCAGTCGAACCCGACCGGACGGAGGCGCGGCAGCAGCGGCAGGGGCACGACCACCGTCACGCCGTCGTCGTCGGCGCCGGGCTCGAACCGGTAGCGCAGCGTCAGCGTCTGGTCGCCCTGCTGCCAGGTGCTGGGGAACCCCTGCTCGTCGACGTCGGGCTCGTCGTCGCCGAGCAGATCGGCCGCCGTCATGGTCAGCAGATCGGGGGTGTCCTTCTGGGCCTTGCGCCACCAGCCCTCGAAGTCGCGGGTGCTGAACACGTCGGCCGGGATCCGCCGCTGGAAGAACTCGAACGCCGCGTCGCCGTCGACGAGGATGTCGCGGCGGCGGGTGCGCTCCTCCACCTCGGTCAGCTCGCGGATCAGCTGCTGGTTCTGGCGCTCGAAGGCCTGCTGAGACTCCCAGTCGCCCTCGACGAGGGCGTGCCGGATGAACAGCTCACGCGCGTAGGCCGGGTCGATGCGCGAGAACTGCACGCGCCTCCTCGGCACGATCGGCACGCCGTAGAGCGTGACCCGCTCGTAGGCGACGACGGCGCCCTGCTTCTTCTCCCAGTGGGGCTCGCCGTAGCTGCGCTTCACGAGATCGAGGGCGAGCGGCTCGGCCCACGCGGGGTCGATGGCGCCGTTGACGCGCGCGAACAGGCGGCTCGTCTCGACCAGCTCGGCGCTCATGATCGCCGCGGGCTGCTTCTTCGCGAGCGCGCTGCCCGGGAACACCACGAAACGCGACTGACGCGCCCCGACGTAGTCCTTCTTCTGCGGGTCGAACAGGCCGATCTGGCTGAGCAGACCGGCGAGCAGGCTGCGGTGCACCCCGTCGGGGTTCGTGCTGCGCTCGCCGATGTGCAGACCGAGGGGGCGGGAGGCGCGCGACAGCTGGCGGTACACGTCTTGCCATTCGCGGATCCGCAGGTAGTTGAGGAACTCGTCGCGGCAGAGGCGCTTGAAGGCGTTGCCGCTGAGCTCCTTCTGCTTGTCTTCGAGGTGGTTCCAGAGGTTCAGCAGGGTCATGAAGTCGCCGGCCGGGTCGCGGAACCGGGCGTGCTTCTCGTCGGCCTGGGCGCGTCTCTCGAGCGGGCGCTCGCGAGGGTCCTGGATGCTGAGGGCCGCGACGATGGCGAGCACCTCGCGGGTCGTGCCGTGCGTCTTCGACTCGACGACCATGCGGGCGAGGCGCGGGTCGATCGGCAGCCGGGTCAGCTGCTTGCCGATGCGGGTGATGTTGCCGCCCTGGGTGACGGCGCCGAGCTCGCGGAGGAGGTCGAGACCGTCTTTGATGCCGCGGGAGTCGGGCGGCTGCAGGAAGGGGAAGGCCGCGATGTCGCCGAGGTCGAGCGAGATCATCTGCAGGATGACCGCGGCGAGGTTCGTGCGGAGGATCTCGGGCTCGGTGTACTCGGGGCGCTTCTCGAAGTCCGTCTCGCTGTAGAGGCGGATCGCGATGCCGCTGCTCGTGCGGCCCGAGCGACCGGAGCGCTGGTTGGCGCTGGCCTGCGAGATGGCCTCGATCGGGAGGCGCTGCACCTTGGCGCGGGTCGAGTAGCGGCTGATGCGGGCGGTGCCGGCGTCGATCACGTACTTGATGCCGGGCACGGTGAGGCTGGTCTCGGCGACGTTCGTGGCGAGGACGATGCGGCGGCGGGTGCCGGCGGTGGCGCTGGGCTGGAAGACGCGGTGCTGATCGGCGGCGCTGAGGCGGCCGTAGAGCGGCAGCACCTCGGTGTGCGGCAGGTTGCGGCCGCGGATGCTCTCTTCGGCGTCGCGGATCTCGTTCTCGCCGCTGAGGAACACCAGCACGTCGCCGGTGCTCTCGCGGGCGAGCTCGTCGAGGCCCTCGTTGATGCCCTGCAGGTAGTCCTTGTCGTCGGCGCGCTGTCTGCGGTCGCCGGCCCGTGCCTCCTGCCGGTCGTCGTCGGGGTCGGTGTCGCCGTCGTCGTCGCCCGTGGTGTCGTCGGCGACGAGTGGCCGGTAGCGGACCTCGACCGGGTAGGTGCGGCCCGAGACCTCGACGATGGGGGCGTCGCCGAAGTGCTTCGAGAACGACTGCGGGTCGATGGTCGCGCTCGTGATGATGAGCTTGAGGTCGGGGCGGCGGGGGAGGAGCTGCTTGAGGTACCCGAGGAGGAAGTCGATGGTGAGGCTGCGCTCGTGGGCCTCGTCGATGATGATCGTGTCGTACCGGGTGAGGTCGCGGTCGAAGTGGATCTCGTTCAGCAGGATGCCGTCGGTCATCAGCTTGATCTGCGTGTCGGCGCCGACCTTGTCGGTGAAGCGGACCTGGTAGCCGACGACACCGCCGACCTCGTCGCCGAGCTCTTCGGCGATGCGCTCGCTGATCGTGCGGGCGGCGATGCGGCGGGGCTGCGTGTGGCCGATCTTCGTGCGGCCGAGCTCGAGGCAGATCTTCGGCAGCTGCGTCGTCTTGCCCGAGCCGGTGGCGCCGGCGACGATGACGACCTGGTTGTCGCGGATCGCGGCGGCGATGTCGTCGCGCCTCTGGCTGACCGGCAGCTCGGGCGGGTACGTGATGGTGGGGATCATGGGCGTTCCAGCTTAAGCGCTCACGGGCCCTCCCCTGGTGCCGGGGGCCGGTCGTCCTCCACAGGGGCGCCCCCGCCGAGGAGGCGCGGGTCGATGGACCCCGGGTGGGGGTCTGGCGAGGCGGCGTACTATCCTGCGAGCATTACTCGTCAACGGAGACGGAGAACACCCGAACATGAGCACCCCCTCTCGCGCGACCGCGTCGGTCGCCGCGATCCTGGCCGAATCGGCCACCCGATTCGCCGACGACATCGCCGTCATCGTGGGAGCCGAGCGCACCTCCTACGCCCAGCTCTGGCAGCAGACCCTCGCCTACGCGGGCGCACTCCGCGCCAAGGGCGTGCACGAGGGCGACCGCGTCGCCATGCTCGTGCCCAACGTCGCCGACTTCCCCCGCGTCTACTACGCGACGCTCGCCCTCGGCGCCGTCGCGGTCCCCGTCCACGCGCTGCTCAAACGGCACGAGATCGAGTACGTGCTGCGCGACAGCGGCGCGACGATCCTGGTCTGCGCGGCCCCGCTGCTCGCCGAGGGCGCCGCCGGCGCCTCCCTGGCCGGCGTCGACGTCGTCACGGTGCTCGCCCCGGGCACCTCCGTCGACCCGCACGGCACCGGGCACGACCGGCTCGAGGCGCTCGCCGAGGCCGCCGAGCCGCTCGACACGTACGTGCCCCGCGACCCGTTCGACACCGCGACGATCCTCTACACGAGCGGCACGACCGGTCAGCCGAAGGGCGCCGAGGGGTCGCACTTCGCCCTGATCGAGCAGGTCAACACGAACCTGATGAGCACCTTCGACATGCGGCGCGGCGACGTGCTGCTCGGGGCGCTCCCGCTGTTCCACACCTTCGGTCAGACCTGCACCATGAACACCGGGCTGCGCGCCGGCGCGACGATCGTCATGCTGCCGCGCTTCGACGGCGACGCTGCCCTCGCCGCCATGGTCGAGCACGACTGCGCGATCTTCATGGGCGTCCCCACGATGTACATGGCCCTGCTCGACGCGGCCACGCGCGCGGAGGGCAGACCCCGCCTCCGCTACGCCGTCTCGGGCGGCGCCTCGCTGCCCCTGGCCGTCCTCGAGCGGTTCGAGCAGGTCTTCGGAGCCCCGCTGCACGAGGGGTACGGGCTGACCGAGACGTCGCCGGTCGCGACCTTCAACCACGTCGGCCGCACCCCGCGGCCCGGCACCATCGGCACGCCGATCTGGGGTGTCGACGTCGAGATCGCCGACCCCGCCGTCACCGACTCGATCGCCCTGCTGCCGCACGGCGAGATCGGCGAGCTGGTGATCCGCGGCCACAACCTGATGAACGGCTACCTGAACCGGCCCGAGGACACCGCCGAGGCGATCGTCGACGGCTGGTTCCGCACCGGCGACCTCGGCACCAAGGACGACGACGGCTACCTCACCATCGTCGACCGCACGAAGGACATGATCATCCGCAACGGGTACAACGTGTACCCCCGCCAGGTCGAGGAGGTGCTGGCCAAGCACCCCGACGTGACCATGGCGGCGGTCTTCGGCGTGCCGCACGAGATGCACGGTCAGGAGATCGAGGCGGCCGTCGTGCTGCGCGAGGGCGCCACGGTCGAGCCCGCCGAGCTCGTCACCTTCGTGTCCGACGCGATCGCGGCGTACAAGTTCCCGCGCGTGGTGCACGTCGTCGACTCCCTGCCGCTCGGCCCGAGCGGCAAGATCCTCAAGCGGGCGCTCGTCGAGCGGTTCGGCGTGGCGGAGCCGACCCGCGCCTCCTGAGGGCGACCGGCGCCTCCTGGCCGACCGGCGCCTCGTGAGCCGACCCGCGCCTCCTGAGGGCGGCCGCCGTCGCGCGATGCGGCCCGTCGCGCCTAGAGTCGAGGGCGTGATGCTCAACGACGTGCACGTCCACCGTTCCGACGACCCGCTCGCCCGGGCCGACGAGCTGGCCGCGAAGCTGGCCGCAGTCGCCCTCGACCCCGTGGCCGTCGACGCCGACGTCGTCGACATGGTCGTCAACCGGGTCATCGACAACGCCGCCGTCTCGGCTGCCGGTCTCGGCCGGGCCCCCGTGGCGGCCGCCCGAGCGCAGGCCGCGGCGCGTCTGCAGACCCCCGCCGATGGCCGAGGAGGCGCGGTTCGACCGGGCACCGCCGGTCGCGGTCGCGAGGGCGCCACCGTCGTCGGCCTCGACCCGGCGACCCGCGTGCAGCCCGAGTGGGCGGCGTGGGCGAACGGCGTGGCCGTGCGCGAGCTCGACTTCCACGACACGTTCCTCGCCGCCGAGTACTCGCACCCGGGCGACAACATCCCGCCGGTGCTCGCCGTGGCCCAGCACGTCGGCGCGACGGGCGAGCAGCTGGTGCGCGGTCTGGCCGCCGGCTACGAGCTGCAGATCGACCTCGTCAAGGCGATCAGCCTGCACGCCCACAAGATCGACCACGTCGCGCACCTCGGCCCGAGCGCCGCGGGCGGCATCGGCGCGCTGCTCGGACTGGACGCCGAGACGACGGCTCAGGCGATCGCGCAGGCCCTGCACACCACCACGGCGACGCGTCAGTCGCGCAAGGGCCTCATCTCGACCTGGAAGGCCTACGCCCCGGCATTCGCCGGCAAGCAGGCCGTCGAGGCCGTCGACCGGGCGCTGCGCGGGCAGACGAGCCCCAGCCCGATCTACGAGGGCGAGGACGGCGTCATCGCCTGGCTGCTCGACGGCCCCGACGCGTACTACCGGGTGCCGCTGCCCGGCCCCGGCGAGTCGAAGCGCGCCATCCTCGACAGCTACACGAAGGAGCACAGCGCCGAGTACCAGGCGCAGGCCTGGATCGACCTCGCCCGCCGACTCGGTCGCGAGCACCCCGAGCTGCGCGACCCCGCCGCCGTCGAGTCGATCGTGCTGCACACCAGTCACCACACGCACGTCGTGATCGGCTCGGGCGCGGGGGATCCGCAGAAGTACGACCCGACCGCCAGCCGCGAGACGCTCGACCACTCGATCCCGTACATCGTCGCCGTCGCCCTCCAGGACGGCGAGTGGCACCACGAGCGCAGCTACGCGCCCGAGCGGGCCGCACGCCCCGACACGGTCGCCCTCTGGCGTCGCATCACCACCGCGGAGGACGCCGAGTGGACCCGCCGGTACCACTCGATCGATCCCGCCGAGAAGGCCTTCGGCGGCCGCCTCGAGGTCACGTTCGTCGACGGCCGCCGTCTCGTCGACGAGATCGCCGTCGCGGACGCCCACCCGCTCGGCGCCCGGCCCTTCGGTCGCGACGACTACGTGCGGAAGTTCCGCACCCTCGCCGACGGGGTGCTCGACCCGGCCGAGATCGAGAGGTTCCTCGACGTGGCGCAGCGCCTCCCCGAGCTGCGGGCCGGCGAGCTGCAGGCCCTCACCCTCGCCGCGCCTCCCGGGTCGCTCCGATCGGCCGACGAGGCCCTGCCCGACGGGCTGTTCTGATGCTGTACTCGACGCTGACCCCGGCCGAGAAGCGCCGCCGCCTCCGGGCCCGACTCGACGACACCGACGAGCTGCTGCGCCTCCCCGGCGCCTTCAACCCGCTGAGCGCCCGCCTGATCGAGCAGAAGGGCTTCGAGGGCGTCTACGTCTCGGGGGCCGTCGTCAGCGCCGATCTCGGGCTGCCCGACATCGGCCTCACGACCCTGACCGAGGTGGCCCAGCGGGCGCACCAGATCGCCCGGATGACCGATCTGCCGACCCTCGTCGACGCCGACACGGGTTTCGGCGAGCCGATGAACGTCGCCCGCACCGTGCAGACGATGGAGGACGCCGGGGTCGCCGGTCTGCACATCGAGGACCAGGTCAACCCCAAGCGCTGCGGTCATCTCGACGGCAAGGCGGTGGTCGACCTCGACACCGCGCTGAAGCGGATCCGTGCCGCGGCCGACGGGCGACGGGACCCCGATCTGCTGATCATGGCGCGCACCGACGTGCGGGCGATCGACGGGCTGGCGGCGGCCGTCGACCGGGCGAAGGCGCTGGTCGACGCGGGCGCCGACGCGGTGTTCCCCGAGGCGATGACCGGTCTCGACGAGTTCGAGGCGATCGCCCGGGCCGTCGACGTTCCCGTGCTGGCCAACATGACGGAGTTCGGCAAGGGACGCCTGCACACGGCCGACGAGCTGCGCGACGCCGGCGTGCGGATCGTCATCTACCCCGTGACGCTGCTGCGGCTCGCCATGGGCGCGGCGGCCCGCGGGCTCGACGAGATCGACTCGGCGGGGACCCAGGAGGCGCTGCTCGATTCCATGCAGCACCGCACCGATCTCTACGACCTGATCGACTACCGGGGCTACTCGGCGTTCGACTCGGGCGTCTTCGACTTCACCGTGGAGCGCTGACCGCGCCTCGCACGCACACCCGATCACGAAGGAGTGACCATGACCGACACCATCACGACCGACCCGCCCGTCGAGCTGCACAAGGGGCTCGCCGGCGTCGTCGTCGATCGCACCGCGGTCTCGAAGGTCGACGCGGCGAGCAACTCACTGCTCTACCGGGGGTACCCCGTGCAGCAGCTCGCCGCCGAGCGCGACATCGAGGACGTCGCCTACCTGCTGCTGCACGGCGAACTGCCGACCGCCGCCGACCGGGCCGCCTTCGACGCCGAGCTGCGGGCCGCCCGCCCGCTGGCACCGGGCCTCCTGCACGTCATCGATCTCATCCCGACGTCGGCCCACCCGATGGACGTCGTGCGGACGGCCGTCAGCGCCATCGGCGCGGCCCAGCCCGAGCCGAGCACCGCGCCGGGCGAGTACGACGCCGCCGCGACGCGACGACTCGCCACCCGCCTGTTCGCCGTGCTGCCCGCCGTCATCGCCTACGACCAGCGCCGCCGCCACGATCTGCCCCCGATCGCCCCGCGCGACGACCTCGGCTACAGCGCCGACTTCCTCCACCAGGTGTTCGGACGCGAGGCCGACCCGCTCGACGTCGACGCCTTCGACACGTCGATGGTGCTCTACGCCGAGCACTCGTTCAACGCCTCGACGTTCACGGCGCGGGTGATCGCCTCGACGCTCTCCGATCTGCACTCGTCTGTGGTCGGCGCCATCGGCGCCCTGAAGGGGCCGCTGCACGGCGGTGCGAACGAGGCGGCCCTCGAGCTGCTGGCCCGGGTGACCGACGACGGGGGCGCCGCGGGCGCGGGCGCCTGGCTCGACGGGGCGTTCGCCCGGCACGAGAAGATCATGGGCTTCGGTCACCGGGTGTACAAGAACGGCGACAGCCGGGTGCCGACCATGGAGGAGGCGCTGGCCGGCCTCGTCGACCGGGCCCGCGCCTCCGGAGACGACCGCGTCGGCCACCTCGCGGCGACCTACGAGGCGCTCGCCGCCGGAGTGCTCGAACGGAAGAACCTGAAGCCGAACGTCGACTACCCGTCGGGGCTGGCCTACCACCTGATGGGCTTCGACACGTCGGTGTTCACGCCGCTGTTCGTCGCCGCACGGGTGCTCGGCTGGAGCGCCCACGTGATCGAGCAGCGCGAGGCGAACTCGCTGATCAGGCCGCTGAGCCACTACGACGGGGTCGAGCTGCGCGACGTGCCGCCCCGCGGCTGAACCACGGGACGTCGCCGCCGCCTACCGTGGGCGGCATGACCAACCGCCTCGCCGACGCCGTCAGCCCGTACCTCCGCTCGCACGCCGAGAACCCCGTCGACTGGCGTCCGTGGGGGCCCGAGGCCTTCGCCGAGGCCGCCCGTCGCGACGTGCCCGTGCTCGTCTCGATCGGCTACTCGACCTGCCACTGGTGCCATGTGATGGCGCGCGAGAGCTTCTCCGACCCCGTGCTGGCCGCGGCGCTGAACGACCGGTTCGTCGCGATCAAGGTCGATCGCGAAGAGCACCCCGACGTCGACTCGAGCTACCTCGCCGCCGCGTCGGCCTTCACGCCGAGTCTCGGCTGGCCGCTCACCGCCTTCGCGACCCCCGAGGGGCGCGTCTTCTACGCGGGCACGTACTACCCGCCGACCCCGGTCGGCGAGCATCCGGCGTTCGGCCAGGTGCTCGACGCGGTCACCGAGGCGTGGCGCGAGCGGCGCGACGAGGTGGAGGCGACCGGCCGGGCGGTCCAGGAGGCGCTGGTCGGCCGAGCCGCGCCTCCTGCGGTCGTCGACGGGGTCGTCTCGCCGACCGCGGGGCCGGCGTCGATCGCGCTCCCCACGACGGAGGCCCTGCGGTCGGCGGCCGGTCGGCTCGTCCCGTTCGAGGACACCGAGCACGGCGGGCTGGGCGGGGCGCCGAAATTCCCCACCGCGCCGCTGCAACTCGCGCTGCTGACGCTCGGGGCCGGGGGAGACCCGGCGGCCGCGGGGCTCGCGTCGCGCACGCTGCGGGCCATGGCGGCGTCGCCCCTGCGCGACGCCGTCGAGGGCGGGTTCTTCCGGTACTCGACGCGACACGACTGGGCCGACCCGCACTACGAGCGGATGCTCTACGACAACGCGCTGCTGCTGACGGCGTACTCGCGGGCGGCGGTGCTCGACCGTGGCGCGGGGTCGCGCGAGGCGGGTGCTGCCGGTGCCGCGGCGGGCATCGGTTCGCGCGAGGCGGCCGAGGGCGTCGCGGCGTTCCTGCTCGAATGGCTGCGCACCGCGCGCGGCGGCTTCGGGTCGGCGCAGGACAGCGAGAGCACGATCGACGGCCGCCGCGTCGAGGGCGGCTACTACCTGCTCGACGCGGCCGGGCGGGCCCGGCACGAGGCGCCGCCCGTCGACGACAAGGTCCTCACCGGCTGGAACGGCCTCGCCGTCGCCGCACTGGCGGAGGCGGGGTGGCGACTCGACCACCCCGAGTGGATCGCCGCCGCACGCGGAGCGGCCGACCTGCTGCTCGCCGAGCACGTCACGGCGGAGGGGCGACTGCTGCGCGCCTCCACGTCGTCCGGGGTGTCGCGCGCGTCGGCCGCCCTCGAGGACTACGGGATGCTCGCCGAGGGTCTGCTGCAGCTCGCCCTCGCGACCGGGGAGCCGCGCTACGCCGTCGAGGCGCGACGGCTCGTCGACCTGTGCCTCGACGCGGGGCGGGGCGGCGGAGGAGGCGCGGGTGCGGCGGGTGCCGACGGCCCGGTGTTCGCGGCTCCCGGCGGGGGCGACCCCGTGCTGCAGGCGCAGGGGACGGCGCTCGTGACCGACCCGTCGGAGGGCGCGTACCCCTCGGGTGTCGCGTCGCTCGCGACGGCGGCGGCGACCCTGCATCGCCTCACCGGGGAGGCGCGCTACCGGACCGCCGCGGAGCTCGCGCTGGCCCCCGCCGCCGCCGCTGCCGTCGACTCGCCGTCGGCGTACGGCACGACGTTCGGCCTGCTGGCCGACCTCGCCGCGGGGGCGACGCAGGTCGTGGTCGTGGTGCCCGACGCGGCTGCCGGCACGAAGGTACGCGCACTCGCGGCGCGGGTCAGGAGCGAGGTCGCACCCGGGCTCGTGGTGGCCGTCGTCGACGACTCCTCGGCGCGGGCCTTCGCCGAGGCCGGGTTCGAGCTCTTCGCCGGGCGCCGCTCGACGCCCGGGCCCACGTCCGAGACGTCGCTCGCGACGGCCTACGTCTGCCGTGACTTCGTCTGCCGACTGCCCGTGACCGACGTCGCATCGCTCGACCGCGAACTCGCACAGGCCTGACATGACGCGACGTGCCCGGGACCCGTCGTGTTCGGCGGTGTCTCGGGCACGTCGCGATCAGAGGCCGTGCCGGTGCGGCCGCGGCCGCTGTTGCCGCTGCGGCTGTCGCTGAGGAGGGTTCCCTACGGGCGCGGTCTCGGCGGGCCGGGCTTGGGGTGACCGGGGATCGAGTCGCCCGAGAGATTCAGATCGGCCGGGTCGACCTCGATGTCGCCGACGTCGTCCGGTCCGCCCTCGCCGGGGAGGCTCTTGATCGCGTCGAGGTCGGTGTCGTCGTCGACGGCGGGGGAGTCGGCCGTGGCCGACCGCTGCATCTCGGCCGTCGTCTTCTCGCTGCGCGGGAAGTCCGCCGTCGGGTCGTCATTCTCCGTCGTGCCGTCGGCGGCCGGCGACGTGCTGCCGGTCGAGTCGCTGCTCGAGTCGCCGGCCTGCGTGTCGCTGGGCTGGTCGGCGCCGGGCTGGGTGCCGTTGGGCTGGGTGTCGTGCTCGTCATCGTGCATGCGCGGCACCGTACGCCGTGGAGGTGCGCGCGACATGTGCGCCCGATCCGTCGAGCACCGGGGCGCGGGCCGCGTCAGGCGGCGAGCGACTCGAGCGGGGTGTCGGCGTCGGCCGACCACTCGTTCAGCGAACCGTCGTACAGGGCGACGTTGCGCTCGCCGATCAGCGTCAGAGCGAAGGCGTCGGCGCTCGCGTCGATGCCGGCCCCGCAGTAGACGACGACACGGTCGGCGCTCGCCACCGGGGCGAACACGGATTCGATGACGCGCTCGGGGCGGAACTGGCGGTCGGCGTCGACGACGCGGTCGACCGGCACGGAGACGCTCGTGGGGATGTGCCCGAGTCGCGGGCGCCGCCCCTCGGCACCGGCGAACTCGGCCGCCGGTGACGCGCAGACGAGCGCCGCCTTCTCGTCGCCGGCCACCACGCGCTCGACGAACGCCTTGTCGACCCAGAGATCGGGTCGCTCGCTCGCCTCGAACAGCGCGGGCTCGGGCTCGACGTGCCCGCGCTCGACGGGCCGCCGCTCGTCGCGCCAGACGGAGGCGCCGCCGTCGAGCACCGCCACGTCGTCGTACCCGTACGCCCGGAAGAGCCACCAGAGACGGCAGGCCCACTCGCTGTGCGCGTCGTCGTAGACGACCACGGTCGTCTCGTTCGAGATGCCGAGCGCGCCCGCGGCGTCTTCGAAGCGCGACCGGCCGGGGCGGGTGAACGGCAGATGCGCGTCGGCGTCGCTGAAGTCGCGGATGAGGTCGGCGAACACGGCACCGGGCACGTGCCCGGCCCGGTGACCCTCGCGACCCGTGATGTAGCGGCCCGTCGGGGTGCCGTCGACACCCGCCACGGGTCGGACGGTGGTGTCGACCACGACCATGTCGTCGGCGCCCAGGTGGTCGGCGAGCCACTGGGTCGAGACGAGAGGCGAGGTCAGCACGGGAGGCATGGCCCCCACGGTAGCCACCACGACCGACATCCGGCAGGAGGCGGGCAACACGGCGTCACGCGCCGCCCGCCCGCCCGGCGCGTCAGCGGCCGGTCTTCTTGGCCGAGATGACGCCGGTGTCGAAGCCCATGAGGTTGAGCCCGCCGTGGAACCGCGCGTGCTCGACCTTGATGCAGCGGTCCATGACGACCGTCAGCCCCTGCTCTTCGGCGTACCGCGCGGCCTCCTCGTTGTAGATGCCGAGCTGCACCCAGATCGTCTTCGCACCGCTCGCGAGCACGTCGTCGACGACCGAGGGGATGTCGCTCGCCTTGCGGAACACGTCGACGATGTCGGGCACCTCGGGCAGCGACGCGAGGTCGGGGTAGGCCTTCTGCCCGAGGATCGTGTCGGCGTTCGGGTTGACGAAGTACACCCGCAGGTCGCTCGACTGCTGCAGGTAGGTGCCGACGAAGTAGCTCGAGCGCGCGGGGTTCGGCGACGCCCCGACGATGGCGACGCTCGACGCCCCGCGGAGGATCGCCTGACGCTCACGCGCCCCCGGCCCGACCCAGGTCCGCTGCGACTTCAGGAGCTTCGCCAGAGGCGACGACGCCGGCAGCTCGCAGGTCAGGCCGTTGGTCAGCTGCGTGGTGACGGTCTCGGCGGTGGGTGCTGAGGTCATGGCGGGTCACTCGCCCTTCGTCGCGGCGCTGAGCGCCTGGTCGAGGTCGTGGACGATGTCGTCCGGGTCTTCGATGCCGACGCTGATGCGCACCGACCCCGGCAGCACCCCCGCGTCGACGAGCTGCTGCTCGCTCAGCTGGGCGTGCGTGGTCGAGCCCGGGTGGATGACGAGGGTCTTCGCGTCGCCGATGTTGGCGAGGTGGCTGGCCAGCTCGACCGACTCGATGAAGGTCCGCCCGGCGGCGCGCCCGCCCTTGAGCTCGAAGGTGAACACCGAGCCGGGCCCCTCCGGCAGGTACTTCGCCGCCCGGTCGTGGTGCGGGTGATCGGGCAGACCGGCCCAGCGCACCCGCTCGATGCGCGGGTCGGCGTCGAGCCACTCGGCGACGTGACGGGCGTTCTCGACGTGGGCGCGCATCCGGAACGGCAGGGTCTCGACGCCCTGGGCGAGCAGCCAGGCCGAGTGCGGTGCGAGGGCGGGGCCGATGTCGCGCAGCTGCTCGGCGCGGAGGCGGGTCAGGAACGCGTACTCGCCGAAGTTGCCCGACCAGTTCAGCCCGCCGTAGCTCGGCACGGGCTGGTCGAACAACGGGAACCGCTCGGTGTCCCACGCGAAGCGCCCCGACTCGACGACGACGCCGCCGAGCGTGGTGCCGTGCCCGCCGAGGAACTTCGTCGCCGAGTGGATGACGACGTCGGCGCCCCACTCGATGGGGCGGATCAGGTACGGGGTCGAGATGGTCGAGTCGACGATCAGCGGCACGCCGGCCGCGTGCGCGACCTCGGCGAGACCCTCGAGGTCGGCGATCTCGCCCGACGGGTTCGCGACCGTCTCGACGAACACGAGCTTCGTCTCGGGACGGATCGCGGCGGCGTAGTCGGCCGGGTCGCTCGACTGGACGAACGTCGTCTCGACGCCGAACCGGCGGAGGGTCACGTCGAGCTGGGTGATCGAGCCCCCGTAGAGGTTCGCGCTCGCGACGATGTGGTCGCCGGCCCCGGCGAGCGAGGCGAAGGTGATGAACTGCGCGCTGAGTCCGCTCGACGTCGCGACGGCGCCCAGGCCGCCCTCGAGGCTGGCGATGCGCTCTTCGAACGAGGCCGTGGTCGGGTTCGCGAGACGGCTGTAGATGTTGCCGTACTTCTGCAGGGCGAACCGCGCCGCGGCGTCCTCCGTGTCGTCGAACACGAACGCGCTCGACTGGTAGATGGGGAGGGCCCGCGAGCCCGTCACCGCATCGGGGATGTTGCCCGCGTGGATCGCCCGCGTGCGGAAGCCGTACTCACGATCTGCCATGCGCCAACGCTAGCCGCTGGTCGTCACGGGGCGACCGGGGAGGTAACAGAACTACACATGCCGACCCGCGCCTCCTGCCCTGGGGAGGGGTCGAGGCGCCGGGCGCCGCGGCCCGTCAGCGCGACCCGAGCACCGACCGGTACACCTCGAGCATCGGCTCGGCGCTCTGCGCCACCACCGGACCGGCGCGCAGCTGGGCCTCGCTGGCGCTCGTCAGCAGCCCCGGGTCGCCGAGGAGGCGCGCGATGGTCGCGACGAGCCCCGCGGCGTCGGGCGTCGGCGTGAGGAACCCTCCGCCGTCGGGCACGACCTCGGCGAGATCGGGGTCGCAGTAGACCACGGGGAGGCCGGTCGCGGTCGCCTCGAGCGCGACCATCGGCTGGTTGTCGAAGTCGTACGAGCTCGAGACGAGCACATGACCCGACCGCATCGCCTCGAGCACGCTCACGTGCGTCACCGCGCCGTGGAACGTCACCGGGGCGCCCGCCCGCTCGAGCGACCGGCGCGCACCGCCGTCGCCGTAGACGTCGACCGACACCCGCGGCCCGAACTCCCGCGCGGCCGCGAGCAGCACCTCGGGGCGCTTCTCGGGCGAGAGCCTGCCGACCCAGACGACGCGCAGGGTCTCCCCGTCGGCCAGTCGCCGAGGCGGCGTGGTGCCAGCGGTCGCGGCCACCGCCTCCTCGAGGCCGTTGGACACCACCGTCATCGGCGTCCGGACGCCCTGGTCGGCGAGCTTGCGGGCGAAGTGGGACGACGGGACGACGACGTGATCGCTGGCCCGCGACTGCGCCAGCATGAGCCGCCACATCCGTCGGGCGGTGGCGGTCGCCGTGTAAGGAGTGCCTCCCTCGACGCGGAGACCGGCGTGGCTGACCTGCCGCGCGTGCAGGCGGGCGAGCAGGGCGGTCGTGACACCGGGCAGGGGCAGGGTCGACGCCGTGTAGACGTCGACGCGGCCGTGCATCGTGTGCACGACGGGGAGGCCCAGGTCGCCGGCCGCGCGGATGCCGCCGAGCGCCGCGAACATCTCGGAGTGGGTGTGCACCACGTCGACGCCGCGACGGGCGAACTCGTCGCGCAGCGCGGCCGTCACGCGACGGGGCGACCAGGCGAACGGATAGCCGTCGGGGCGGAACGACCCCGAGACGGGCAGGGCCACCACCCCCTCGTCGGGCGACGGGCCGGCGAGCGGGCAGAAGACGGTCGCCTCGTGACCGGCGGCACGGAGCGACTCGGCGAGGGCCCGCACGGCGGTCTGGACGCCGCCGAGCGTCGGGGCGTAGTAGTCCGTGACGAGGGCGATGTGCACGCGTCGATCATAGGGAGCGCGGGGGGAGACCCGTCCGTCCACCTGGCCCTAGGATCGCGTCATGGGGGAGACGGCGTTGGTGACGGGTGCGAGCGGGTTCCTCGGCGGGCACGTCGTGCGAGACCTCCGCGCGCACGGGTGGCGGGTCGTCGCAGCGGGTCGCCGCGCCGACGCGCTGCCCCCGGGCGGCCCCGTCTTCGTGGGCGACCTCGACGACCTCGGGCGGGCCGACGTGCCCGCCGACGTGGTCGTGCACTGCGCGGCGCTGTCCTCACCGTGGGGTCGCTGGTCCGAGTTCGAGCACGCCAACGTCGAGGGCACCGCCCGGGTGCTCGACTACGCGCGTCGCGTCGGTGCTCGCCGCATCGTCCACGTGTCGTCGCCGGGCATCTACGCCGCACCGCGGGACCGGGTCGGCATCCGCGAGCACGAGGTCGACCCGCGTCGCCCCATGAACCACTACATCCGCTCGAAGCTGCAGGCCGAGGCCCTCCTGCAGGAGGCGGTGGCCGGGTCGGACGCACCCGAGGTCGTCGTGCTCCGCCCCCGTGGCATCGTCGGGCCCGGCGATCCGAGTCTCGTGCCGCGCCTCCTGCGGGTCCACTCCCGGGTCGGGGTGCCCCTGCTGAGAGGCGGTCGCGGGCTCGTCGATCTCACGTCGGTCGAGAACGTGGCGCTCGCCGTGCGGCTCGCGGCGACCGAGCCCCGCGCGGCCGGCGAGGTCTTCAACATCACCAACGGCGACCCGCGTCCGTTCGGCGAGCTGCTCGAGCAGCTGCTGACCGGGCTCGGGCTGCCGCTCCGGCCCCGGCGGGTCCCGGCGCGTGCCGCCTACGCGCTCGCCGGTCTGCTCGAGGTCGTCTGCGGCGCCCTGCCCGGGCGGCCGGAGCCCCCGATGACGCGCTACACGATCACCACCATCGCGCACTCGCAGACGCTCGACATCTCGAAGGCCCGAGAGCTGCTGGGCTACGAACCCGTGGTGTCGCTCGACGAGAGTCTCGCGGGCTACGCGGGCGATCGCGGCGCACGTGTCTGACCGGGCGGCCTCGTCGCGCCTCGAGTGCTACGCCTGCGGCGACACCTCGCACGACCTCGGCCAGCTGGTGCGCGGTCACCGCCGCGAGCGCCGGGTGTTCCCGTCGGGCGCCTTCCTCTGGACGTCGGGCGACCGGCGGGTGCTCTTCGACACGGGCTACGCCGCCCTGCCCTGGCGCGCCGGCGCCGCCGCGTGGGCCTACCGCCGTCTGCTTCCGCCCCGGGTGCCCCCGGGGGCGACGATCGCCGAGCAGATCGACCCCGCCGAGGTGACCCACGTGGTGCTCTCGCACCTGCACCCCGACCACCTCGGGGGTCTCGGCGCCTTCCCCGGTGCGACCGTGGTGCTCGGCGAGGGTCTGCGACGGACGCTCGCGGCGCCTCGACTGCGCGACGGCGTGCTGCGGCGCCTGCTGCCGTCGTGGTGGCCCGACGCCCGGCTGCTGGTCGTCTCGGACTTCGAGACCGGGCCGCACGGGCTGCGGACGCACGATCTGTTCGGCGACGGGTCGTACGAGCTCGTCGACCTCCCGGGTCATGCCGACGGGCACCTCGGCGCCCTGGTCGAGCAGCGGGTGCTGCTCGCCGGGGACGCCGCCTGGGGACGCGACCTGCTCGGACAGGAGCCCCGGATGCGCCGCCTGCCCCGGCTGGTCGCGCACGATCTCGACGCCCAGGCCGCGACCGCCGCCCGGCTGCTCGCCGCCGAACGGGCCGGGGTGCGCCTCCTGTTCAGCCACGACCGGCATCCGCTCGGGGTCGACCTGCTCGCCCCGCATGAGCCGCGAGACCCGAGCGAGTCGCCCGACCCGCACGCTCCGTACGACCGACGAGGTGCCGAGTGATGCCCGTGAAGACCCTCAGGATCGCCGGCTGGGGCACGTGGCTGCCCGACCGCGTCGTCCGCTTCGGCACCCAGACCCGCTACCGGATCGACGACGACGTCTCGCAGCTCGACATGCTGCAGACGGCGGCCGAGCGCGCGCTGGCGAGCGCCGGTCTCGCGCCCGACGACCTCGACTGCGTGATCGCGGCCTGTGCAGCCGGGGTGCAGCCGATCCCGTGCACGGCGGCGCTCGTGATGGAGCGGGTCGCGCCGGGCGCCCGGGCGGCGGCGTTCGACGTCAACTCGACGTGCACGAGCTTCATCACCGCGCTCGACGTCGCCTCGCGGTACCTCGCCGACGGCGACCACGAGCACGTGCTGGTCGTCTCGGGCGACGTCGGCAGCCGGTTCCTCGACCCGGCCCAGCGCGAGAGTCACGAGCTGTTCTCCGACGCGGCCGCCGCGGTCGTGCTGACCCGGGGCGACCACCCGGGGCAGGGGGTCCTCGCGACCCTGCAGCAGACCTGGCCCGCGCACGCCCACGACACCGAGCTGCGCGGCGGTCTCTCGCGGCACCCCTCGAGCGCCTACGCCGGCGGGGATCCGGCCGACTACCTCTTCGACATGGACGGCCGGCGGGCGCTCCGCGGCATGCTGACCGTGCTGCCGGGGTTCTTCGAGCGCTTCTGGGAGCGCTCCGGGCTCACGATCGACGACGTCGACCTCGTCGTGCCGCACCAGGCCAGCGGGGCCCTCGGCATCGCGATGCGACGTCTCGGGATGCCCGTCGGCTCATTCGTCGACGCGGTCGCCGAGTACGGGAACATGGTCTCCGCCTCGGTGCCGTACACGTTGGCGCGCTGCCTCGACGACGGTCGGGTCGGACCGGGCGACACCGTGGTGCTCTGCGGCACCGCCGCCGGGTTGACGGCGAACGCGCTGGCCCTGCGGCTGTAGCGTCCGGGTCGCCGGGCGACGGATGCAGGCCGACCCGCGCCTCCTGAGCCGAGGAGGCGCGGTGTCACTTCCAGCTGGGGATCCAGTAGTGGATGCGGATGAACTCCCAGTCGGCCAGCTGCGCCGTCCACAGCGGGTAGAAGAAGACGGTCGCCGCCACGGCGGCCACGAGCACGATGGCCGTCACGGCGATGCCGCTGCGCCGGCGGTCGATGTGATCGGTGCGCCGCCCGAGGATGATGCCGAGCACGGCGGCGAGCCCGAGCACGAGGTAGGGCTCGAACGCGATCGTGTAGAACTGGAAGACCGTGCGGTCGGAGAAGGCCAGCCAGGGCAGGTAGCCGGCCGCGACGCCGACGAGGATGGCCCCGTAGCGCCACTCGCGATGGCGGACGACCCGGTAGACCAGGTAGAGACAGGCCGCCACGGCCGCGTACCAGATGACCGGGTTCGCCACCGAGGTGATCGCCTCGCCGCAGCGCGCGACCTCGCAGCCGCCCTGACCCTGGTCGAACCCCTGGTAGTACATGCTCGTCGGCCGCAGCATCAGCAGCCAGGTGAACGGGTTCGCCTGGTACGAGTGCGGGGTGGCGAGCCCGACGTTGAAGGCGTAGACGCCGGCCTCGTAGTGCCAGAAGTTCTGCACCACGTCGGGGACCCACGCGAGCGCGCCCGTCCAGCGCTGCCCGCCCTCCTCGACCCAGCTGCGGTAGTAGCCGCCGCCGGTGACGAACCAGCCCGTCCACGTGGCGACGTACGCGACGAGGGCGATCGGCACCGTGAGGAGGAAGCTCACGGGGGCCTGCTTCCACAGGGTGCCCGTCAGCCAGAACTCGACCCCCGCACGTCGGCGGGCCAGCACGTCGACGACCACGGTGTAGACGGCGAAGACGGCCAGGAAGTACAGGCCGTTCCACTTGACCCCGGTCGCGAGACCGCAGAGCAGCCCGGCGGCCAGCAGCCACGGACGCGACCAGATCGCCGGGCCCCAGGCGAGATCGCGACCGGCGCCGCGCCTCCTCGTCACCCAGTCGTCGAGTCGGCGCGACGTCCACCGCCGGTCGAGCAGCACCGCTCCGAACGCCAGCAGGCCGAAGAACATCACGAAGTTGTCGAGCAGCGACACCCGCGACATGACGATCGCATGCCCGTCGATGGCGAGCAGGAACCCGGCGAGGGTGCCGACCAGGGTCGAGCGCAGCAGGAGCGAGCCGATCACGGCGACGAGCGCGACGGCGAGGATCCCGACGACGGCCGTGCTGAGCCGCCAGCCCGCCGGGTCGTCCGGGCCGAGCGCCGCCATGCCCAGGCTGATCAGCCATTTGCCGAGCGGCGGATGCGCCACGAACGACGGGTCGGTCGTGAAGCCGTCGGCGCCGCCCGCGGCGAACGTCGCGTCGTAGTCGGCGGGCCAGGCGGCCTCGTAGCCGAGGTTGTGCAGCGTCCACGCGTCTTTGACGTAATAGGTCTCGTCGAAGACCAGCGAGCCGGGCCGGCCGAGGTGCCAGAGCCGCAGCACCGCCGCGAGCAGGGTGACGGCGATCGGGCCGCCCCACGCCCAGGCCCGACGACGCGCGGGGGTCGAGAGCAGGCGACCCCACCAGGCGTCGAGACGGGTCATCGCGGGCGGGCCCTGGTGCGTCGACGAGGCGGCGTGAGCGGGCGTCGGGGAGTCGACCCGCGCCTCCTCGGCGTCCCGACCGTCGACCCGCGCCTCGACCCGCGCCTCGACCCGTGCCTCGACGAGCGCGTCGGAGGCGCGCTCGGGCGGGGTCGTCATCGGGCCATCGTAATGAGCGACGGGGCTCCCGGGGGACAATGGTCGGGTGATCGTGCTCGCCGCCACCCCCATCGGAAACCTCGGCGACGCCTCGCGACGCCTCATCGAGACGCTGTCGAACGCCGAGGTGGTCGCTGCAGAGGACACCCGCACGGCGATCCACCTGATGCGCGCCCTCGGCGTCGAGAACCGCCCGCGGCTGATCGCCCTGCACGAGCACAACGAGCGCGAGAAGGCGGGCGAGGTCGTCGAGCTGGCCCGCACCGCCGACGTGGTCGTGCTGACCGACGCCGGCATGCCCGCGATCAGCGACCCCGGGTTCCCCCTCGTCGAGGCCGCTGCCGCCGCGGGCGTGACCGTCACGGCGATCCCCGGCCCGTCGGCCGTGCTCACCGCGCTCGCCGTCTCGGGCCTGCCCACCGACCGGTTCAGCTTCGAGGGGTTCCTGCCCCGCAAGCAGGGCGACCGCCTGCGGGTGCTCGGTGCGCTCGCCGACGAGCGCCGCACGATGGTCTTCTTCGAATCGCCCCACCGTCTCACCGACTCGCTCGCCGATCTCGCCACCGCGATGGGCGCCGACCGTCGCGCCGTGGTCTGCCGCGAGCTGACGAAGATGCACGAGGAGGTGCGGCGCGGCACCGCCGCCGAACTCGCCTCCTGGGCCGCCGACGGTGTGCGCGGCGAGATCTGCATCGTCGTCGAGGGGGCGCCCGAGCGCGTCGTGGACCTCGCGGCCGGGCTGGCGCAGGTGCAGGCGCTCGTCGCCGACGGCGTCCGCCTGAAAGAGGCCACCACCGACGTCGCGGCGGCCACGGGTCTCTCGCGCCGCGACCTGTACCAGGCCGCGCTCGCCGCCCGCCCGCCGCGCCCCGCGCCCGGTGCCGTCCCCGGGCCCGATCGCCCGTAGGCGGCCCGACCCCTTTCACGCGCGGGGGTGCAAGCTCGAAGCACGGCGCGTCTGCACGGGGCGTGCGCGGCAGAGCGAGGAGTACGGCATGAAGGCGGTCCGGTTCGAGAACTACGGCGACATCGACGAGCTGAGGGTCGTCGAGATCGCGAAGCCGCAGGCCGGCCCCGGGCAGGTCGTCGTCGCCGTGAAGGCCGCCGGGCTGAACCCCGGTGAGGCGGCGATCCGGGCGGGTCTGCTGCACGACGTGTTCCCGGCGGCGTTCCCGTCGGGGCAGGGGACCGACTTCGCCGGCATCGTCGACGAGGTCGGCGAGGGTGTCGACGAGTGGTCGCCGGGCGACGAGGTCGCCGGCTGGGCGACCAGGTCGTCGCACGCCGAGTTCGTCGTCGTGCCGAGCGATCAGCTGGTGCGGAAGCCGGACGGCATCGGGTGGGAGACGGCCGGCAGCATCAGCGTCACGGGCCCCACGGCGTTCGCCGCGCTGCGAGCCGTGCAGGCCACCGAGGGCGACACGATCGCCGTCTCGGCCGCAGCCGGCGGCGTCGGCGTGCTCGTCTCGCAGCTGGCCGTGCTCGGCGGTCTCACCGTGATCGGCACCGCGAGCGAGCAGAACCACGACTTCCTCCGCAGTCTCGGCGTCATCCCCGTCGAGTACGGCGAGGGCGTCGTCGAGCGGATCCGCGCGGCCGCGCCGGACGGCGTCGACGCGTTCATCGACTGCTACGGGCACGGGAACGTCGAGTACGCGCTCGAGCTCGGGGTCGCGCCCCAGCGGATCGACACGATCGCCGACTTCGACGCGGTCGAGCGGCACGGGGTGAAGGCCGAGGGCAGCGCCCAGGCCACGACGCAGGCGGTGCTGACCGAGCTGCTGGGGCTGATCTCCGAGGCGAAGATCACGGTGCCCATCGACGGCGTCTTCCCGATCGACGAGGTGAGGAGCGCCTATCGCGACCTGGAGGACGGCCACGCCCGGGGCAAGTACGTGCTCGGCATGGACGTCGTCGAGTACCCGGGCGAGCGCGAGGGCGAGCGGGCCGGGACGGACGAGGGGTCCGACCAGGCGACCTGATCGATCGGCCGACGCGCGCATCCCCGGCTTCGACGACCGGAGCCGAGGAGGCGCGGGTCGCGTCGCGCCGTCGGTGCCCGCACCTAAGATGGTCCCCATGCCCGCCGGCGACTCCTTCTTCATCGCAACGCCCATCTTCTACGTCAACGACGTGCCGCACATCGGTCACGCGTACACCGAGGTCGCAGCCGACGTGCTCGCCCGGTGGCACCGGCAGCGGGGTGACGACGCCTGGCTGCTGACGGGCACGGACGAGCACGGCCAGAAGATCCTCCGCACGGCCACCAGCAACGGCGTGACCCCGCAGGAGTGGGCCGACAAGCTCGTCACCGAATCCTGGAAGCCCCTCCTCCAGACCGTCGACATCCGCAACGACGACTTCATCCGCACCACCGACGCGCGGCACGAGAAGGGCGTCCAGACCTTCCTGCAGAAGCTCTACGACGACGGCTTCATCTACCAGGGCGAGTTCGAGGGCTTCTACTGCGTCGGCTGCGAAGAGTACAAGCAGCCCGGCGACCTCGTCGACGGCACCGGTCCGTTCGAGGGTCAGCAGGTCTGCGCGATCCACTCGAAGCCGGTCGAGCTGCTCCAAGAGAGCAACTACTTCTTCCGCATGAGCGACTTCGAGCAGCGTCTGCTCGACCTCTACGAGCAGCAGCCCGACTTCGTGCAGCCGGACACGGTCCGCAACGAGATCGTGCAGTTCGTCAAGCAGGGTCTCCGCGACCTCTCGATCTCGCGGCAGAGCTTCGACTGGGGCGTCAAGGTCCCGTGGGACGAGAAGCACGTCGTCTACGTCTGGTTCGACGCGCTGCTCAACTACATCACCGCGATCGGCTACGGCGTCGACGACGACGAGTTCGATCGCCGCTGGCCGGCCGTCCAGCTGGTCGGCAAGGACATCGCGCGGTTCCACGCCGTCATCTGGCCCGCGATGCTCATGGCGGCGGGTCTGCCCGTGCCGAAGAACGTCTTCGGTCACGGCTGGCTGCTGGTCGGCGGCGAGAAGATGTCGAAGTCGAAGCTGACGGGCATCGCCCCGCAGCAGATCACGGACGTCTTCGGCTCCGACGCGTTCCGCTACTACTTCATGCGGGCCATCACCTTCGGTCAAGACGGCAACTTCAGCTGGGAGGACATCTCGGCCCGGTACCAGGCCGAGCTGGCGAACGGCTTCGGCAACCTCGCCTCCCGGGTCGTGGCCATGATCACGCGCTACTTCGACGGCACCGTGCCCGTCGCCGGCGAGCTGACCGACGCCGATCTGGCCGTCCGCGAGACCGAGGTGCGGGTGACCGCCGCCGCCGACGCGGCCATCGACCGCTTCGCCATCAACGAGGCCCTCTCGTCCATCTGGGAGCTCGTCGACACCCTCAACGGCTACATCACCGAGCAGGAGCCCTGGGCGCTGGCCAAAGACGAGTCGAAGCGCGAGCGGCTCGCCACGGTGCTGGCCACCTCGCTGCGCGGTCTCGGCACCCTCACCGTGCTGCTCTCGCCGTTCATCCCCACCGCCACGACCACGCTGTGGCAGAGCATCGGCCAGGGCGAGCTGACCAGCCAGCCCGTCGACCGCGCCCCCGAGTGGTCGAGCGCACCCGAGGTGCAGCCGCTCGCCGCCGGGCTGTTCCCGCGCATCGAGCAGCCGGAGCCCGCGAAGTGAGCGGCCAGGGCACCGACCCCGCGGGCGACGCGGACCCCGCGGGCGAGGCGACGCCGATGCACGTCCGGCACCGCGCCTCCACCGAGTCCGGCGGCAAGAAGCGCGACCTCAGCTACCCGGCGCCTCCCAATCCACTCGTCGTGCCGGTGTACGACAACCACACGCATCTCGAGATCGCCGACGGCCAGGGCGAGCCCGGGGCCGGCGGCGGCCCCCTCGACTACCGGGAGCACCTCGACCGTGCGTCGGCGGTCGGCATCCGCGGTGTCGTGCAGGTCGGCACCGACGTCGAGACCTCACGATGGTCGGCCGAGATCGCGGCCCGAGAGCCGCGCGTGCTCGCCGCGGTCGCCCTGCACCCGAACGAGGCCCCGCGCCTCGCCGCCGAGGGGGCCCTCGACGAGGCGCTGGCCGTCATCGACGAGCTCGCCGCGCGACCCCGGGTCCGTGCCATCGGCGAGACCGGGCTCGACTTCTTCCGCACCGGGCCCGAGGGCCGGGCCGCGCAGCTCGACTCGTTCCGAGCGCACATCGAGATCGCCAAGCGGCACGGTCTCGCCCTGCAGATCCACGACCGCGACGCGCACGACGACGTCGTCGACCTGCTGCTCGAGGTGGGCGCCCCCGAGCGCACGGTCTTCCACTGCTTCAGCGGCGGAACCGAGCTCGCGAGCATCCTCACCGAGAACGGCTGGTACGCGTCGTTCTCCGGCACCGTGACCTTCTCGAACGCGCAGCCGCTCCGCGACGCGCTCGTCCAGCTGCCGCGTCACCTGCTGCTGGTCGAGACCGACGCGCCCTATCTCACCCCGGTGCCCTATCGGGGTCGTCCGAACGCGCCGTACCTGGTGCCGTTCACCCTCCGCTCGATGGCCGAGACCATCGGCACCGACGTGTCGATGCTCGCCGCGCAGATCTCGTCGAACACCGAGCTGGTCTACGGCACCTGGGACAGCGAACCGATCACGGTCGACGCCTGATGGCACGGGCGACCCTCCTGGGCCCTGCCGAGATCCGCGATCTCGCTGAGATGCTCGGCATCCAGCCGACCAAGAAGCTCGGTCAGAACTTCGTCCACGACGCCAACACCGTCCGGCGCATCGTCACCGCGTCGGGCGTCTCGGCCGGCACGTCGGTCGTCGAGATCGGCCCCGGTCTCGGCTCGCTCACCCTCGGTCTGCTCGAGGCGGGCAGCTCGGTCGTCGCGGTCGAGATCGACAAGCGTCTCGCCGCCCAGCTGCCGCAGACCGTCGGCATGCTGCAACCGGCCGCCGACCTCACCGTCATCGTCGACGACGCCATGCGGGTCACGACCCTGCCGGTCGCACCGACCCACCTCGTCGCGAACCTGCCCTACAACATCAGCGTGCCGGTGCTGCTGCACTTCCTCGAGCACTTCGACAGCCTGCAGCACGGTCTCGTCATGGTGCAGTCCGAGGTCGGTCTGCGCCTGGCCGCCGAGCCCGGCTCGAAGATCTACGGCTCGCCGAGCATCAAGGCCGCCTGGTACGGCGAGTTCCGGGCAGCGGGGCAGGTGAGCCGGCAGGTGTTCTGGCCCGTGCCCAACGTCGACAGCATCCTGGTCGCGTTCGACCGGCGCGCCGCCCGTGGCTCCGAGACCGAGCGCCTCGCGGTGTTCGCGCTCGTCGACGCGGCCTTCCAGCAGCGCCGCAAGATGATGCGGCAGTCGCTGTCGTCCCTCTACGGGTCGTCGGCCGCGGCGACCGAGACCCTCGAGCGGGCCGGCATCGCGCCGACCATCCGCGGCGAGCAGCTCACCGTCGACGACTTCCTGGCCATCGCCCGGGCGAGCGACGTCGACCTGCTGGCCACGTCGCGGGTCGCCGCCGCCGACTGATCCCATGACGCGTCGCACCGACCCGCCGGCACGACCCGGGCGGTCGGCGCCGTCGGGGCGGTCCGCACGACCAGGGCGACCGGCGCGATCCGGCCGACCCGCGCCTCCTGCAGGGGCCGACCGGTCCGCCGAGATCAGCGACGCGCGACTCGGCTCGGGCACGGGGCGCAGTGCGGCCGACTGGTTCGCCCTGCTCGACCGGGCCGATGCGGCGCGACTGTCGCACGAGCGCATCGCGCGCCTCCTGATCGACGACCACGAGGTCGCGCCGTGGTGGGCGCAGGTGATCACGGTCCGCTACGAGCAGGGGCGCGGGCTGCCGTCGCCCGGGCTGCAGCCCGACGGCTCGTACGCGGTCGCGATCGGGCGGAGCCTCCGCGGCGAGCCCCTCGAGCTGCTCGAGCTGCTGGTCGATCGGCTCGCCGGCTACGTCGAGGGCGTGCAGGCGACGGTCGTGCGCTCCGCGACCCGGCCGAGCGCCGAGTGGACGCTGTCGAACGGCGACGTGCTCACCGTGGCGGTGTCGCCGTCGACCGGCGGCAAGTGCTCGGTGGCCGTCACGCAGGCCCGTCTGCGGCTGCCTGAACGCGTGCAGCCCGTCCGCGAGGGTCTGGCCCGGGCGCTCGGCGTCATGGTCGATCGCCAGAACTGACTAGGTTGGTGTCATGACGACCGAGGCCGCTCCGACCGTGGTCCACACGCGGGCCCCCGGCAAGATCAACGTGTTCCTCGCCGTCGGCGATCTGCAAGACGACGGGTACCACGAACTCGCCACCGCCTACCAGGCCGTGTCGCTCTACGAAGACGTCCGGGCGCGTCGCGCCGACACCTTCTCGGTGACCGTCACGGGCGGCCCCGCGGTCGACGTGACGGGGGTGCCGACCGACGGCAGCAACCTCGCGATCCGCGCCGCGCGACTCCTCGCCGCCACCACCGGCTACCGCGGCGGCGTCGATCTGCGCATCGACAAGAACGTCCCCGTCGCCGGCGGCATGGGCGGCGGGTCGGCCGACGCGGCCGCGACGCTCCTCGCCTGCGACACGCTCTGGGGCACCGGCGTCGGCCGAGACGACCTGCTGCACCTCGCTGCCGAGCTCGGCGCCGACGTGCCCTTCGCGTTCGCCGGCGGCACGGCCATCGGCACCGGTCGCGGCGACGAGCTCAGCCCGGCCCTGGCCAAGGGCACCTTCCAGTGGGTGCTCGCCCTCGCCGACTTCGGGCTCTCGACGCCGACGGTCTACCGCGAGCTCGACGAGCACCGCAAGCGGCACTCGGGCGACATCTCGCCCGTCCGCCGCCCGGTCGTCGACGCCGGGGTGCTGCAGGCGCTCCGGGCGGGCGACGCCGGCATGCTCGCCGAGTCGATGCACAACGATCTGCAGGCCCCGGCCCTGCACCTCGAGCCCGGTCTGGCCGAGGTGCTCGAGCTCGGCGAGGGCAACGGGGCGCTGGCGGGTCTCGTGTCGGGCTCGGGCCCGACCGTGGCGTTCCTCGCCCCCGACCTCGACGGCGCCCTCGAACTGCAGCTCGCCCTCACCTCGGCGCGACTCTCGGTCGTCCGCGCGACGGGGCCGGTGCACGGCGCCCGGGTGGTCTCCGACTAGACGCCGCCCGCGTCAGCGCTCGTAGCGCAGCACGTTCGTGCGCGTCAGGTTCCACTCCTGGTCGAGTCGGAACCCCTTCGACGCCAGCTGCTCGGTGACGCGGGGCCGCCAGTCCTGGCGGTCGCTCGTGATCAGCCAGACGACGTCGAGGTCGTCGGTGCGGTCCAGCACGTCGCCGAGGGGGTGCTGGACCTCCCACAGGCCGTCGGTCTCGGCGCCCGGCGTCTCGAGGGTGAAGTCGGACATGCCGACGAACGCGTCCGGGTAGGTGTCCTGGATGATGCGCGAGGTCGCCTTCGGATGGCGCCGCACGGGTCCGAAGACGAGCCCCTCCTCGGTGCCGGCCGGCTCGTCGGCTCGCTCTCTCGCGACGAGGGCGGCGACCTGGTTCCAGGCGGAGCGGTCCTTCGCCTCGGGCTGCCGCTGCTCGACATAGGTGGGCGCGGTCAACCCGACGGCGACGAGCAGCACAAGGGCGATCACGCGCCTCCAGGGGATCGCGGCGACCGCGACGGCCATCGTCATCGCGATGGCGGGTGTGCCGAATGTCAGGTACCGGGGCGAGTAGAGGGGGCTGCCGACGAGCGAGACGACGACCAGACCGGCCGTCGGCACGATCATCCACGGCAGCACGACCTCCGCGAAGCCGCGGGCGGCGGGCACCAGCCGCAGCGACAGCACGACGATGCTCGCGCCCGCGCAGAGCAGGCCGAAGATCGCGAAGCTCTCGTTCTGGTAGAACCACTGCGTCACGAGCACCGATCGGAGCGTGCCGAACGTGGGCCGCTCGATCCAGCTGATCTGGTCGTTCTGCGAGGCGATGAACCAGGCCAGCGGCAGGCTGGCGAGCCCCGCGACGGCCGCGCCGACGAACCAGCCGAGCAGGGCGCGACGCGACGAGCGCACGGTCGGTCGCGCGCCTCCTGCGGGGTCGTGCACGACGGCGACCGCCCCGGTGCGGGCCCACTCGTCGACCCGGTCCCGCCGGAGGCGCTGGTCGTGCCGGTCGCGGAGCACCCTCACCAGCATGGTCACCGCGTGCCCGACCACGAGCAGCGCCAGGTACAGGAAGAACGCGGCCGAGACGACGGCGAGGGCGGCGTAGGCCACCCACCAGCCGACGACGGAGCGGTGCGTGCGGGCGGCTCCCGACTCGGCGGTGCGGCGGGCCGCCACGACGAGCACGAGGGTCAGCGCGACCGCGAGCATCGCCGACAGGGCGTACGAGCGGCCCTCGCCGCCCATCCAGGTGACTCGGGGCAGAAGGCAGAACAGCAGGCCGGCGACGATCGAGGTGCGCCGGTCGACGAGGATGCGCGTGAGGGCCACGGTGAGCCCCGCGGCGACGCCCGTCACGATCGCGCTCGGCACCCTCAGCGCGACGGGGGAGTACGGGAACACGTCGAACCAGAGATGCATGGCGGCGTAGTAGGCGGCGTGCACCAGGTCGACCGTCTGGATCATCGCCCAGAGCTGACCCCACGTGCGGGTCGCCGAGACGACCGTCGCGGCCTCGTCGTACCAGACCGACGGCACCCAGAGGAACGCCCCCGAGACGATCACGCCGAGCAGCCCGATCAGCACCGCGTCGGTGTGGCGGCGGTGGAGGAGGCCCCGAGGGGCGGCCGGCCGCGCCGAGGTTACAGTGGACGACGCGTGGTCCGCACGTCGTGTCTGGAGGTCTGCCATGTCGTCTCTGCCCCCTCTCGTCTCGGTGCCCGGTTCGTCGACCGGAGCGGCTGCGTCCGATTCGCTCGAGGTGTCGGACCGCTACTCGCGGAGCGTCCGACTGCCGGGGTTCGGCCTCGATGCGCAGAGCCGACTGCTGGCAGCGCGGGTGCTCGTGCTGGGAGCCGGGGGACTCGGCGCACCGGTCATCGAGTATCTCGCAGCCTCCGGTGTCGGAACGCTGGGAATCGTCGACGACGACGTCGTCGACCTGTCGAACCTACAACGTCAGGTGCTGTTCCGCCCCGACCAGGTGGGGGTGCCGAAGGCCCGTGCGGCGGCCGAGTGGGTGCGCGCGTCAGCCCCCGACGTGCGCGTCGTCGTGCACCCCGTGCGCCTCGGCGCCGACAGCGCCGCGCTGCTCGACGACTACGACCTCGTCGTCGACGGCAGCGACTCGTTCGACACCTGCTACGTCGTCGCCGACGAGGCCGCCGCGCGCGGGCTCCCCGTCGTGTGGGGCAGCGTCAACCGGTTCGACGGGCAGCTCAGCGTCTTCTGGGACGATGCGCCCGACGGTCGCGCGGTCGACTACCGCGACCTGCATCCGGCCCCTCCCGCCGCAGGCTGGGACGAGTCGTGCGCCGACGTCGGGGTCCTCGGTCCGCTCTGCGGCACCGTCGGCACGGCCATGGCCACCGAGGCGGTCAAGCTGCTCACGGGCGTGGGTGAGCCCCTGCTCGGGCGCGTGGTGACCGTCGACGCGCTCGACGCGACCTGGCGCGAGAGCAGGCTGGCACGGGCGCCGCATCGGGCCGAGACGCGGGCCACGGCGAACGGGCTGCGCCGCGCCTCCCTGGCCCCCGCGTCCGTTCCCGACTCCGCTTCGGAGGCGAGCACCGCTCCCGACTCCGCCGCTGTCGCCGTCGGCAACTCAGGCGCAGAGGCCGCTGAGCGGAGATCCGCCCGCTCAGAGGTCGCCGCACCTGAGTTGTCGACGATGCTGCAGGCGAGGGAGGCGGGCGGCGCCGACTTCACGCTGCTCGACGTGCGCGAGGTCGACGAGCACGCCTTCGCCCACATCGACGGCGACGTGCAGGCCCCCGGGTACGGCACGCGCACCCGTCAGCGACCCGAGCTGGACCGCTCGTTGCCGGTGGTCGTCTACTGCGCGCGCGGCCCCCGGGCACGCTCCGCCGCCGAGCTGCTTGCGCGCGACGGGTTCGACGTCACCGTGCTGCACGGCGGCATGCTGGGTTGGCAGCTGGCGCAGCAGGGCGCCGCCGCCGGCTGAGACGTCGGGGTCGAGAGGCGCGGAGCCGCGCCGACCCGAGGGGCGTCAGCCTCCGGCGAAGGGCGGCATGACGTCGATCACGGCGCCGTCGACGACGAGCTGCTCGCGGTCGCGCGTGGTGATCCCGTCGACCAGGAACGAGCAGCGCAGCATGACGTCGCGGAAGTCCGCCGCCGACATCCCCTCGACGGGGCGCACCTCGGTCAGCAATCGACCGATGGTGGGGCGCTCGCCGGTCGGCACCGCGATGCGCTGCTCGTCACGCCCGACGGCGGCGCGCGCCGCAGCGAAGAACCGCAGCGTCGCGGTCGTCGACCCGTCAGCCTGAACCGAGTCGCCCGCGCGTCCCGTGTCGTCGGTCAGTGTCGTCATGTCAGCCTCCGATGGCGCTCATGGTGCGGGCGGGTTGCACGAAGTCGGGGTCGTCGATGCCGTGACCCTTGGGCTTGGCCCACATTGCGGCCCGCCAGGCGTCGGCCAGGTCGTCGTCCGAGCCGCCGGCGCGCAGCAGATCGCGAAGTCCGGTCTCGCCCTCGCTGAACAGGCAGCTGCGGATCCCGCCCTCGGCCGTCATGCGGGTGCGGCGGCAGTCGGCGCAGAACGGCTCGCTGACCGAGGCGATGATGCCCACCCGGCCGTGCAGTCCGGCGTCGGCGTCGCGCCCGACCGCGTCGAACAGCTCGGCCGGGGCGCCGTCGCGCTCGACGTCGGCGGGGCGCAGGTCGAACCGGGTCGCGAGGAGCGAGTGGATGTCGCGCGAGGTCACGAAGGAGGCGCGGTCCCAGCTGCGGTCGGCGTCGAGGGGCATCTGCTCGATGAAGCGCAGCTCGTGGCCGCCGCGCAGAGACCAGGCGAGCAGCTCGGGCGCCTCGTGGTCGTTGACCCCGGGCAGCAGCACGGCGTTGATCTTGACCGGGGTGAGCCCGGCCGCGGCCGCGGCGTCGACACCGGCCAGCACCTTGTCGAGGAACGGCCTGCGCGAGACCTTCATGAACGTCTCGGCGTGCAGCGAGTCGAGCGAGACGTTGACGCGGTCGAGACCGGCGTCGGCGAGGGCCTGCGCGCGGTGGGCGAGGCCGATGGCGTTGGTGGTCAGCGACACCTCGGGTCGGGGTTCGAGGGCGGCCACGCGACGCACGATGTCGATCAGGTCGGCGCGCAGCAGCGGCTCGCCGCCGGTGAACCGCACCTGGCGGATCCCGAGGAGGCGCACCCCGATGTCGACCAGCCGCACGATCTCGTCGGCATCGAGCGCCTGTTCGCGGGGCAGGTTCGGCAGGCCGTCGGCGGGCATGCAGTACGTGCACCGCAGATTGCACTTGTCGGTCAGCGAGACGCGGAGGTCGGTGGCGCTGCGTCCGAACCGGTCGAGCAGCCAGGGCGCCGTCTCGGCGGACGGCCGGGGCACCGGGGGGAGGGTGTCACGAGCCCGACCGGGCATCGTGGGCAGTCCGAGTGAGACGGTCATCTGTCGAGGTTAAGCCCCGTCGCCGGGATCCGCGCCCAGGGAGCAGCCTCCGCACCCGACGGGCGTCGTCCGCGAGACCGTCCAGCAGCCGATCGGCGAACCCCGGTCGTGCGCGCCAGAGCGACACGAGCAGGATGACCAGCACCGCCGTGGCGAGCGACGACCGCTGCAGCGCCAGCCCCGGTTCGAACTGCCGCACGAGCAGCGCCACGGGGATCGCCAGCCACTCCCACCGGCCGGTCATGGCCACGAACGGCACGAGCAGCAGGGCGTACCAGGGGTACCGCGGGCTGACGGCGACGAGGGTGACCCCGATCATGACGAGCTGCCCGAGCCAGGGGTCGTCGGGGTCGGTCTTGAGCCAGACGAGCAGACCGGTGACGCCGACGACGAGCGCGACGACCGGTGTGGCCCAGGCGTCGGGCACCCAGGCGGACACGAGGGCGAACCGGCTGCCGTCCTCGTAGCCCTCCTCCGTGAGGTAGCCGGGCAGATAGCCGAGAACGGCAAGGCCGGTCGACACGACGTAGGGCACGTAGAGCACCGCGAAGGTGAGGACGGCGCCCACGATCACCTTGTGCGGCTGGCGGCGGAGCAGCGCCGGCGCCGCGATCACGGGGATGAGCTTGGTGGCGATGGCCGCCCCGAGGGCGATCCCGCCCCGCCATCGACGCCGCGTCGAGACGAGCAGCGACGCGGCGAGCACGAGCACCCCGCCGAGCAGATCGACGTGCGAGTTCGTGACCCCCTCGCTGTACACGAGCGGACACCAGCCCCAGAGGGCGGCCCACCGGGGGTCGAGCCCACGGCGACGGAGCGCCACGAGCAGGGCTGCGGTGGTGGCCAGCACCATGACCAGGCCGAGCACCTGCAGCGGCGCGAACTCGGCGTCGGGCCCCACGACCGCCCGCACGGCCCAGAAGTACAGCTCGGCGGTGGGCGGGTAGATCGTGGGCACGTCGGGTCGGTTGATGGCCGTGCAGACGACGTCGCCCGTCTCCGTGTCGTAGCCGCGGTGGATCTGCCGGGTCTCCTGTCCGCAGCGGAGCCCGATCGTGCCGTCGTCGCGGGTGAACTCGGCGGCGGGCGGGAAGATCCACTCGGGGCGGAGGTCGCGCAGCTCGCCGGCCTCGGGCGTGTACTCGTACGGCGATACCCCGTCCGCCTGCACGATGCCGTCCCAGGCGTAGCGCGCGGGGTCGGTGCTCGTGTTGGGCGGGCTCAGCAGCGACGCGCCGCCGACGACCGCCGCGCCGATCAGCACGAGCGCGGTGACGGCCCGCGCGGGCACGCGACGCAGCAGCACGAGGGCGACGGCGAAGAGCAGCCAGCAGATCGTCGTCCAGTAGACGAAGTCGTCTCGCGTCTCCTTCGCGACGAATCCGAGGGTCAGCAGCCCCCAACCCACGGCGACGGCCAAACCGCCGACGGCCACCGCCGCGAATAGAGTACGCACGAGACCCAGTCTGTCGGACGCCCGCCCGGGTGTCCGATGTGTCGGGCCAGACCCCGAGGCGCACCCATGAGAAGTCTTCTCTTCACCCTCCGCCTCGCGGCGACGTCGCCGACGCGGAACGCCCGGACGGCGACGGTGCTCGGGCGACTGCTCGGCATCGCCTTCCTGGTCTGCCTGCTGACCGGTCTCTACAGCCACTTCCTGCAGGAGCCCGCGGAGTGGATGCGCTTCCCGACCCGCCCGGTCTGGCTCTACCAGGTCAGCCAGGGCGTGCACATCACGGCGGGCATCGCCTGCATCCCGCTGCTGCTCGGCAAGCTGCACGCGGTGTTCCCCCAGCTGTTCCAGTACCCGCCGGTGCGGCACCCGGTGCAGGTGCTCGAGCGCGCCTCCATCGCCCTGTTCATCGCGACGTCGGTGCTGCAGCTGGTCACCGGTCTGCTGAACACGTTCCAGTACTACCCGTGGCCGTTCCCCTTCAGGCAGGTGCACTTCGCCCTGTCGTTCGTGATCATCGGGTCGCTGGCGATCCACATCGCGGTCAAGCTGCCGCTCATCACGCGCTACTGGCGGGCCCGCGACAGCTACGACGCCGACGGCGCCTTCGTCGAGCCCGCTGGCTCCCTCGACCCGGCTCGGGCCGAGTTCACGGCGACGCGCGAGCTGACGCGACGGCGGGAGGCCGAGGAGGCGCGGGTCGCCTCGTCGACCGGCACCGCGCCTCCTCGGCCCCGCGGGTTCGTCGGTCGGATCGTGCACTGGATCGACACCGCGCACGAGGGCGACCGCGATCCGCACCGCGCGCGGGTGTCGCGACGCGGCTTCTTCGGCGCCGTCGGCGTCGCGACGGGCGGAGCGGTGGTGCTCACCGCCGGTCAGTCGTTCACCGCCTTCGAGCCCTTCAACGCGTTCGCCCCCCGGCAGCGCGGCATCGGCCCGAACGACCTGCCGATCAACCGGACGGCCGCGGCGGCGCGGGTGCTCGAGAGCGCGATGGCGCCCGACTGGGCCCTGACGGTCTCGAACGGCGACCGGTCGCGCTCGTTCAGCGCCGACGACCTGACGGCCATGACGCAGGACGAGGGCGACCTGCCCATCTCGTGCGTCGAGGGCTGGAGTCAGACCGGCCGGTGGCGCGGGGTCCGCCTCGTCGACCTCATGGCGACGGTGGGTGCGCCCGCCGACCGGCGTCTCCGCTTCACGAGTCTCGAAGAGCGCGGCGGCTACCGCGTGATGCTGATGGGCTCCGAGTACGCCACCGACCCCGCGACGCTGATCGCGCTCGAGCTCAACGGCGAGCGGCTGAGCATCGACCACGGGTACCCCGCCCGGGTGATCGCCCCCGGCAGACCGGGTGTGCTGCAGACCAAATGGCTGACCACGATCGAGGTGCTGTGATGACCACCGTGAAGACCACCAGGACGGGCCGGGTCGCCGCCCCCATCGCGGGCCGCGGCGTCCGCGTCACCAGGGGCGTGCTGATCGTCGTCGGGATCGCCCTGATCGGACTCGGCGGCTACGTGCTGACCGAGACCGTCAGCCCGACGCGCTACTCGGGGCTGCTGGTCTGGCTGATCGGCTCGGTGATCGTGCACGACGCGATCATCGCGCCCGTCGTCGTCGCCGTCGGTCTCGCCGTGCGGCGGACGGGTCGCCGCGTGCCGGCCCTGGTGATCGCCCTGGTGCAGAGCGCCGTCGTGGTCGGAGTCGTCCTGTCGATGATCGTCGTCCCCGAGATCGTCGCGAAGGCGAAGGGGCCGAAGAACGACACCGTGCTCCCGTTCGACTACGCCTCGCGCCTGGGTGCCATGTGGGTCGTCATCGCGGTCGTGACGGCCCTCGCCGTGGCGATCTACCTGGTGCGGACCAGGCGGCAGAAGGTCCGCGAGTCGACCGACCAGGTCTGAGCGACCTCGAGGCCGGCCCGGCGGGCGTGACCGGGCAGGGCCGCACGACCCACCTCGGCCCAGGGGAACGTCGCACTCGTGAGACCGCGGTCGTCGACGACGTGGGCGTCGTAGAACTCGTCGGCGGAGTCGTCGTGCGCCGTCTCGACCACGACCGATCCGTTCGAGGCGATGACCTCCGAGCAGCGGGTCAGGAGGGCCGTCGGGTCGCCGCCGATGCCGATGTTGCCGTCGAGCAGCAGAGCGACGTGCCAGCCGCCCTCGCCGTCGAGCGGGTCGAAGACGGAGCCGGCCGCGACGGGCAGCCCGGCGTCGACCGCCATGGCGACGGCCGTCTCGGACACGTCGATGCCGAGGGCCTCGATGCCGAGGCCGACGGCCGCGCGGACCATGCGGGCCGGCCCGCAGCCGATGTCGAGCACCGAGCGCGCACCGGCGAGCGTCGAGAGATCGGCGGCGTCGGCGGCGGAGCTCCAGCGGGCGACGTCGAACGGTCCGTCGACGTCATCGGCGCCCGTCGACGGGGCGGGTGAACCGGATGCGACGGGTGCGTCGGCCCGGACGAGCTGCAGGCGCCCCTCGCGGCGCAGAGCGCGGGCGTAGGGCTCGGCCCCGCCCGAGCCGAAGGTCGCGACGGGGTGGGTGTTCGTGTCTGCGGTGAGTGTCACGAGAGGGGCTCCTCGGGAGTCGAGCGGGCCGGCGACGGGGTCTGGGCAGCGGCGGTGGATGAGGGGGAGGTCGAAGTCGAGGAGGCGCGGGTCGGGCCCGTCGGGGCACCACCCGGGTCGGCGAGGCGGAGGGCCGCGGCGAAGCGGCTGCGCGGCGCGGTGGCGGCGACGAGGCGGGCGTCGTCGATCGTGTCGACGTCGACGAGCTCGGGGAGGGTCCGCACGCGCAGCCCCGCCTCGGCGAGTCGCCGCAGCTGGTGGGCGCCGGTGTCGTCGCGCGACATCGGGACGCCGCGCAGCAGGTCGCCGGTGGGTCGGGCGAGACCGAGGGCCCAGAAGCCGCCGTCGTTGGCCGGGCCGAACCAGGCGTCGACGTCGTCCGTCCAGTCGGCGAAGACGGGGGTCAGCGTCTCGACGGTCACCTGCGGCGTGTCCATGCCGATCAGCACGGTCGGGCCGTCGACCTCGTCGAAGAGGGCTCCGAGCCGTGCGTCGAGGTCGCCACCGATCTGCGGGATCACATCGAACTGTTCGGAGCCGGGCGGCGTTCGGTTGCCGTCGAAGAGCAGCACCCGTCGGGTGGCGGGCAGCGCCGAGGCGACCGCGAGGGTGTCCTGGATGGCGGCCGCGGCGACGTCGGCGGCCTGCTCGAGGCTCAGGGGCGGGTGGAGGCGCGTCTTGACGCGACCGGGGATCGTCTCCTTGGCGATCACGACGATGGTGGTCATCGACCCGCCTCCCGCAGCAGTCGGGACATGTCTCTGACGGCGACGCTCGTGCCCCTGATGGTGCCCGTCACCTTGCTCCGCCCGACCCGGGGCGAGTAGGGGGTGTCCTGTTCGCGGATCCGCCAGCCGGACTCGGAGGCGCGGAGCACCATCTCGAGCGGGTAGCCGCTCCGTCGGTCCTTCAGGTCGAGGGCGAGGAGCTCGTCGCGTCGGGCGACCCGCATGGGGCCGAGGTCGTGCAGGGCGACGCCGCTGGCACGCCGCATCAGCCGCGCCAGGGCGAGATTGGCGATGCGGGCGTGCACCGGCCACGCCCCGCGGGTGGTCGGGCGACGCCGACCGAGCACGAGGTCGGCGTCGCCCGACATCACCGGCTCGGCGAGCGCGACGAGGTCGGCGGGGTCCATCGAGGCGTCGGCGTCGCAGAAGGCGACGTAGGGGGCGGTGGCCGCGACGAGACCGGCGTGGACGGCGCTGCCGAAGCCGCGCCGCGCCTCCTGCACGACCGTGGCCCCGTGCTCGGCGGCGACGCGCGCCGACCCGTCGGTGGAGCCGTTGTCGACGACGATCGCGTGCCAGCGGTCGGGGATGCGCCCCAGGACCCAGGGCAGCGCGCCCTCCTCGTCGAGACAGGGCAGCACGACGTCGACCAGCGGGACGTCGACGGGTGAGGTGCTCATCATCCCGACTGTACGGCTGACATGCCATGAAGGTGATGAGAGGGCCGCATCCTGTACATCGGCCGATCCGCTGTCATTCTGCTAGCTTCCCCGCCAGGAGGTGATCACCATGTCGACGGTGACTGTTCGCGGGCTCGATCCCGATGTGGTCTCGGGGCTCAAGGCGCTGAGCGCGAGACACGGGCGGTCGATGGAGGCCGAGGTGCGCTGGGTGCTGGGGCGGTACGTCGCCGACGCCGAGTTCCCGACGGCCGAGGTCGTGCTCGAGTTCGACGGCACCCCTGGCACCCCTGGCGCTCCCGGGGTTGCGGAGAACTGGGTCGTCGCTCTCCGCCGCCGGCGCGCTGAGAACGATGCGCTCCTCGACGACGACTTCATCGAGATCCTCGAACGCAACCGTCGTGAGCAGATTCCAGCGAAGATCGTCGACTTCGAGTGATCGTCGTCGACACCAACGTCGTCTCTGAGCTCTCACGAGTCCGACCGGCTCCCGAAGTCCTGTCCTGGTACGCCGAGCAGCGAGCAGGCGACCTCTTCCTGAGCGTGGTCTCCGCATCCGAGATGCTCGCCGGTGTCCTCTGCATGACGCCTGGCGCTCGGCGTGATGTCGTCGAGAGAGGGGTCGTCGATGCTCTCGAGACGCAGTTCGCGGGTCGCGTCCTCGCCTTCGGCGCAGCGACCGCCCTCGAATACGCGGGGGTCGTGTGTCTCCGGACGCGTCTCGGTCGCCCGGTCGCGACGGCGGACGCCATGATCGCGGCGACGGCGCTCGCGACCGGTGCGAGCCTCGCGACCCGCAACGTCCGCGACTTCGAGGGGGTCGGGCTCGAGGTCATCGACCCCTGGTCGGCGTGATGCAGGGGCGAGCAGGTCGAGGCGACCGAGCGCGGGGGCGGGCCGTCGCCGACGACCCGACCCGCGCCTCCTGCCCTCCGGTCTAGTTCGTGACCGCGGCGCGCAGGGGTGCGGTGGCAAACTCCCGCATGCCCTCGTCGAAGCTGACGGCGGGCTCCCAGCGCAGTTCGTCGCGCAGCCGGGCCGACGACGCCGTCACGTGCCGCACGTCGCCGGCGCGGTACTCGCCGGTGACGACGGGCTCGGGCCCGCCGGCCTCGCGGGCGAGCGCCGAGGCCATCTCGCCGATGGTGTGCACGACGCCGCTGCCGACGTTGAACGCCCTGAACGTCTCGGGCTCCTGCTCGGCCGTCCAGTCGAGAGCCGCGAGGTTGGCCGACGCGATGTCGCGGACGTGCACGAAGTCGCGGCGCTGGGCGCCGTCCTCGAACACGCGGGGGGCCTCGCCGCGCTGCAGCGCCGAGCGGAACAGCGACGCGACTCCGGCATAGGGGGTGTTCTGCGGCATCCCCGGCCCGTAGACGTTGTGGTAGCGCAGGGCCGCCGCGCGGCCCCCGGTGCTCCGCGCCCACGAGGTCGCCAGGTGCTCCTGCGTCAGCTTCGTGATGGCGTAGACGTTGCGCGGGTCGAGCGGGGCGTCCTCCGCGATGAGCTGCGGCTCGAGCAGGTCGCCGGCCTCGTCGCGCGGGTCGAAGACGCCGGCGTCGAGGTCGGCGATGCGACGAGGCGCCGGGCGCTCGGTGGCGCCGGCCGAGGTGCGGTAGCTGCCCTCGCCGTAGACGACCATCGACGAGGCGACGACGAGTCGGTCGATCCCCGCACGATCGAGGGCGGCCAGGACGACGGCGGTGCCGAGCTCGTTCGACGAGACGTAGTCGGGGGCGTCCTGGAAGTCGACGCCGAGCCCGACCTTGGCCGCCTGGTGGCAGACCGCGTCGACGCCCTCGAGCGCCCGGTCGACCACGTCGGCGTCGCGCACGTCGCCGAGCACGAACTCGACCCGCGGGTCGAACTCGGGCTCGCCGCCGTGCACGTCCGAGCGCAGCGAGTCGAGCACGCGCACCGTCCAGCCGCGATCGAGGGCCTGGGCGACGACGGCCGAGCCGATGAACCCGGCGCCGCCCGTCACGAGCAGCCGCCCGAGGGGGCCCGGGTCGGTCGAGGCGCCGCGGGCGTCGGTCACAGCGCGGCCCGGCGCGACTGCACGGGGCGGGCGAGCACGGCGGCGACCGCCTCGGCGGGAATCAGCTCGCGCGGCTCGTAGTCGCTCGGCAGCCCGGCGACGATCGACTCGATGGCGGCGACGATGCGCGGCTGGGCGGCGGCGAGGCGCTCCATGACGAGCTGGTGGCTGACGGCGTCGTCGTCGTCACCCTCCTCCGGCGAGATGCCGGCGTCGCTGTCGGTGACGAACGAGATGTTGACGGCGCCCATGCCGAGCTCGAGGGTCAACGGCACCTCGGGGTACATCGTCATGTTGATCGTGTGCGCGCCGGCGGCTCGGAACCAGAGCGACTCGGCCCGGGTCGAGAACCGCGGGCCCTGGATGACGACGCAGGTGCCCGTCGCGGCGAACGGCTCGCCCTGCTGCTCGAGCGCCGACACGGCGGCCGCCCGCAGCACCGGGTCGAACGGGTCGGCGGCCATCAGGTGCTGCACCGAGCCCTCGACGTCGTAGAACGTGTCGGGGCGGCCCCAGGTGCGGTCGATGAACTGGTCGGTCACGACCATCGTGCCCGGCGGGTACTCCGGGCTGACCCCGCCGACGGCCGACGACGACACGACGGCCTTGGCGCCCAGCGACGCGAGCGCCCAGACGTTCGCCCGGAAGTCGATGCGGTGCGGCGGCACGGAGTGCCCCTTGCCGTGACGGGTCAGGAACGCGACGCGCTTGCCGCCGAGCTCGCCGATCGAGACCTCGCTCGAGGTCGGGCCGTACGGCGTCGCGACGACATGGCTGGTCGCCGTGCCCGGCGCGAAGAGCGAGTAGAGGCCGGAGCCGCCGATGACGGCGACGTCGACGCGGGGCGGGGACGAGGAGGCGGGGGTGGTGTCGGTCACCCCCGCTACGCTACTGGCGACAGCCGAGAGGATCCGCGTGCGCACGATCGAACAGCACCAGAACGACGTGGCCGAGCTGGTCGGGGCCGCCCTGGCGGCACGGCCGCACGAGGGTCTGCGGGTCGATCCGGCGCTCCTCGCGGCCCAGCCCGAGCGGTACCGGAGGCGCGAGGTCGCCGTCGACGTCGTCGCACCGATCGACCTGCCTCCGTTCGCCAACTCCCAGATGGACGGCTTCGCCGTCTCGTCACCCGATCTGACCGACGACCGGGCGACGTCGCTCGTCGTCGTCGACCGCATCCCCGCGGGTCGCGTCGGTCCGGCGCTCCGACCCGGCACGGCGGCGCCGATCATGACCGGTGCGGCGGTGCCCGACGGCGCCGACGCGGTGGTGCCCGTCGAGCAGGTCGATCCACCGCTGTTCCCCGCCGAGGGCGCCGACAGTCGCGTCTCGATCACGGGGCCCGTCGCCTCCGGCACGTTCGTCCGCGACGCGGGCTCCGACGTGCGGGCCGGCAGCGTGCTGCTCGGCGCCGGCACGATCCTCACCCCGGCCCGCTGGGGGGTGCTGGCCGCGGCGGGCGTGCGCGAGGTCGTCGTCCGACGCCGCCCGCGCCTCCTGCTGGTCTCGACGGGCGAAGAGCTCGCGGCACCCGGCGCCGACCTCGGCCCCGGTGCGATCCACGACGCGAACGGCACGGCGCTCGCCGCGGCCCTGGCCGAGGTCGGCGTCGACGTCGTGACCGAGCGCGTGACCGACGACGCGGCCACCCTGCTGGCGGTCGTCGCCCGGCACGGCGCCGACGTCGATCTCGTGCTCACGACCGGCGGCGTCAGCGCCGGTGCCTACGAGGTGGTGCGCGACGCCTTCGAGGCCTCGGGCGTCGTCTTCGGCTCCGTGGCCATGCAGCCCGGCGGCCCGCAGGGTCACGGCACGCTCACCGTCGGCCACCGGGCCCTGCCGATCGTCTGCTTCCCGGGCAACCCGGTCAGCGCCCTCGTCTCGTTCGAGGTGTTCCTCCGCCCTCTGCTGCAGACCGCGACCGGTGTCGGGAGGCCGCGTGCGCAGCGGGCCGCGCCCATGGCCGAGTCCGCCGACTCTCCCGTCGGCAAGCACCAGCTCCGCCGCGGCCGCCTCGACGTCGACGGTCGCGTGGCCCTCGTCGGCGGCCCCGGCTCGCACCTCCTGTCGAACCACGCGGCGGCCACCGTGCTGGCGCACGTGCCCGTCGGCGTCGACCGGGTCGAGGAGGGCGACGAGGTCGTAGTGTGGGCGCTCGATGACTGATCGCGAACCGCCCGCCGACACCGCGCCTCCCGGGCTCACCCACGTCCGTGACGACGGGACGGCGCACATGGTCGATGTCACCGGCAAGAGCGAGACGTCCCGCGTGGCGACCGCCCAGGCGCGGCTGACCACCCGCGGCGACGTCGTCGCCCGCCTCGTCGAGGGCACCCTGCCGAAGGGCGAGGCGCTCGGCACGGCCCGCATCGCCGGCATCATGGCGGCCAAGCGGACCTCGTCTCTCATCCCGCTCTGCCACCCGCTGCCCATCGGGTCGGTGACCGTCGACTTCGAACCCAGCGACACCGACGTCGTGGTGCTCGCACGGGTCAAGACCCACGGCAAGACGGGTGTGGAGATGGAGGCGCTGACCGCCGCCTCCATCGCCGCCCTGACCCTCTACGACATGATCAAGGCCGTCGACCCGCTCGCCGAGATCCACGACGTCAAGGTGCTGGCGAAGCAGGGCGGCAAATCGGGGGACTGGGCGCGATGACCACCCTCCCCGTCCGCCGGGCCGTCGTCATCGTCGCCTCGACCCGTGCCGCGGCGGGCCGCGCCGACGACCTCACCGGCCCCGTCATCCGCGAGTGGTTCGAGGCGCGTCGCTACGACGTGCCCGCCCCGGTCGTCGTCGCCGACGGCGAGGCCGTGGGTCGCGCGCTCGCCGAGGCGCTCGCGACCTCGCCGGACGTGATCGTCACGACCGGCGGCACCGGCGTCTCGCCGACCGACGCCACCCCCGAGCAGACCCGGCCGCTGCTCGACAGAGAGCTGCCGGGCGTCGCCGAGGAGCTGCGTCGTCGCGGCGTCGCGGCGACCCCCACCGCCGTGCTCTCGCGGGGCGTCGCGGGTGTCGCCGGTCGCACGTTCGTCGTCAACCTGCCGGGGTCGCGCGGGGGAGTCCGCGACGGGCTCGAGATGCTCGGCGACATCGTCGACCACGTGGTCGACCAGCTGGATGGAGGGTCGCATGACTGACGCCGCGGCGGCCGACGCCGCCGGCCCCGCCCCCGCATCGGCCGACGATCGCGTGCTGTTCGCCCGCGTCGTCGACGAGGCCCTCTCGGTCGCCGGCTGCTCCGCGCTCGTGGCGAGCCGTGCCTCCGGGGCCGTCGTGACCTTCGAGGGCGTCGTCCGCGATCACGACGACGGGCGCGGGGTGACCGCGTTGCACTACGAGGCGCATCCGAACGCGACCGAGGTGATCCGCGAGGTCGCCCTCTCGATCGCGACCGCGCACCCCGAGGTGCGGGTGGCCGTCGAGCACCGCTACGGCGACCTCTCGATCGGCGACGTGGCGCTGGCCTGCGCGGTCTCGTCGGCCCATCGAGCCGAGGCGTTCGCAGCCTGCGCGGCCCTCGTCGACGAGGTCAAGGCGCGCACCCCGATCTGGAAGCGGCAGGAGTTCGCCGACGGCTCCGACGAGTGGACCGCGTCGCTCGGCTGACCGCCGCCCGCCCGTGCCCGTCGGAGCGTCCGGCTGGGCCGACTACGCTTCTCGGGTGGCACATCTACTCGGCGCAGAAAACCTCCGTCTCGAATTCCCGACCAAGGTCGTCCTCGACGGGGTGACCCTCGGCATCGACGAGGGCTCCCGCATCGGCGTCGTCGGCCGCAACGGCGACGGCAAGTCGACCCTCATGTCGGTGCTGGCCGGTCGCCTGCAGCCCGACGACGGTCGCGTGACGACGCGTCGCGGTCTCACCATCGGCATGCTCGACCAGCGCGACGTGCTGCCCACGGGCGCCACGGTCGGCAGTCTCATCGTGGGCGACCGCGACGAGCACGAATGGGCCGGCGACGCGCGCATCCGCGACGTCATCTCGGGTCTCGCCACCGACATCCCGTGGGAGGCCGCGGTCGAAGACCTCTCCGGTGGCCAGCGCCGCCGCGTGGCCCTGGCGACCCTGCTGGTCGGCGACTGGGACGTCCTCTTCCTCGACGAGCCCACCAACCACCTCGACGTCGAGGGCGTCGCCTGGCTGGCGCAGCACCTCAAGCGCCGCTGGTCGGCCAACTCGGGCGCGCTCGTCGTCGTGACCCACGACCGGTGGTTCCTCGACGAGGTCTCGACCGACACCTGGGAGGTGCACGACGGCATCGTCGAGCCCTTCGAGGGCGGCTACGCGGCCTACGTGCTGCAGCGCGTCGAGCGCGACCGCATGGCCTCGGCGTCCGAGTCGAAGCGCCAGAACCTGATGCGCAAAGAGCTCGCCTGGCTGCGCCGCGGCGCCCCCGCCCGGTCGACCAAGCCGAAGTTCCGCATCGACGCCGCCAACGAGCTGATCGCCGACGAGCCGCCCGTGCGCGACGCCGTGCAGCTGTCGCAGATGGCGACCGCGCGGCTCGGCAAAGACGTCGTCGACCTCGTCGAGGTCGGCGTCTCGTTCGGCGACAAGCGGGTGCTGCAGGGCGTCGAGTGGCGCATCGCCCCCGGCGAGCGCACCGGCGTGCTCGGGGTCAACGGCGCCGGCAAGTCGACGCTGCTCAAGGTCGTCACCGGCGTCATCGCCCCCACCGAGGGTCGGGTCAAGCAGGGCAAGACCGTCAAGTTCGCGATCCTCGACCAGCAGCTCGCCGATCTGCACGAGGTCGCCCACGAGCGCGTGAACGACGTCATCGGCCGGCAGCGCACCTCGTACGTCACCGCCGGCAAGGAGATGACGCCGGGTCAGCTGCTCGAGCGCCTCGGCTTCACGAGCGCTCAGCTGCAGACCCCGATCAAAGACCTGTCGGGCGGTCAGAAGCGCCGCCTGCAGTTCCTGCTCATCCTGCTGAACGAGCCGAACGTGCTCATCCTCGACGAGCCCACAAACGACCTCGACACCGACATGCTCGCCGCGATGGAGGACCTCCTCGACGGCTGGCCGGGCACCCTGCTGGTCGTATCGCACGACCGGTACCTGCTCGAGCGGGTCACCGATCAGCAGTACGCGGTGCTCGACGGGCGCTTCCGGCACCTGCCGGGCGGTGTCGACCAGTACCTGCAGCTGCGCAAGCAGGCGACGGACAGCCAAGGAGGCGCGACCGACCGACCGACGGCCGTCCAGGGGGCCTCGGCATCCGTCGCAGCCTCCGCCGCCGCCTCGGGTCTCTCGGGCGCCGAGAAGCGCAACGCCGAGAAGGAGCTCGGGTCGATCGACCGCAAGATGGCGAAGGCCGCGACCGAGCGCGAGTCGCTGCTCGCGCAGTTCTCGACGTTCGACCAGTCCGACTTCGACGGCCTGGCGGCGCTGCAGGCCAAGCTCACGGCGCTCGACCACAAGACGGCCGAGCTCGAGGTGCGCTGGCTCGAGCTGAGCGAGCTGCTGGCCTGAGAGCTGGGGCCCTCGGGCCCGGGCCTGGGGCCCGGCCCTCGGGAAGCCCGGTCGATGAGTCATGACACGCCGCGCCTCCTCGGCTCCTGACGGCGTGTTGTGACCCCTCGACGGGCGGCTACCCGCCCAGGGTCAGGCTGAGGGTGCGCAGCAGGTCGGTGAGGCGGCTGCGGTCGTCGGCGTCGAGGTCGCTCAGCAGGGCGTCCTCCTCGGCGAGGAGGCGCTCGATCGCGGCGTCGACGGCGCTGCGGCCGGCTGTGGTCATCGTGACGAGGATGCCTCGGCCGTCGTTCGGGTCGGTGCGGCGTTCGACGAGACCGCGGTCGACCAGGCGGTGGATGCGGTTGGTCATCGCACCGCTCGAGACGAGCGTCTGCTGGAGGAGCGTCTTCGGGCTCAGCTGGTACGGGGCCCCGGCGCGGCGGAGGGCCGAGAGCACGTCGAACTCCCACGACTCGAGGTCGCTGGCCTGGAAGGCCTCGCGGCGGGCGCGGTCGAGGTGCTTCGAGAGGCGGGCGACGCGCGAGAGCACGTGGAGCGGCGCGAAGTCGAGGTCGGGTCGCTCGTGGCGCCACGCCTCGACGATCCGGTCGACCTCGTCATGCTCGGGCATCCGACCATTATGTCGACCGGTGCCGTGCGCGCCGTCTGGCAGAATGAGCGGGCGCATGAGCGCGGTCCGCCATGGTGTAACGGCAGCACGACAGCCTTTGGAGCTGTTAGGTCCAGGTTCGAATCCTGGTGGCGGAGCCAGGGGTGTTCCCGCGAACCAAGACTGACTAGTCTCTTTCCGTGCGCAGTCGCGCGCTCATCGGGGGGATGACATGACGACCATCGAATTCGACGCCGGTGCGGCTGAGCGCTTGGCGAAGGCCGCCGACGGAGCAGCCGACACGCTGCGGGGGCAGGCAGGCTCTCGACGTACGGCTGCGGACGAGGCCGCCGAAGACTTCAAGGGCGCGTACGCGGCACGATTCACGGAGTCGGCCATCGCCGAGGCGGCGGACCGGCCCAAGGCGGCGACGGCGCTCGAGGATCTCGCATCGCAGGTCCGCGCCGTGGCGGAGCAGGCGGCCGCCGAGAAGAAGCGACTGGCCGATCTCGACGCGTGGCAGCAGCGGGAAGACACCCGGATCGCCGAGGCGAAGGCCGCCGCCGAGTCCGACGAGCTGGTCGTGCCCTGGCTGCTGACGCCGGGGTCCGGAGCCCCGGCGTTGTTCGATCCGAAACCGTCCGAGGTGGCCATCAAGCCCGTGCCGATCGACGCGACCTTCTCGGCGCAGGGGCGTCCGCGGACCGGTCTCGGCACGGGCGACGGTCGCAGCTCGGCCGATCCAGCGGCCCTCCATGGCTTCGCCACGACGACCCGCGGCCTCGACACCGGCGCGTCCGACTCCGTCACGGGCGTCGAGAACGCGTGGGTGGCCTTCGTCAGCGCCTGCGCGTGGGCCGAGATCGGAACGGTCACCGTCTTCGACGGGATCCGCCGGCTGCTCGAAGAGAACGCGGCCGATGCCGCCTGGCTCGACAGCATCGCCGACGCGTTCGAGCGGGCCGGCGGAACGGGCGAGCTCTCGGACGCGACGCTCGACCTCGCGGTGGCGGACGCCGTGCCGGCACCGTTCACCAAGCTGTTCGACGACTCGCTGACGCCGTCCGAGGTCGCGGAGCTGTGGGCCACGATGGGCTACACGGCCGCCGACCGGCGAGAGCTGGCCGCCCTGCCGACCTCGGCCCTCAGCGAGCTCGGCAACCTCGAGGGCATCCCCTACTGGGTTCGGAGCACCGCCAACGTCGCGGTCCTCGACCAGCGCATCGCCGAGGCGAACGACTTCTTCGACAACATGGGTCTGCCCGCCTACCAGAACGCCCCCGACCGAGCTCAGAACGCCCGCAACATCATCGCCCTCGAGAACATCAAGGCGTCTCTGGTGCAGGGTGAGGAGCTCGGGGCACGGACCCTCATCTCGCTCACCTCCGACGAGCCTCCTCTCGCCGCCGTCGCCATCGGAGATCTCGACACCGCCACGAACGTCACGTGGGCGGTTCCCGGCATGGGGTCGAGCACTCGAAAGATGACCGACTGGACCGATGCCTCACAGAGCGTCTACGACGAGCAGGGCCGCGTCCACGGCGACGAGGACCGCGCCGTGATCGCCTGGATGGGCTACGACTCGCCTCCGCAGCCCGGTGTGTTCGACTGGGACATCGGCGTCCTCGGTACGGGTGCGGCCCGAGACGGGGGCGACAGGCTGGCCGCGTCCATCGAGGGCATGGACGCGGCTCGAGGGGACGACGGACCGACCACGAACGTGCTGGCGCACTCGTACGGCACGACGACCGCCGCCTTCGCGCTGACGAAGCAGGGCGTCGAAGTCGACACCTTCACCACGATCGCCTCGGCGGGACTGCCCGATGCCGTCGACACCGCCGAGAAGATCAACGCCGGCGAGGTCTTCGCCGGCCAGGCGGAGAACGCCACACCCTTCATCGGCGGTGCCGGCGACCAGTGGGCGCAGTTCGGTCGTGACCACAGCTACGATCACCACCAGGATCCGACGGCCGCGGGTTTCGGTGCGACGACGTTCAGCGCCGACGGTTCGGGCCCTCTCGTCGCCGTCGACAATCACGCTGTCCACACGGACGGCGACACGGGCTATCTCGACAAGGGGACGGAATCCCTCCGAAACGTGGCCTACGCCACCACGGGTCAAGGCGACAGGGTCACCGGGTGACCCGCGCTCGCGAACCGAGAACCGTGACGTCGGCCCAGACGCCGACGGCCACCGAGAAGAGAGGGCACCGCGTCATGCCGGACCCCGCACGAAGAAGCCGTCGGGCCTTGGGCTCGTCGATCGTCCTCACGACGATGCTCCTGGTCTCAGGATGCGCAGCCGCAGATACAGGAGGAACGATCATGGATACGGACCAGGCGAAGGATGAGGTGGTCACCGTCGTCGACGACACGACCGCGGCGATCGGCGGCGAGTGGGAGGTCTACAGCGGCCCCGCCGTGCGGGCGTGCACGCAGGAGTCCGGGGGAGACGGCGCCGCGTACTCGTACATCACGACGCAGGCCGCCGCTCCGGGTGATCCGACCGCTCACATCGACGCCGTCGAGAAGCTCTGGAACGACCAGGGCATCACGACCGAGCGCTATCAGAGCGGCGGCGACGATCCCATCCTCGGTATCCGGGGTTCCGGCGGTCCGACGACGTCCATCGACTTCCTCGCCGACGAGCGCGGCTACAGCGTCGACGCCCTGTCCCCCTGCGCGGACGGCGACCCGGTCGAGCTCAAGGAGCAGGGCGAGTAGCCGCGCGCACCGGGTCCATCCGAGACGAGATCATGCACCAGCGTCATCCGAGTCGACGACACCCGTGGTCGTCGATCCCTGCAGCCCTGATCATGACGGCGACGCTCTCGCTCGCCGGCTGCAGCGCTGACGACGGGAGGAACATGGTGCCGCAGGACGTGGACGACGCAAGGGGAGCGGTCGTCGCGTTCGTCGACGAGTCGAGTTCGGCGCTCGGCGGCGAGTGGCGTGTCTCGAGCGGCCCCGCCGTCGAGAGCTGCGACCGGGACGGCGGCGGCGCGGGCGCGGCGTACGGGTACCTGGTCGCCATCGACCAGCCCGGCGGCGACCCCGAGCAGGACATCGCCTCCCTCGAGAGGCTGTGGACCGAGAGAGGTCTGACGACGGAGCGGTATCAGAGCGGGGGATCGGACCCCGTCCCGGGCATCCGCGGCTCAGGTGGGTCGGTCGCGACCGTCGACTTCCTGGCCGATCCGCGGCGGTACAGCATCGACAGCCTCTCGAGCTGCGTCGATGGGGACGCCGACGAGATGCAGCGCGACGGTGAATGAGCTGCTCGGCCGTCGACGACGTGTCCAGCCTCGGCTGATGCGTGTCCGTCCCGCCGGCACCGCGACCACGGTCATCCTGATCGGGGCTGGTGTTCTGACCGGTTGCTCCGCCCCTGGTGAGGCGACGTTCGCGACAGGCGATGCGAAGCGCGCCGTCGTCACCGTCGTCGACGACACCACCGCGGCGATCGGCGGCGAGTGGGACGTCTACAGCGGCCCCGCCGTCGAGGGCTGCACGATATCTGACGGTCGCGACGGCGCCGCATACTCGTACATCACGACGCTCCGGCCCGGCGGTTCGGATCCCGAGGCCGATGTGGTCGCCGTGGAGCGCCTCTGGAGAGATCGGGGCCTGACGACGGAGCGCTACGAGAGCGGTGGGAGCGACCCCATCCTCGGGGTACGCGGTGTCGGGTCTGCAGCCGACTCGCTCGACTTCCTCGCCGACGTCCGCATGTACAGCCTCAGCGGGTTGTCGGCCTGCGCCGAGGGCGACGCCGTGCAGATGCAGAACGACGGCGAGTAGCCGCGCGCACCGGGCACCGACGGTCTCCCGTCGATAGCCTGCGATCTCACCCGCCGGTCGTGCCGGCACCGCCCCCGACGACGAGGACCCCGCGATGTCGACCACCAGCACCCTCCCGCCCCTCGCCCGTGCCGCCCTGCTCGGCCTCCTCAGCGGCTCCCGTTCGGCGACCCCGCTCGCCGTGCTCGCCCTGAACCAGGGAGCCGAGGAGGCACGGGGCGCCTGGCAGAGCTGGCGCCTGTTCCGATCGTGGCCGGGTCGCGCGGCGCTCATCGCGGCGGGCGCCGGCGAGCTGGTCGGCGACAAGCTCCCCGCCACACCGAGCCGCGTCGCGCCGGGGCCGCTCTTCGGGCGGGCCGTCGCCGGGGCGGTGGTCGGACTCGCCGTCGCCGATCCCGGTCACGGCGGGCCTCGCCTCGCGGGCGCGGTCGTCGGCGCCGTCGGGGCGCTCGCAGGGAGCTGGCTGTTCTACCTCGCCCGCAAGAGCGTCGTCGATCGGACGGGACTGCCCGACCTGGTCGTCGCGCTCGCCGAAGACGCCGTGACGGTCTCCAGCGCCTTCTCCGTGGTGCGCTCCCGCTGAGTCCTCCCCAGGGCCGATCATCCGCTTCGCCGCACCGATCCCGCCTGCCCTTTCGCGCCTCCTCGGTCACCCGTGGGAGGATCGCCGCAGATCACGCACCACCTCACCAAGGAGCACCATGTCTGAACGCAGTCTCGCCGTCGTCGTCCTCGCAGCAGGGCAGGGCACGCGCATGAAGTCGTCGACGCCCAAGGTGCTCCACCGCCTGGCGGGCATGCCGCTCATCCAGCACGTGCTCGAGTCGGCCGGCGCGTTGAACCCCGAGCACCTCGTCGCGGTCGTGCGGCACGAGCGCGACGTCGTCGTCGCGAGCGTGCTCGACACCTCGCCCGCGGCCCTCATCGTCGATCAAGACGACGTCCCCGGCACCGGGCGGGCGGTCGAGCAGGCGGTCGAGGCCCTGCCGGCCGAGTTCGACGGCGACGTCGTGGTGGTCAGCGCCGATGTGCCGTTCCTCGACCACGCGACCCTCGAGGCGCTGCTCGACCAGCACCGCGAGGCGTCCGCGTCGGCGACGCTGCTGTCGGCCGTGCTGCCCGACGCCACGGGCTACGGGCGCGTCGTCCGCCGCGCCTCCGGCGACGTCGATCGCATCGTCGAGCACAAAGACGCCACGGCCGACGAGCGGGACGTGCGCGAGATCAACTCGGGCACCTACGTCTTCACCGTCTCGGCGCTGCGCACCCACCTGCCCCGCATCGGATCGGCGAACGCCCAGAACGAGAAGTACGTGACCGACATGGTCGGTCTGCTGACGGCCGCCGGCGAGATCGTCGCCGCTCGCGCAGTCGACGAGACCTGGCGTCTCGAGGGCATCAACGACCGCGTGCAGCTCGCCGCCGCGGCCCGTCGCCTGAACGACCGCATCGTCGAGCACTGGCAGCGTGAAGGCGTCTCGATCGTCGACCCGCAGACCACCTGGATCGACCGCGACGTCTCGCTGAGCCCCGACGTCGAGCTGCTGCCCGGCACCCAGCTGCGTGGCGCGACGTACATCGCGGCCGGCGCCGTCGTGGGCCCCGACACCACGCTCGTCGACACCGAGGTGGGCGAGGGTGCGATCGTGAAGCGCACCGACGCGACCCTCGCCGTGATCGGCGCCCGCGCCTCCGTCGGTCCGTTCGCGTATCTGCGACCTGGCAGCGTGCTCGGAGCCGGTGGCAAGATCGGCACCTTCGTCGAGACCAAGAACGTCGAGATCGGCGAGGGCTCGAAGGTGCCGCACCTCAGCTACATCGGCGACACCGAGGTCGGCCGCGACTCGAACATCGGGGCCGGCACGATCACGGCCAACTACGACGGCGTGAACAAGCACCGCACCCAGGTGGGGTCCCATGTGCGGACCGGGTCGCACAACGTGTTCGTCGCCCCCGTTAGGATTGGCGACGGAGCGTACTCAGGTGCGGGAACGGTCGTCCGCAAAGACGTACCGGCAGGTGCCCTGGCGCTGAGCATCGCTCCACAGCGCAATGCGAGCGGATGGGTCGAGGCGAACCGCCCCGGCTCGGCGGCTGCCGAGGCCGCCGCTCGCGCCGAACGAACGACCGACTGAACCCCGGTCGGGTTGGCCCCTCGGGGCCGGAGAGCGAGTGACGTGTCCGGAATCAAGATCACCGGCGAGAATCGACTCGTTCTGATCTCGGGGCGTGCGCACCCCGCACTCGCCGATCAGATCGCGTCCGAGCTGGGCTCCGAGTTGATCCCGACCGACGCCCGCACCTTCGCCAACGGCGAGCTGTACGCGCGGTTCGACGAGAGCGTGCGCGGCTCCGACGCGTTCGTGATCCAGTCGCACTCGGCGCCGATCAACGAGTGGCTGATGGAACAGCTGATCATGGTCGACGCCCTCAAGCGCGCCTCGGCCAAGCGCATCACCGTGGTGGCGCCGTTCTACCCGTACGCGCGCCAAGACAAGAAGGGCCGCGGGCGCGAGCCGATCTCGGCCCGCCTCGTCGCCGACCTCTTCAAGGCCGCCGGTGCGCACCGCATCATGAGCGTCGACCTGCACGCCCCGCAGATCCAGGGCTTCTTCGACGGCCCCGTCGACCACCTCTTCGCCATGCCGGTGCTGCTCGAGCACTTCCGCGCCAAGCTCGACAACACGACGCTGACCGTCGTCTCGCCCGACATGGGTCGCGTGCGCGTCGCCGACATCTGGAGCGAGAAGCTCGACGCCCCGCTGGCCATCATCCACAAGCGCCGCGACCCGCTCGTGCCGAACCAGGTCACCGTGCACGAGATCGTCGGCGAGGTGGCCGGCCGCGTCTGCCTGCTCGTCGACGACCTGATCGACACGGGTCGCACGATCGTGAAGGCCGCCGAGGCTCTCAAGGCCGCCGGCGCCATCGGCGTCGTCGTCGCGGCTACCCACGCCGTGTTCAGCGACCCGGCACCCGAGATCCTCAACAGCGAGTTCATCGACTCCGTCGTCGTCACCGACACCCTGCCGCTCACCGAGCACCAGAAGTTCGACAAGCTCGAGATCCTCCCGATCGCGCCCTTGATCGCCCGGGCGATCCACGAGGTCTTCGACAACGGCTCCGTGACCAGCATGTTCGACGGCGCGGCTTAGGCTCCGACCGTCCGCCTGAGGGGGCGCCCGACCACCGGATCCGGTGGAGGGCGCCCCCTTCTGCGTCCCTCTCGAGTCAGCCAGGCATCGTGACAGGATGTGGCCATGCCTGTCGTCGAATCCCGTGTGGTCGTCCCGGTGAGCCCCGAGGTCGCCTTCGCGGTGTCGCAGACGCAGGGTGAGGCACGGAAGCGCTGGGATCCGTTCATCCGCCACCAGCACCTCCTCGGCGGCGCGACCGGGCCCGCCAAGGGCGTCCGCACCCTCACGGTGCAGCGGTTCGGGTTCCGGATGGAGAGCGAGTACGTCTCGTACGCGCCGCCCACCAACGTCGGGATGAAGATGACGAAGGGCTCGTGGTTCTTCGAGCGCATGGGCGGCGGGTGGCGGTTCAGCGCGGTCGAGGGCGACCCCGGCAGCACGCTCGCGATCTGGCGCTACAACTTCACCTGCCGGCCGAAGTGGCTCGCGCCGCTGGCCGAGCGCGTCGGCGCCGTCATCCTGCAGCGGGACATCGATCGACGCATCGAGGGGTTCGCCCGCGGCTGCGCAGACCCGCTGGTCCTCGCAGCAGCCGTCCTCGCACGCCCCTGACCTGCGGTCGCGCCTGCTCCCCCCCCCATGCCGGCTCGCGTCGGCAACTCAGGCGCAGCGCGGTGTCTCCGTGCAGAACGCCCAGAGCAGCCCCGCTGCGCCTGAGTTGCCAACCGGTGCGCGGCAGAGAATCCTGGTGGCTGCCCGCGTGCGTCAGAACGAGCTTCCACTGATCGCCAGGCCCGCTCTCGCGTCGGCAACTCAGGCGCAGAGCAGTGTTCCCGTGCAGAACGCCCAGAGCAGCCCCGCTGCGCCTGAGTTGCCAACCGGTGCGCGGCAGAGAATCCTGGTGGCTGCCCGCGTGCGTCAGAACCAGCTTCCACTGATCGCCAGGCCCGCTCTCGCGTCGGCAACTCAGGCGCAGCGCGGTGTCTCCGTGCAGAACGCCCAGAGCAGCCCCGCTGCGCCTGAGTTGCCGACGGGCCGGCGGCCCCGCCGACGCACAGACCCGGCGGAGGTTGAGCCGGCCCCCGCTACTGGATCCGTCCGCCCCAGCGACGCGAACGGGCGTGTCCGTCCGACCGGCCCGCCGAAGCAGTCCGGTCGCGACGAACACGCCCGTCAGGCCCGATCCCCGAGCACCCGGATCACGCCATGACCACCGGAGAGGTCAGTGGGTCGACGGCTCCGTCTCGATCTCCGACCGGTCGCCCGACCACAGCGTGTGGAACACGCCCTCCTCGTCGACCCGCTTGTAGGTGTGGGCGCCGAAGAAGTCGCGCTGCCCCTGGATGAGCGACGCCGGCAGTCGGGTGGACGCGAGCGAGTCGTAGTACGACAGCGCCGAGGCGAACCCGGGCACGGGGATGCCCGAGAGGGCGGCCTTCGCGACGATGCGGCGCCAGGCGTCCTCCCCGTCGCGGACGGCGGCGGCGAAGTAGTCGTCCTCGAGGAGGGTCGCGATGGTGGCGTCCTTCTCGTAGGCGTCGACGATGCGGTTCAGGAACTGCGCGCGGATGATGCAGCCGCCGCGCCAGATCTTGGCGATGGCGCCCTTGTCGATGTCCCAGCCGTATTCGAGGGCGCCGGCGATGATCGCGTCGAACCCCTGGGCGTAGGCCACGATCTTCGACGCGTAGAGCGCCTTCTGCACGTCGTCCTCGAAGCCGTCGCCGGCTTCCTGCACCTCGGGCCGGCCCTGCAGGGTCGCCTGCACGGCGGCGCGCTGGTCGGGCTTCGACGACACGGCGCGCGCGAAGACGGCTTCGGCGATGCCGCCGACGGGCACGCCGAGTCCGACGCTGTTCTGCACCGTCCAGACGCCGGTGCCCTTCGACCCGGCGGCGTCGACGATCTGGTCGACGAGCGGCCCGCCCGTCTTGGCGTCGACCTGGCGCAGCACCTCGGCGGTGATCTCGATCAGGTACGACTCGAGCTCCCCCTTGTTCCACTCGTCGAAGACGGCGGCGATGGCGGCGGGCTCGTGTCCGCCCACGCGGCGCAGCAGGTCGTACGACTCGGCGATGAGCTGCATGTCGGCGTACTCGATGCCGTTGTGGATCATCTTGACGAAGTGTCCGGCGCCGTCCGACCCGACGTGCGTGACGCACGGCTCGCCCTCGGCGACGGCGGCGATCGACGAGAGGATCGGGCCGAGGGTCGCGTACGCCTCCTTCGATCCGCCGGGCATGATCGACGGCCCCTTGAGCGCGCCTTCCTCGCCGCCCGAGATCCCGGCGCCGACGAAGTTCAGGCCGCGGCCGCGCAGTGCGGACTCCCGGCGGCGGGTGTCGAGGAAGTTCGCGTTGCCGCCGTCGACGATGATGTCGCCCTCCTCGAACAAGTCGGCGAGCTGGTCGATGACGGCGTCGGTGCCGCGTCCGGCCTGGACCATGATGATCGCGGTGCGCGGCTTCTGCAGCGAGGCGGCGAAGTCCTCGATGGTCTTCGACGCGATGAACCCGGCGTCGCCGTGCTCGCTCATCAGCGTGTCGGTGCGTTCGGGGGAGCGGTTGTACACGGCGACGGTGTTGCCCTCGCGGCTCGCGAGGTTGCGGGCGAGGTTCGAGCCCATCACGGCGAGCCCGACGACTCCGATGTTCGCCTGCGGGGTGGTCGACGTTTCTGTTCCCTGTTCGGTCACGGTGACTTCCTCTCGATGGGGTGGGTAGCCGCAGACTATGCCCCCGTCCCGAGCGTGTGACGGGTACCGTCCGTACCCGTCCCGGCAGTCGCCTCCCGGCCCGCCGACCGGTTCCCGAGAGGTTTCCGAGCGTCGCCGCGGCACCGCCAGGGGGCCACGAGCCGAGGAGGCGCGGGTTGGCGACACGCGCGGGCCCCGTGTAACCTCGGAAGCTGAACTTCGGCGAGGGATGCGCATGCATCCGTTATCGACGCGGTAGGCAGGCGCTCAGTCTCGGACGAGCGGGTCCTTCGGGGCCCGTCACCTCACGGCTGCGGGGTCTTTCCTCACGCGATACGCGTTCGAGTTGAAACCGACCACACATCCGGTCCGCCCCCGCGGCGGCCTCAGAAGGAGACACACATGGCTGACGCCAACAACCTGTCCGCTCTCGTCCGCACCAGCTTCGGCAAGGGCGCGGCTCGCAAGATCCGTGCGAACGACCAGATCCCCGCGGTCATCTACGGTCACGGCACCGACCCCCAGCACGTCACCCTCCCCGGTCACGAGACCATGCTGATCACGCGTCGTGCGAACGCCGTCATCACGCTCGACATCGAGGGTACCGAGCAGCTCGCCCTCGTCAAGGACATCCAGCGCGACCCGGTCAAGCAGACCATCGAGCACATCGACCTCATCGTCGTGCGTCGCGGCGAGAAGGTCACCGTAGAGGTGCCCGTGCACGTCGAGGGCGAGTCGTACCCCGGCACCATCCACGTGCTTGAGCTCAACGCCGTCGAGCTCGAGGTCGAGGCCACGCACATCCCGCAGAACGTCGTCGTGTCGATCGAGGGCCTCGAAGAGGGTGCGCAGATCACCGCGGCCGACCTGAAGCTGCCCTCGGGCGCGAACCTGGTCAGCGAGCCCGAGACCCTCGTGCTCGCCATCTCGGTGCCCCAGCTCGACCTCACGACCGACGCGGTCTCCGACGAGGACGGCGAGGCCGCCCCCGCCGAGGGCGACGTCGACTCGATCGAAGACGAAGAGCGCTCCGAGTAACACCCCCTGCCGGCGCAGAACCACTGAAGAGACGATCGACGGACGATGGCATCAGACGATCAGTGGCTCGTGGTCGGGCTCGGGAACCCCGGGCCCGGCTACGCCGGCAACAGGCACAACGTCGGGCAGATGGTGCTGGCCGAGCTGGCCCACCGTCTATCCGTCGGCTTCAAGCGCCACCGCACCAACGCGACCGTCGCCGAGGTTCGCCTCGTGCCGGGCGGCCCGCGCTTCGTGCTCGCCAAGCCCGACACGTTCATGAACGTCTCGGGCGGCCCCGTGCAGGCGCTGCTCCGGTTCTACGACCTCGACGTGTCGCGGTTGATCGTCGTCCATGACGAGCTCGACATCGACTTCGACACCCTCAAGCTGAAGCACGGCGGTGGTCACGGCGGGCACAACGGTCTGCGCGACATCATCGCGGCGACCGGTTCGAACGAGTTCACCCGGGTGCGGGTCGGCATCGGCCGCCCGCCCGGGCGGCAACCCGCCGCCGACTTCGTCCTGAAAGACTTCGGTGCCTCCGAGCGTCAGAACCTCCCGATCCTCCTCGCCGACGCCGCCGACGCGGTCGAGATGATCGCCGCCGACGGGCTCATCGCGGCGCAGCTCAAGTTCCACACCGCCAGAGACTGACGCTCGCGTCCCGCTCCAGGTCGGCACGGGTACCATCTATCGCGTGATACTCGCGGGCTTGATTCCGGCGCTTTCGCGCGCCTCCACCTTTTCGGCTGCCCTCGACCGGCACGGCAAGAGCACGGACTTCTCCGTCGTCGACGGGTTGCGCGTCCCTCTGCTGGCGGGTCTGCTCTCGCGGCGCGAGGGCCCTCAGGCTCTGCTCGTCGTCACGGCGACGGGGCGTGAATCCGAGGCCGTCCGGGGGTCGCTGACGAGCTTCCTGCCCGAGGCCGAGATCATCGAGTTCCCCGCGTGGGAGACCCTTCCGCATGAGCGGCTCAGCCCGAGCGCCGAGACGGTCGGGAAGCGCATCCACGCTCTGCGGCGACTCGCCGCGTGGTCCGAGCAGGCGGCTTCCCAGCCTGAGGCGACGAAGCCGATCGTCGTCGTGGCCGGTGTGCGGGCGGCCCTGCAGCCCCTGGCCGACAATCTCGCGTCGATCGAGCCGGTGGTGCTCACCGTCGGCGATCGCGGGCACGACCTGTCGGCCATCGCCCTGCGACTCGTCGACCTCGCCTACGCGCGGGTCGACATGGTCACCCGGCGGGGCGAGTTCGCGGTGCGCGGCGGCATCCTCGACGTGTTCCCGCCGACGGCCGAGCACCCCGTCCGTGTCGACTTCTTCGGCGACGAGGTCGACCAGGTGCGGCGCTTCTCCGTCGCCGACCAGCGGAGCCTCGACGGCGAGGTCACGACGGTCGACCTCCCGCCGAGCCGCGAGATGCTCCTCACCGAGCAGGTGCGTCAGCGTGCCCGCGAGATGCAGCACGAGTTCCCGAGTCTCGCGCAGATGCTGGCGAAGATCGGCGAGGGCATCCCCGTCGAGGGCATGGAGTCCCTCGCTCCGGCCCTCGTGCACGGTCTCGTGCCGCTGACCCACTACCTCCCGGAGGGGGCCGCCATCGCCGTGCTGTCTCCCGAGCGCGTCGTGTCGAGGGCCCGCAGCCTGGCCGAGACGAACCGCGAGTTCCTCTCGGCAGCATGGAGCGCCGCGACCGCCGGCGCCGAGGCACCGATCGACCTCGACGCGGGCGACTTCATCTCCCTGCGCGATCTCCGCGACTCCGCGGGCGACCGCACATGGTTCTCCCTGAGCACCTTCGACAGCGGCGAGGTCCTCACCGACGAGGAGGCGATCGCGTCGGCGGGCGACTACGTCCGTCTCGCGGCCGACGCGGTGCCGAGCTTCAGCGGTCATGCCGAGGGCGCCCTCGACCATGTCGTGTCGCGCCTCGCCGACGGCTGGAGCATCGTCGTGACCTCGCGCGGCGTGGGCCTCGTCGAGCGGGCGCGCGACGTGCTCGCCGAGCGAGGGGTCGCCGCGCGGCTGCATGAGTCGCTGCCCGAGTCGCTCGAGGCGGGGGTCGCGCACCTCGTCGCCGGCGGCGTCGAGGCCGGCTTCGAGATCCCCGACGCGAAGCTCGCCGTGCTGGGCGAGAGCGACTTCTACGGTCGATCGGCGAACTACGACTCGCGACAGGTGACGAAGCTCGCCAGTCGACGCAAGAACGTGGTCGATCCGCTGCAGCTCAAGCCCGGCGACGTCGTCGTGCACCAGACGCACGGCATCGGCAAGTTCATCGAGCTCACCAGCCGTGTCGTCAGCACCGGCGGCAAGAACGCCGTCAAGAACAGCCGCGAGTACCTCGTGCTCGAGTACGCGCCCTCGAAGCGCGGGTACCCCGGCGACAAGCTCTACGTGCCCACCGACCAGCTCGATCTGCTCAGCCGCTACGTCGGCGGCGAGGCGCCGTCGCTCAGCAAGATGGGCGGCAGCGACTGGGCCTCGGCCAAGAGCAAGGCGCGTCGCGCCGTCCGTGACATCGCCGTCGAGCTGGTCAAGCTGTACTCGGCGCGGATGGCCAGCAAGGGCCACTCGTTCCCGCCCGACACCCCGTGGCAGCGCGAGCTCGAGGAGGCCTTCCCGTTCGCGGAGACCGCCGACCAGCTGACGACCATCGACGAGATCAAGGCCGACATGGAGCGCCCGATCCCGATGGACCGCCTCCTCTCGGGCGACGTCGGCTACGGCAAGACCGAGGTCGCCGTGCGCGCCGCGTTCAAGGCGATCCAGGACGGCAAGCAGGTCGTCATGCTCGTGCCGACCACTCTGCTCGTCAAGCAGCACTTCGACACGTTCTCGGACCGCTTCGCCGGGTTCCCCGTGCACCTCCGCAGTCTCTCCAGGTTCCAGACCGCGAAGGAGTCCCGCGAGACGATCAAGGGCCTCGGCGACGGCACGGTCGACATGGTGATCGGCACGCATCGCCTCCTGAGCGAGGGCATCGCGTACAAAGACGTCGGTCTCGTGATCATCGACGAAGAGCAGCGTTTCGGCGTCGAGCACAAAGACGCCTTGAAGAAGCTCAAGACCAACGTCGACATCCTGGCGATGTCGGCCACGCCCATCCCGCGCTCGCTCGAGATGGCGGTCACGGGCATCCGCGAGATGTCCACCCTGACGACGCCTCCCGAAGACCGCCACCCCATCCTGACCTTCGTCGGTCCCGAGAGCGATCGGCAGAAGGCGGCGGCCATCCGGCGCGAGCTGCTGCGCGAGGGGCAGGTGTTCTTCGTGCACAACCGGGTGTCGAGCATCAACCGCGTCGCGGCGCAGATCGCCGAGCTGGTTCCGGAGGCGCGGGTGGCGGTCGCGCACGGACAGATGGCCGAGTCGTCGCTCGAGCAGGTCATGGTCGACTTCTGGGAGCGCAAGTTCGACGTGCTCGTCTCGACCACCATCATCGAGACCGGTCTCGACATCGCGAACGCGAACACGCTGATCATCGATCGCGCCGACAAGTACGGGCTCAGTCAGCTGCATCAGCTGCGCGGGCGCGTCGGCCGAGGCCGTGAGCGCGGGTACGCGTACTTCCTGTACGACGCCGAGCGACCGCTCAGCGAGACCGCTCAAGACCGCCTCGAGACGATCGCGGCGAACAACGAGCTGGGCGCGGGCATGCAGGTCGCGTTGAAAGACCTCGAGATCCGCGGCGCGGGCAACCTCCTCGGCGGTGAGCAGTCCGGGCACATCGCCGGGGTCGGCTTCGACCTGTACCTCCGCATGATCGGCGAGGCCGTGGGGGCGTTCCGCGGCGACGTGGCCGAGGGGCAGACCGAGCTGCGACTCGAGCTCCCCGTCGACGCGCACATCCCCGACGAGTACGTCGAGAGCGAGCGACTCCGTCTCGAGGCCTACCAGAAGCTGTCGACGGCCAGCTCGCCGACCTCGACCGACGATCAGATCGACTCGGTCCTCGACGAGCTCACCGACCGGTACGGCACGCCGCCGGCGTCGGTCCTCGCACTCATCGAGGTGTCGAGGCTGCGCCGTGCCGCGCAGAAGATCGGTCTCAGCGAGGTCGTCGTCATGGGCGCCAACCTCCGTGTCGCCGGTCTCGATCTGCCCGACAGCATGCAGGTGCGGTTGCAGCGGATGTACCCGGGCTCGCGCTGGTTCGGTCAGACGAAGTCGGTCAGCGTGCCGCTGCCCCGTCCTCACGGCGAGGCCCTGCCCGACGGTGAGCTGATCACCTGGGTCGAGCAGCTGATGACGGCGATCTTCGGTGCGGAGACGCCGCGTCCCGCCACCGACACCGCGGCGGCCGCCGGCTGACGACGCGACGGAGCAGGCCGAGGAGGCGCGGGTGACGAACGACGGCACCACCGGGACCGAGATCGCCGAGCTGGTCCGCGTGGTCGCCGCCCTGCTGTCCGACGACGGCGGCTGCGACTGGAACCGCGGGCAGACGCACGGGAGTCTCGTGACCTACCTGGTCGAGGAGACCGCCGAGCTCGTCGAGGCGATCGAGGAGGGGACGACGGCTGATCGCCGGGAGGAGCTCGGCGACGTGCTGTACCAGGTCGTCCTGCACTCCGCTCTGGCTGAGCGTCAGGGGGCGTTCGACCTGGCCGACGTCGTGCGCGACGTCACGGCGAAGACCGTGCGTCGTCATCCGCACGTCTTCGGAGACGACGAGGCCCGCGACGTCGACGACATCGTCCGGCTCTGGTCCGCCGCGAAGGCGCGCGAGAAGTCCGAGCGGACGAGTGCCTTCGACGGCGTGCCCGGCGGTCTGCCGGCCTTGGCCCGGGCTCAGAAGATCGACGGCCGACGTCGGGCTGCGGGTCTGCCCGCCGACGAGCCGCCGAGGGCGTGCGAACCGGGGGAGGAGGCCGCCGGGTCCAGGTCGGACGGAGGCTCGACCGGCAGGCCCCCGGTCGACGACCCGACCGAGGGCGTTGCGGTGGACGACGAGCTCCTGCTCGGTCGTGAACTGGCGCGGATGGTCGACGTCGCGACGAGTCGGGGCATCGACGCAGAACGCGCACTCCGACGTGCCGTACGAGAGCGTGAGGCACGGCTGCGAGCGGTCGAGACCGAGGGTAGGGCGCCCCACCAACCCGAATAGGCGGGGCGCCCTCACGTGAACCCCCCACGAGCGACCCCGATCGCGAAGAAGGAAGTCGTCTGGCTGGTGTGTCACGTCGTCGCTGCCGGCACGCCAGAGAGGGATCAGACTCCATGGGCCTTGCAGCGATAGAGATAATGTAGAGCATCGTGCAGTAAAATGTCAAGGGTCATCCGACGAAACACACGAACGCAGACCATGCTGTCCGCTCGATGTCCTGCCATCGACCGACCGGTTGGTTCCTGTGCGGCGTCGACACACGTCTGTTATGGTCGCCAGACGACGGTCGGGGCCGCGCAGGGCGTCCCGACCCGTCCGCACGAAGGAGTGGCATTCATGCCTCGCAAGCCCGATCCGACACGCAAGCCCGAGTTGCTCGGCCAGATCATCGACCACCTCCGGTCGCGGAGCATCGCGACCGTCTCGTTCCGCACGCTCGCCGAGGCTCTCGGTGTCAGCACCTACGTCTTCGTCTATCACTTCGGCAACCGTGCCGAGCTGATCGCCGAGATCGTCCGGGCGGTCGTCGGCCGCCACGACCACCTCCTCCCCGCCGACGCCGCGTCGCTCGACGCGGCCGCGTTCAGAGGGCATCTCGTCTCGTACTGGGACGAGGCGTCGAGCGAACGGGGTCTCGACCTCCAGCGTCTCGAGATGGAGTCGGCGCTGCTCGAGGTCGTCGCCGGCGACGAGCCGGGTGTCGCTCGGCAGGCGGGCGCCCGCTGGCGCGAGGCCGTGTCGACGTGGCTCGTCGCCCAGGGCACCTCGTCGGAGGACGCCACCGTGCAGGCGCGGGCCTTCGTCGCCGAGGTCGAGGGGCTGCTCTACGACGCCGTCGTCGCCGGTGGCGCCGACGAGCCCGGTGCGGTGTTCGTGCACCGGGTCGACGCGCTCGTCGAGAGTGCCGGGGCGGCGTCCCGCGGCTGACCCGCCGCTCGGCGGGTCGTCTCCGAGCAGGTGTCGCGACGCCGTCAGACGAAGAACGGGCCAGGTGCTCAGCACCTGGCCCGTTCGGGCGCCCTCACCGCAGGGAAGGTAGGGCGCCGTGACCCGGCGGCATGCAACCCGATTCACGCCGCTTGGTGCTCATACTGTACGTGGAATCTCACATGGAGCGCAAGTCGGGTCGGAGCGGGCTCGTCGCGCCCTCGGCTCTGAGAAGATGTCCCCATGCCGTCACACGTGAGCCCGCCCCGCGGGATGAGAGACTTCCTCCCCGCCGAGAAACGTCGCCGAGAGCGCGTGCTCAGCACCATCCGCGACGTCTACCGCTCGTACGGCTTCGACGAGATCGAGACGCCCGTGGTCGAGTCGACCGACTTCCTCTACTCGGGTCTCGGCGGCGACAACGAGAAGCAGGTCTTCGCCGTGCTGAAGCGCGGTCTCGACGTCGACGATCTCAAGTCGGCCGACTCCGCGCTGGCGCTCGCCGACCTGGGGCTCCGATTCGACCTCACCGTGCCGCTGGCCCGGTTCTACGCCTCGCACCGCGCCGAGCTGCCGGCGGTCTTCCGATCCGTGCAGGTGGCGCCCGTCTGGCGGGCCGAGCGTCCGCAGAAGGGTCGCTACCGGCAGTTCGTCCAGTGCGACATCGACATCCTCGGCGAGGCCGGCCCGCTCGCCGAGATCGAGCTCATCTCGGCGACCACGGCCGTCCTCTCGGCGCTCGGCCTCGAGGGCACGTCGATCCGCATCAACGACCGCCGGGTGCTGCTCGGGGTCCTCTCGCACTGGGGTGCGCCCGCCCACCTGACGGAGCAGGCGCTGATCGAGCTCGACAAGCTCGACAAGATCGGCGTCGAGGGCGTCGTCGCGCGTCTCCACGAGATCGGGGTCGAGCACGGCGGGCTGGAGGATGCGCTGCGCGAGCTCTCGACGGCCGACTGGTCGACGATCACCGGCACCGAGCCTCCTGCCTGGCTCGACGTCGCCGCGGCCGCCGATCTGGTGGCGCTCCGCGAGGCCCTCCCCGGCGCGCGTCTCGTCTTCGACCCGACGCTCGTGCGCGGCATGGGCTATTACACGGGCACCATCTTCGAGGTCGCGCACCCCGAGTTCGGCTACTCGCTCGGTGGCGGCGGCCGCTACGACGGCATGATCGGGCGGTTCCTCGGCGCGGACGTCCCCGCCGCCGGCTTCTCGTTGGGGTTCGAGCGCATCGTCGACCTCGTCGACCAGGGCGACCCCGATCACGACGGTCTCGCCCTCGTGCACGACGCGGGCGTGCCCGCGGCCGAGCTCACGGCCCTGCGGGCGGCGCTGCTCGAACGGGGGGAGGCGCGGGTCCGCCTCGATCGGCGCGTCAAGAACGTCACGCGCCAGCTCGACACCCTCGCCGAGTCCGGCTACACGCGCTTCGCCGTCGTGCGGGGCGGAGAAGGCGTCGACGACCTGCAGATCAAGACGCTCGGCTGACAGCGGGCCGTCCGCTGCGGCGCGGTGCCTCGCTAGGATTGGCGCGGACCTCGGTCCTGCGAACACAACGACTACTAAGGAGTTCTCCGTGGCAGCAATCGACGCCGTAGGCGCCCGCGAAATCCTCGACTCGCGGGGCAACCCGACCGTCGAGGTCGAGGTCCTGCTCGACGACGGGACGGTCTCTCGGGCCGCCGTCCCCTCGGGCGCATCGACCGGGGCCTTCGAGGCCTACGAACTGCGCGACGGCGACGCGAGCCGTTACCTCGGCAAGGGCGTGCTCAAGGCCGTCTCGGCGGTCATCGACGAGATCGGCCCGGCCGTCGAGGGCTTCGACGCCACCGACCAGCGCCTGATCGACGCGGCGATGATCGAGCTCGACGGCACCGACAACAAGAAGCGCCTCGGCGCGAACGCCATCCTCGGCGTCTCGCTGGCAGTGGCCCGTGCGGCCGCCGACTCGGCCGATCTGCCGCTCTTCCGCTACCTCGGCGGGCCGAACGCGCACACGCTCCCCGTGCCGATGCTCAACGTCATCAACGGCGGTTCGCACGCCGACAGCAACGTCGACATCCAGGAGTTCATGATCCTGCCGATCGGCGCTTCGACCTTCGCCGAGGCGCTCCGATGGGGCGCCGAGACGTACCACGCCCTCAAGAGCGAGCTCAAGGCCAAGGGCCTCTCGACCGGTCTCGGCGACGAGGGCGGCTTCGCGCCGAACCTCGACAGCAACCGGGCCGCGCTCGACCTGCTCGTCGACGCGATCACCAAGGCCGGCTTCACGCCCGGTGAGGACATCGCGCTCGGTCTCGACGTCGCCTCGAGCGAGTTCTACGCCGACGGCTCGTACACCTTCGAGGGCGAGAAGCGCGACTCCGCGTTCCTCTCCGGCTACTACGCCGACCTGGTCGCCTCGTACCCGCTCGTCACCATCGAGGACCCCCTCGACGAAGACGACTGGGAGGGCTGGGCGCACCTCACGAGCGAGATCGGCTCGAAGACGCAGATCGTCGGCGACGACCTGTTCGTCACGAACCCCGAGCGCCTCGCGAAGGGCATCGAGGCCGGCGCCGGCAACTCGATCCTCGTCAAGGTCAACCAGATCGGCACGCTGACGGAGTCCCTGGACGCCGTCGCGCTCGCACAGCGCAGCGGCTACACGACCGTGCTGTCGCACCGCTCGGGTGAGACCGAAGACACCACGATCGCCGACCTCGCGGTCGCCACCGACGCCGGTCAGATCAAGACGGGGGCCCCGGCCCGCTCCGAGCGCGTCGCGAAGTACAACCAGCTGCTCCGCATCGAAGAGGAGCTCGGCGACGCGGCGGTCTACGCCGGTCGCTCGGCCTTCCCCCGCTTCCGCGGCTAGGCACGGCTCCGAGAGGCCCGTCCCGCTTCGGCGGGGCGGGCCTCTCGGCGTTCCGTGACCGACTCGACAGGGCGGTCGTCTACCCTCGGAGTCATGTCCCGAGAGTCGAAGAGCAGGCGTCTGCCCGTCATCCTGCCCGAGACGGAGTCGGCCACGAGCGGCTGGCTCCGCAACATCCGCTTCTCGGGCTTCAGTCTCCTGATGCTCGTCATCCTGGTCCTGTTCGTCGTGATCCTCGCGCCGTCCCTCCGCACCCTCGTCCAGCAGCAGCAGCAGATCGCGGCCATCCAAGACGAGGTCGAGCGGCAGAAGGCCGACGTGACGGATCTCCAGGGCGATGTCGCGCGGTGGAGCGATCCCGCGTACATCGAGGCTCAGGCGCGCGACCGCCTGCTCTACGTGTACCCGGGCGAGTACAGCTACCTGGTGATGGGCGATGCGACGACCGACGCCGAACGGCCGCAGGCACCCATCAGCGACGAGCTGCAGACCCCCCAGGTCGACTGGATCGCCGCCATGACCTCGTCGGTGATCGACGCCGGTCTCAGCGACGAGCCGGCAACCGAGCTGATCGCCCCCGACATCGACGGCAGCGAGCTCCCCACCTCGACCCCGACAGGCGGCACCCCGTGACCACCCCTCCGTTCGACCCCGTGACCGAACTCGACGTGCGGATCGTCACCGCGCAGCTCGGGCGCCCGGCGCGCGACGTCATCGGCATCGCCGCCCGGTGCGCCTGCGGCAACCCCACCGTCGTCGCGACGAAGCCGCGACTCGGCGACGGCACGCCCTTCCCGACCCTCTACTACCTGTGCCACCCGGGCGCGACGGCGGCCGTCTCGACCCTCGAGGCGAACGGCGTGATGGCAGAGTTCACCGACCTGCTGGCCGCAGACGCCGATCTCGCCGCACGCTACCGGTCGGCCCACGAGGCCTACCTCGCCGACCGCGAGAGCATCGAGCACGTCGGCGAGATCGCTCACGTCACCGCGGGCGGCATGCCCGAGCGCATCAAGTGCCTGCACGCCGTGGTGGGTCACTCCCTCGCCGCCGGCCCCGGGGTCAACCCGCTCGGCGATCTCGCGCTCGACCGAGCGACGTGGAGCCCCGACGTGTGCCGGTGCCCCGACTACCTGGCCGACGGCGACTCGGCCGAGCGCGCCTCCGGCGGGGATGTCTGACCCGTGCCCGAGCTGACGCTGCGGACGACCTCGGCGACGATCGCGGCGCTGGCCCTGGCGGCCGTCGTCGTGGTCGCCCCGGGGGGCGCGGCGCGAGCCGACGCCATCCGCGACGACCAGTACTGGCTCGCCGACTACGGCATCGAGCAGGCCTGGCAGTCGAGTCGCGGCGCGGGTGTGACCGTCGCCGTGATCGACACCGGCGTCGACTCGTCGGTCGCCGAGCTCGAGGGCGCGGTCGTCGGAGGCACCGACGTCTCGGGTCAGGGCTCGGCGGACGGCCAGACGCCCGTCGGCACGGACGACCCGACGCACGGAACCCTCGTCGGCTCGATCCTCGCGGGTCGGGGGACGGCGTCCGGTGACGGCGTCATCGGCGTCGCTCCCGAGGCCGATCTGCTGTCCGTCTCGGTCGGCTTCGGGTCGGATGCCGTCGACTCCGACACGCAGATCGCCGAGGCCGTCCGATGGGCGGTCGACAACGGGGCCGACGTGATCAACATGTCCCTCACGCGCAACACCCTCGACTGGCCGACGAGCTGGGACGACGCGTTCCTCTACGCGATGCAGCACGACGTCGTCGTCGTGGCCGCGGCGGGCAACAGGGGCAGCGGCACGACCGAGGTCGGGGCGCCGGCCACCATGCCGGGGGTGCTCACCGTCGCCGGCGTCGACCGGTCGGGTCAGGCGAGCTTCGACGCCTCGAGTCAGGGCATCACCATCGGCGTCGCGGCGCCGAGCGAGAAGCTCGTCGGGGTCGGACCGGGCGACGTCCACTACAGCTGGAGCGGCACGAGCGGCGCGACCCCCATCGTCGCGGGCGTCGTCGCGCTCGTGCGGGGTGCGCACCCCGAGCTCGATGCCGACGACGTCATCAACCGGGTGATCTCCACGGCCGACTCGCGCGGCACGACCACCCCCGATCCGCTCTACGGCTACGGACTCGTCGACGCCTCGGCCGCCGTCGGCGATCAGGTGGCCTCGGTCGAGGCGAATCCCATGGGCGATCTCGCCGAGTGGATCCGACTGCACCGGCGGGCCGAGGTCCCCGTCGCCACCCCGTCGTCGACGGCCGAGGCGGCACCGGCTCCCGTCCCCACCCCGAGCGTCGACCGCGACGACCGCCTCCAGGCGCTCATCCCGACGGTCGAGTCGATGCGCTCGACGGGCATCCCGCTGATCGTCTTCGGGCTGTTCGGGGCGGCCCTGCTCGGCGTCGCGCTCGGCGCTCTCCGCCAGTACAGGAGGCGACGCCACCAGGAGTAAGGTCTTTACGGACAACCCCACCTCAAGGAGATCATCCCCCGTGCCCAAAATCCTGATCGTCGGCGGCGGCTACGCCGGTTTCTACACCGCCTGGAAGCTCGAGAAGTGGCTGCGCAAGGGTGAGGCCGAGGTCACGATCGTCGACCCGCTGCCCTACATGACCTACCAGCCGTTCCTGCCCGAGGTGGCGGCCGGCTCGATCGAGCCGCGTCACGCCGTCGTCGCCCTGCGACGTCACCTGAAGAAGACGAACGTCGTCACGGCGAAGGTCACCCGCGTCGACCACGCGACGAAGACCGCCACGATCACGCCCGAGGTGGGCGACGAGTGGACGATGGAGTACGACCAGGTCGTCATGACGGCCGGCGCCGTCTCCCGCACGTTCCCGATCCCGGGCGTGGCCGACGAGGCCATCGGTCTCAAGACCATCGAGGAGGCCGCGGCGATCCGCGACAAGCTCCTCACCAACTTCGCGAAGGCTGCGAACCTCCCGGCCGGGCCCGAGCGCGACCGCCTGCTGACGGTCGTCGTGGTGGGCGGCGGCTTCGCGGGCATCGAGGTGTTCGCCGAGCTCCGCAGCTTCGCGAGCGACCTGATCAAGAGCTACCCCGGTCTCACCGTCGACGACACGCACTTCCACCTCATCGAGGCCATGGGGCGCATCATGCCCGAGGTGTCGCTCGAGACCAGCCACTGGGTGCTCAAGAACCTCGCCGAGCGGCAGGCCACGGTCCACCTCGACACGCAGCTGCAGTCCGCGGTGGGCGGCAAGCTCGAGCTGTCGACGGGCGAGTCGTTCGAATCCGACCTCATCGTCTGGACCGCCGGGGTCATGGCGAACCCGATGGTCCGCAACACCGACTTCCCGCTCGAGCAGCGTGGCCGCATCACCGTCAAGCCCGACCTGCGCATCGTCGACGGCGAGACGATCGTCCCCGACGCCTGGGCGTGCGGCGACGTCGCGGCGACCCCCGACCTGACCGGCAAGGGCGTCGGCGGCTTCTGCGTCCCGAACGCCCAGCACGCCGTCCGGATGGGCAAGCAGCTCGCCAAGAACCTCGTCGCCTCGCTGCGCGGCGAGTCCGTCACCGACTACCGGCACGACAACCTCGGCGCCGTCGCAGGTCTCGGGCTCAACGTCGGCGTGTTCCAGAGCGGCAAGATCGCCGTCAAGGGGTTCCCGGCCTGGATCGCCCACCGCGGCTACCACGGCATGGCGATGCCCTCGTTCGAGCGCAAGTTCCGCGTCGTGGGCGGTTGGTGGAACAACCTCTGGCTTGGTCGCGACATCGTCTCGCTCGACAACCGCGAGCGTCCGCGCGCCGCCTTCGAGGAGTTCGCCTCGCGCCCCAAGCCGGCAGCCGAATCGGCCCCTGCCGCCGCGCCGGCGCCCGAGGTCGGGACGCCCGCGGGCGAGCCCGGTCCGGCCTACGCGAACCCCGCCGACGAGAAGGGCGCCGCCGAGAAGGGCGCCGCCGCCGAGACCGAGACGGTCGAGACCAGCGCCAAGTAGTGAGCCCAGCCCGACGACTCAGACGGCGCCCGCCCGCGGATCCCCGCGAGGCGGGCGTCGTCGTCCGTCAGGGCTTTGTAGTCTGAGAACCGGGCCCCCATAGCCCAATCGGCAGAGGCAGGCGACTTAAAATCGCCTCAGTCAGGGTTCGAGTCCCTGTGGGGGCACTCGGAGGGGTCGGCGGCGGCGCCGGAGCATGATCACCGAGGCGAGCGCGAATGCCGCGAGGGCGGCGACGGCGACCGTCGTCCAGACGCCGGGTGCGACGGGGGTGCCGACGAGGACGAGTGCGGCAGTCGTCGCCCCGATCATCGCGACGCCGCTGTAGGCGACCTTCGACCACGCCCACAGCGCCTGCCCGGGCAGCGTGCCCAACGGGAGGATCGACAGCACGAGCGATCCGATCCCGGCGAGGCACATCGTCGTCGCGATCTCCAGCAGCAGTTGCGAGAAGAATCTGTCGCCGAAGCCTCCCCAGCCATGGGCCGCCCAGGCGGCGAACGAGACGACGAGCAGGGCGCCGATCTGAGCCGCGGCGACCATGCCCCGCGCCGCCGTCGACGGCTCCCGTGCGGGCGCGGGGTGTTCGGCCGTCGACGCGGCCGTCCGTGCGACGAGAGCGCCCGTCACGAGCACCCCGAGGAGGAGGGGCGGGTCGAGCGACAGCACGCGGGTGACGGCGCAGGCGACGAGGGCCGCCGTGAGGAGGGCCGGCGACATGCGGATGCTCACGCCGAGGCCGGCCCGTCGACCGACGAGCACCGCGGGGAGGACCACGGCGAGAGCGTTCAGAGCCAGGACGCCGACGACGACACCGAGCAGGAGACGCGCGTACTGCACCTGGCCGTCCACCCCGGCCGCGACGGCGATGGCGACGCTTCCGACGGCGAGGGCGACCCCGACGCTGACCCGAGGGTCGATGCTCCCTCCGCTGAACGAGGTCGGCAGCTCGGCGGCCCTGTTGCGGCCCGTCAGTCGAGGAGCGGGGCGACGCAGGCGTGCGCCGAGGGTCCGCGCGACCACTCGGATCGGCCCGGCGACCACGACCAGGAACAGCAGACCAAGAGCGAGCGCCGACGGCCACACGGGGCCGCCCAGGGTCTGGGTGAGGCCCGGCAGATCGCGACCGAACGAGGTCGCGGTCGCCCAGGTGCCCGTCGTCGGGTTCTGGACCGGCCCGGGACCGCCCGCCGCGCCTCCTGGAGGCACCGCCGCCCCGCCCCCGCCGCCGTCTCCTGGCGTGACGGACCCGGGCACCGGCGTCGCGGAGGGGTCGTCGTCGGTCGGGACGGGTGCCGGCGTCGCCGTGGTGCCGTCGGGGCTGCGCGAGGGGGTGGGGGTGACGCCGGGAGCCCCGGGGGAGGCGCTGGGCACGTCCGTCGGGCCGCTCGCGCCGACGACGACGGTCACGCCCCGCGACACGGGCCCGTAGTTGCCCGCCGCATCGACCTGAGCCGCCGTGATGGTCCGCGAGCCGTCGGGGAGGGCGGAGCCCGTCGAGTCGCAGCTCCACGATGCCCCGGCGATCGTCGCCTGGCACACGGGCGAGCCGTCGACGTAGACCGTCACCGTCGCACCGCTCTCGCCCGAGCCCCGGATGATCACGGGCTGGGCGTCGACACGGCTTCCCGAGCCCGGAGAGGTGATGACCGGGGCTCCGGGCGCCTCGCGGTCGATCGTGGCGACGACCGCGGCCGACGCACCGGATCGGGGGATCGGGATGGCGTCGCTCCGCTGCGTCGCGGTCAGCGAGTATCGACCGGACGGGAAGGACCCGGCGTCGAGCACGGCGCTCCACTCGCCCGCGGTGTCGGCCGTGCCGGATGCGCTCGCCCCTGCGGCCGTCGTCACCGTGACCACCGCGCCCGGTTCGGCGGAACCGGTCACCTTGGCACCGAGCAGCAGGCCGCCGCGAACGGTGGGAGCCCCGAGGACCGCGAAGGAGGCGCTGCTCACGTCGGGCAGATCGGCATGGGTCGTGTCCCGAGCCGTCAGGACGATGTCGGCACCGTTCGCGACGGTCACGGTGCACGACCACCGACCCGACGGGGCGGCGGCGGAGGAAGGCACGGTTGTCTCGCAGAGCGAGCGGGAGGGGACCTCGGGGTCGAGGACCCTCACCGACGAACCCGAGGCGGCCGTGCCCCCGATCGCGAAGGTGTTCACCGTGCGTCCGCCGACGTCGTCGATGGTCGGTGCGGGGGGATCGGCCGGCGCGGTCGGGCCGGGGGCCGGCTCCGTGGGGGCGCCGAGGCCGGGCGAGGGGGCGCCCGACTGCCGATCGGGCTCGGGCGCCGCGGGTGCCGACGTCGGCGCACCCGCCGCCTGCGCCGACGGGGCGGGCACGACGGCCAGGGCGGTGCCCGCGAGCAGCGGGAGGGCGATGAGGAGGGCTCCGACGGCACGCAGAAGAGGGCGTCCGGCGCTGGCAGCCGAGGGACGCGACGGGATCGGGGTCGGAGAAACGGGCACTGCCCACCATTCAGCACGTTCGCGGGCGGCAAGTCAATCCGCTGAGAGGGGGAGGTCGGGTGCGCTCGTCGTGAGTTCGCTCCGAAGACGCTCAGACGACGTCGAGGCGGCATCCGGCGCATTTATAGTGAAGATCTGACTGCGACGGCCCGAATACCGTCCGAGACGACCGACATCTCTCGCGTCTTTCGCGTCGTACCCCAAGGAGTGACACGTCATGCAACCGGCCACGATCGGCATCCTGGTAGCCGTCGGCATCATCGTCCTGCTCGCGATCATCGCCGGCATCTACCTCTGGGCGACCTACAACTCCCTCGTGACCCTCAAGGTCCGCGTCGACGAGGCCTGGAGCGACATCACGGTCCAGCTCAAGCGGCGGGCTGATCTGATCCCGAACATCATCGAGGCGGTCAAGGGCTACGCGACCCACGAGTCGAAAGTGTTCCAGAACGTGACCGAGGCCAGGGCCGAGACCCTGGGGGCTCAGACGCCCGCCGAGGCGTCGGCGGCCGAAGGTCACATGCAGACGGCCCTGAAGAGCATCTTCGCCGTGTCCGAGGCCTACCCGCAGCTCCAGGCGAGTCAGAACTTCCTGCAGCTGCAGTCCGAGCTCGTCGACACCGAAGACAAGATCCAGGCCGCGAGGCGGTTCTTCAACGGCGGTGTCCGCGAATTCAACACGAAGACGCGGGTGTTCCCGAACACGGTCTTCGCGAAGCGCCTCGGCTTCACCGAGCGGGACTTCTTCGAGGTCGCCGAGCCGTCGGCGATCGCCGAACCCCCTCGCGTCCAGTTCTGAGCCCGCCCCACCTCGACGCCGCGCCCCGAACGGACATCGGCCCATGTACTCAGCCGTCTCGCGCAACAAACGCAACACCGTCCTGATCGTCCTGATCTTCCTGGTCATCATCGGCGCGCTCGGCTTCGGGGCGGGTGCCCTGTACGGCAACTACTCGATCGGGTTCGTCGTCCTCGCCGCGGCGTCGATCTACGCTCTGATCCAGTACTTCGCCGCCAGCGGTCAGGCGCTGTCCCTCAGTCACGCGCAGCGGGTCGACGGTACGACGGCCCCGCGGCTGTACCGTACGGTCGAGAACCTCAGCATCACCATGGGCATGCCGATGCCCCAGGTCTACGTCGTCGTCGACCCCGCCCCGAACGCCTTCGCGACCGGCCGCGACCCCGAGCACGCCGTCGTCGCCGCGACCACCGGGCTGCTCGAGATCATGGACGACACCGAGCTGGAGGGCGTGATGGCCCACGAGCTCGGACACGTCAAGAACTACGACATCCGTGTGTCGATGATGGTCTTCGGCCTCGTCGTCGCCGTCGGATTCCTGGCCGACATCCTGCTGCGAATGTCGTTCTTCGGTGCGTTGACCGGCGGCAACCGCTATTCGAACAACGGCAACGGCGGAGGGGGCGGCGGCAACCCCGTCTTCCTGGTGCTCGGACTGGTCGCCATGATCATCGCTCCGATCGCGGCGGCCGGTGTGCAGGCGGCGGTCTCTCGTCAGCGGGAGTACCTCGCCGACGCCACGGGGGCGCTCACCACCCGGTACCCCGAGGGTCTCGCTCGAGCCCTCGAGAAGCTCGGCGCGTACGGCCGCCCGATGGCGACGCAGAACACGTCGATGTCGCATCTGTGGATCAGCGACCCGATGAAGCCGGGCGCGATGGACCGCCTCTTCAGCACCCACCCGCCCCTGGCCGACCGCGTCGCGCGTCTCCGCGAGAGCGCCGGCACCTTCTGAGGCGCGGTCGCCGACGCCCGCGCATCGACTCAGCCGAACCGGCGGCCCAGCTCCGCTGCGAGGTCGCCGCGTGGCATGACCTCGACCGACTCGAGACCCTGCCAGTGCGCCGCGCGCCGGAGGAGCGACGCCAGGCGATCGCAGTCGACGTCGAGATCCCGCTCGCGCCAGGCGGCCTGCACCCGCAGGACGCCCGCCTGCCGGTCGCTCTTCAGATCGACCCGGGCGACGAGGCGGTCGTCTTGGAGGACCGGCAGGACGTAGTACCCGTGGACCCGCTTCTCGAGCGGCGTGTAGATCTCGATGCGGTAGTGGAATCCGAAGACGCGTTCGGCGCGAGGGCGCGTCCAGACGACGGGATCGAAGGGCGACAGGAGCGCGTCGGCCTCGAGGCGGCGGGGGAGTCGGGCGTCTCGGTGCAGCCAGGCGGGTCGGCCCCAGCCCGGCACCTCGACGGCCGAGAGGACGCCCTCGTCGTGGAGTTCGCGGAGGGCCGGCACGACGTCGGCCGTCTTGAGCCGGAAGTAGTCGGCGAGATCCGCCGTCGTTCCGACGCCCTGTGCGGAGGCCGCATGCGCGAGGAGGCGCCTGTGCGCCTCGTGCCGGGAGATGTCCGTGTCGAGCAGCTCGTGTGGGATCACCTGCTCGGGGAGGGCGTAGACGCGTTCGAAGCGTCTCCGCCCCGCGCTCACCAGCTCGCCGACCCGGAAGAGCGACTCGAGACCCTGCTTGACCGAGCCCCAACCCCACCAGGGGCCCGTGCGGACGTTCGACTCGTGCTCGACGAGGCTGGCGGGCACGGGGCCGCCCTCCCGCACCAGATCGAGCAGCCAGCGGGCGAGGCGGGGGTTGGCCGACAGCCACGAGTCGTCGTCGGCCAGCCAGCGGCGCCGGTAGTCGGCCATCCGCCACCGGAAGAGGGGCCAGGTCGCCACGGGGACGAGGGCCGCCTCGTGCGCCCAGTACTCGACGTAGCGACCGGGGCCGTCGAGCGTGAGGCGATCGAGGTTCGCCCGGTCGTAAGCCCCGAGTCGGGCGAAGAGCGGGAGGTAGTGGCTGCGCTCGAAGACATTTACCGAGTCGATCTGCAGCAGCCCGAGTCGGTCGATCGTCGCGTTCAGGCGACGGGTGCCCGCCGGAGCCGTCGAACCCGAGCCGAGACCCTGGGCGGCGAGCGCCACTCGACGCGCGAGGGCGGGTGAGAGCTGATCGGGGGGCACGCCGACGACTGTAGCGTCGGCCTCCGACACCGTCCCTCCCCATCCAGGGCCCGGCACGTATGCCGACCGCGGAATATCACGGGTGGCTCGGCACCAGGGCGAGGGTCTTACACTGAGCGCATGATGCGGCGAAGCAGGCCCCCGCGCAGCGCGGTCGAGTCCCCTCCCCCTGGCGCCGCCCCGGTCGCTCCGGGTGCCGACCCGTCCGTGTCGCGGAGCATGGTCATCGCCGGTGCCTGGTCGTGGCGGATCCTCGTCGTGGTCGGCGTCATCGCCGTCTTCGTCTGGCTCGTCATCCAGCTGCGCATCATCGTCATCCCCTTCATGGTCGCCCTCCTCGTCTCGGCGCTGCTCGTGCCCTTCTCGAGCTGGCTGCAGCGCCACCGCTGGCCCAAGTGGGTCGCCGTCGTCGTCAGCCTCGTGGGTCTGATCGTCGTCGTGGCCGGTCTGTTCTACGCCGTCGTCGTCCAGATCATCGACGGCGCGCCAGAACTGCGCGACCGGTCCATCGCCTCCTACGGCCAGTTCCGCGACTTCCTGCTGACCTCCCCGCTCCATCTCACCGAGGGGCAGATCAACGGGTACCTGAGCGACGCCCTCGCCGCGCTGCAGCAGGACTCCCAGCCGCTCCTGCAGGGGGCGCTCTCGGTCGGTTCGACGGCGGGTCACATCGCGGCCGGGCTCGTCCTGATGCTCTTCGCGACGATCTTCATCCTGGTGGGCGGGTCCGACATCTGGCGCTGGCTGGTCCGCATCTTCCCGTCGAAGTCCCGTCGCGCCATCGACGGCGCCGGGCGTGCCGGGTGGCTGACGCTGACGAACTTCGTCAAGGTGCAGATCTTCGTCGCCTTCGTCGACGCCGTCGGCATCGGGCTGGGCGCCTTCTTCCTCGGTCTGCCCCTCGTCGTCCCGATCGCGATCGCGGTCTTCCTCGGGTCGTTCGTCCCCGTGGTGGGCGCGGTGGCCACGGGAGCCGTCGCCGTCGTGATCGCGCTCGTCTACAACGGCTGGGTGGTGGCGCTGCTGATGCTCGCCGTCGTCATCCTCGTGCAGCAGATCGAGGGGCACCTCCTGCAGCCCTTCGTGATGGGCAGCGCCGTCAAGGTGCACCCGCTCGCGGTGGTCTTCGCGGTCGCCGCGGGCACCCTCCTCGCGGGCATCCCGGGAGCCCTGTTCGCCGTGCCGGTCGTCGCCGTCCTCAACGTCATGATCACCTACGTCGCCAGGGGGGCGTGGCGCGAGTCGCCGCAGGCCTCCCTCGACGTCGTCACAGAAAGCCGTGCAGCCGATGTCTGACCTCACCCTCGCGGGCCCCACCCTGGCCGAGATGAAGGAGGCGCGGGTCCGGGTCTCGCAGGTCGCCCGCGTCACTCCGATGGAGAGCTCGAGGTTCCTCGCCGAGGTGCTCGGCTCGCCGGTGTACCTCAAGTGCGAGAACCTGCAGCGCACCGGCTCGTACAAGATCCGCGGCGCGTACAACCGGCTGACGCAGCTGACCGACGCGGAGCGCGCGCGGGGAGTGGTCGCGGCGTCGGCCGGCAACCACGCCCAGGGCGTCGCCTTCGCGGCACGTGAGATGGGTGTCCGCGCGACCATCTTCATGCCGGTGGGCGTGGCGCTGCCCAAGCTGCAGGCCACGAAAGACTACGGAGCCGACGTCGTGCTGAGCGGGCACTCCGTCGAGCAGGCGCTGAGGGCGGCGCAGGAGTTCTCGGACTCGACGGGCGCCGTCTTCATCCCGCCCTTCGATCACCCCGACGTGATCGCCGGGCAGGGCACGGTGGGGCTCGAGATCCTCGAGCAGGTGCCCGACGTCGACACCGTCATCGTCCCGATCGGCGGCGGCGGGCTCATCTCGGGGATCGCGAGCGCACTCGCCCAGACCAGCGCCGAGACCGGTAAGAAGATCCGCATCATCGGGGTGCAGGCGGTCAACGCCGCCCCCTACGCGGTCTCGATGAAGCGCGGCGTCCGCACCGACATCGAGACGCAGCCCACCATCGCCGACGGGATCGCCGTGGCGCGACCGGGGGTCCTGAACTTCGAGATCGTCCGCGAGACGGTCGACGAGGTCGTCACCGTCGGCGACGACGACACCGCCCGGGCGATCCTGGTCATGCTCGAGCGCGCCAAGCTCGTGGTCGAGGCGGCCGGCGCGGTGGGCGTCGCGGCCGTCATGACCGAGCAGGTGCGCGATCTCGGCACGACGGTCATCGTGCTGAGCGGCGGCAACATCGATCCGCTCATGATGGAGCGCGTGATCGGACGAGGCCTCGCCGCCGCCGAACGGTACTTGAAGATGCGGATCGGCCTGCCCGATCGCCCCGGGCAGCTGGCGCGGGTGTCCGAGATCCTGGCCGACGCGAACGCGAACGTCGTCGAGGTGCTGCACACCCGACACGGCCGCGGGCTCCAGATCAGCGAGGTCGAACTCGAGCTGAGCATCGAGACACGCGGGCCCGACCACGTCGAAGAGGTCATCCGGCGTCTCCGCGACGCGGGCTACACGCCCGACGTCGACTTCTGATCGAGGGCGACGTCGGGCCGTCGGCTACGGCGTGTAGGTGTCGACGGCGGTGATCTCGACGGTGATCTCCTTGCCGTTCGGCGCGGTGTAGCTCGTGGTCGTGCCGACGGCGAGGCCGTTGATGGCCTGGCCGAGCGGGCTGGTCTCGCTGTAGACCGAGAGGTCGCTGCCGGCGGCGATGATCTCGCGGTTGCCGAGGAGGAACGTGCTCGGGTCGCCGGCGATCGTCGCGGTGACGACGGTGCCCGGCCCGACGATGCCGGCGGCGGCCGTCGACTCGCCCACCGTGGCGTTCTTCAGCAGGTTGGTCAGCGTGCGGATGCGCGCCTCCATCTTGCCCTGCTCGTCTTTGGCGGCGTGGTAGCCGCCGTTCTCCTTCAGGTCGCCCTCTTCGCGGGCGGCCTCGATGCGGCTGGTGATCTCGTGGCGGCCTTCGTTGCTGAGCGTCGCCAGCTCGGCCTCGAGGCGGTCACGGGCGTCGGGGGTGAGCCACGTGGTGGCGTTGTCGTTCGTCATGGTGTTCTCCGTTCGTACGGCGGATCTTCCGATGCGCTGAGGATCGGACCGTTCGGCACGGCGACCGGGAGGCGCGCCCACCGAAAAAAGGAGACCGGCCGACTGGCCGGTCTCGTCATTCAGAGCAGTCTAGGGAAGCCAGCACTGGTAGATCAAGCCCGTGACGGCCCGTTCGGAGGTCGCGAGCGTGGTCGTGTAGGTCGACGTGAACTGCGGCGCGGGGGGCAGGTCGACGACCTTCCAGCCGACGATCGCGAACTTGTCGCTCTGCGCCTGCACCGCGCAGCTGACCCGGGTGCCGGCCTCGACGCTGATGGTGTACTGCACGTCGATGCTGTCGTCGCCGCCGACCGTGTAGCCGAGGTCGCGGGTCTCGAGCTTCGAGCCGTTGCCGTCGAATGCGGCGAAGACGACCCACGCGCCGAAGACCACGACGAAGGCCGCGGCGACCACGATCGCGATCAGTCGGCGTCGACGCGTGGCGGCGGGAGTGCGCCCGTAGCGCGCGTCGAGATGACCGTCGACGGGCTGGGCCGGATCGGCCTCGGTCGACGGGGGTGCGGGGGGCGTGGACGCCACTCTGATCTCCGTCCGATTATCCTTAGGGGGAGGGTAGCAACGTCTGCTCTGCACGAATTGCGAGGAACATGTGACCCTGCGCCTCCTGGCGGTACACGCCCACCCGGACGACGAGTCGAGCAAGGGCTCGGCGACGTACGCCCTCTACCGCAGTCTCGGAGTCGAGGTGCTCGTCGTCAGCTGCACCGGCGGAGAGCAGGGCTCGATCCTGAACGAGCAGATCGAGGCGCGGCACCACGCCGAACGCGACATCGCCGGTCTCCGGGTGCTCGAGATGCAGCGGGCGCAGCAGGCCCTCGGCGTCGACCACCTGTGGCTCGGCTACGCCGACTCGGGGCTCCCGCCCGAGGGTGAGCCCGTCGCGGTCAACAGCTTCGCGACGATCCCGCTCGAGATCAGCACCGAGCCGCTCGTCGCCGTCATCCGCCGGTTCCGGCCGCAGGTGCTCGTCACGTACGACGAGAACGGCGGGTACCCGCACCCCGACCACATCCGCAGCCACGAGATCTCGATGGCCGCGTATCGGGCCGCCTCCGACGCCGACCGCTACCCGACCGCGGGCGAACCCTGGCAGATCGACAAGGTCTACTACGACCGCATCATGAACACCGCCCGCCTGAAGTCGATGCTGACCCACCTGCAGCAGGCCGACGCCGAGTCGCCCCTCATCGAGCGCCTCACCGAGATGCTCGAGTGGATGGGCGCCCGACCCGACCTGGCGACCACGCACGTTCCGGCGTCCGACTTCTTCCCGGTCCGCGACGAGGCGCTCCGCGCGCACGCCAGCCAGGTGCCCCTCGACAGCGCGTTCTTCTTCTGGCCTCACGAGCTTCAGGTCGCGGCGTGGCCGACGGAGGACTTCCAGCTCATCGAATCGAGAGTCGAGACGACCATGCCCGAGAACGACCTGTTCGCCGGTGTGACCGACGACGACACCGGCCTGATCGGGGCGATCCGATGAGCGCCCTCGGCGACGCGACCCTCTCGGCCTCGGTGCGCCTCCTCGCCCAGCCGTCGACGCCCGATGCGACGCTGCCGGCGTCGACCGTGCCCGACGTCGACGTGACCCCGGGCGTCTGGGGCTTCGTGGCGATCGCATTCGTCGCGGTCGCGACGGTGCTGATCATCGTCGACATGACCCGCCGGGTCCGTCGCACGCGCTACCGCGGTGAGGTCCGCGAGCGCATCCAGGCGGAGCGCGACGGGGTCGCCTCCGGCGAGACCGCTGCCTCCGGCGACGGCGTCACGTCGGGCGACGGCGCGGCCTCCGGCGACGGCACCACCCGCGCCGTCGACGACGCATCCGACGGCGACGCGTCCGCGGGGCCCTCCGTCCGCGACTGACCGGAGCGGCCCCGAGCCGATCCGTCTGCGGGGCCGACCCTCCGCGACCGACCTGCGCGCGCCTCCTCGGCTCGAGAGAGGCCGGTGGCGCGACCGGTGCTCGATGGTCGGCCTAGAAGGTCGGCGGGTTCAGAGCGAGCACCAGGATGCCCGTCCAGTGGCAGAGGTAGGCGAGCACCGTCAGCGCGTGGAACAGCTCGTGGAACCCGAAGCGCCCCGGTGCGGGGTTGGGCCGCTTGAGGGCGTAGAACACGGCGCCGACGATGTACATCAGGCCGCCGGTCAAGACGAGCACGGTCATCGGGACGCTCGCCGCCAGCAGGTCGCCGGTGAAGCCGAGGGCGCCGACCCCCAGCAGGATGTACAGCGGCACGTACAGCCAGCGGGGCGCCCCCAGGAAGAAGATCCGGAAGAGGATCCCGAGACCCGCACCCGTCCAGACGAGGGTGAGCAGCAGGGTCGACGTCGCGGGAGGCAGCGCGATGACCGCGATCGGGGTGTACGTGCCCGCGATCAGCAGGAAGATGTTCGCGTGGTCGAGTCGCTTCAAGAACCTCTTGGCCCCCGGGCTCCACGGGAACCGGTGATACGTCGCGGAGATGCCGAACAGCAGGAGCGACGTCGTCATGAAGACCGCGGAGGCCCAGGTCGCGGACGTCCCGTCGGAGACCACCACGAGGATGACGCCCGTCGCGATGGCGATCGGGAAGGTCGCGGCGTGGATCCAGCCGCGCCACGACGGCTTGCGTTCGATCGAGGCGTATTCGAGGCTGTCGTCGAGCAGAGGCAGGTTCGGGATGTCGGCACCGCCGACGCCGTCGCTCACGGGTCGGGTCATGATCCGAGCGTAGGGGAGGGCAGGAGGCGCGGGCCTGGGAATCGACTCGGCGAGCGGGGGCCCACCGGTGGGCTACCGTAGCGGTGTGAAGAGTCGTCGGAGGTCGCCGCTGGCCCGCGGTGTGCTCTACGAGCTCTACCAGAGCCGGCTGCGACGCGAGCTCGACGGCGCCGATCTGCCCCACCACGTCGCCATGATCGTCGACGGCAACCGGCGCTGGGCCAAGCAGCGCATGCTCGAGACCGCCGCCCACGGCCACCGCGCCGGCGCCGCCAAGATCAGCGAGTTCCTCACCTGGTGCGACGATCTGGGCATCCGCGTCGTCACCCTGTACCTGCTCTCGGCCGACAACCTCGGCAACCGCGCCTCCGACGAGCTCACCGAGCTGTTCGGCATCATCGGCGACGTCGCCGACGAGCTCTCGCAGCAGCGCGACTGGCGCGTGCAGCACGTGGGCGCCAGCGACGACCTGCCGCAGGGGCTCCGCGACTCGCTGACCGGCGCCGCCGAGCGCACGGCCGGCAAGAAGGGGCTGCACGTCAACCTCGCGGTCGGGTACGGCGGGCGGCGAGAGATCGCCGACGCGATGCGCAGCATCGTCCGCCAGCACGACGCAATGGGGGGCACCCTCGACGCGCTCGCCGAGGTGCTGACACCCGAGCTGATCGCCGAGCACCTCTACACGGGCGGTCAGCCCGACCCCGACCTCGTCATCCGCACGTCGGGCGAGCAGCGACTGAGCGACTTCATGCTCTGGCAGAGCGCGCACAGCGAGTTCTACTTCGTCGAGGCCTTCTACCCCGACCTCCGCGAGGTCGACTTCCTCCGGGCCGTGCGCGACTTCGCCGTGCGGCACCGTCGCTACGGCAGCTGACCCCGCACCTCGATCGACCGCCGCCACCCGACATCGGCGGTCGGCGATACGGTTGACAGCCAGCGACACCGCCCGAGGAGACCAGCGTGACCACCATCGATGAACTGATCTCGGGGTACACCGACGAACCCGGGTACTTCGACTTCGCCAAGTGGGGCCCGATCTCACGGCCCGTCGTCGAAGAGGAGCGCGCTCTCGTCGACGTCCAGGCTCGTGCCCGATTCGGCTCGGAGGTGGCGCTGACCGAGCAGGCCGGGCGGGTCCGGCGGGCCGTCTCGGCCGTCGTCGGGTTCCCGGCCGACCAGGTGGTCTTCCAGCCGGATACGAGCTCGGGTCTCGTCCACACCCTCTTCGGCCTGACGGGGCAGGTCCTGATGTCCCCGCGCGACTATCCGAGCGGGCCGGTCGCCGCCACGCGGGCCGCCGCGGCGATGCGCGTGCTCGAGCCCGTGTGGATGGACCTCGACCACGACGTCGTGACCCCTGCCGTCGTGCAGCGCCACCTCACCGACCGCGTGACGGCGGTCGCCGTCAGCCTCGTCGACTACCGCACCGGCTACCTCGTCGACCTCGAGGGCATCCGCCAGGTGATCGGCGACCGGCTGCTGATCGTCGACGCCATCCAGGGGTTCGGCGTCGTCGACGCTCCGTACGGCGTGGCCGACGTGATCGCCTCGGGTGGCCAGAAGTGGGTGCGCGCCGGCTGGGGCACGGGGTTCCTGGCGCTCAGCGAGCGGGCGTCCGCCACGCTGACCCCGGTCTTCAGCGGGGTGGCGGGCACCGAGCTGCGCCTCGGCGGCTCGTACCACGAGACGCTGCCGACCCTGCCGGGTGCGGCGGCGTTCCAGATCACGAACTCCGACCCGATCGCGCAGGCGCGGTTCTCCACCGCCCTCGAGGGCATCGCCTCGGTCGGCGTCGCCGCGATCTCGCGAGAGATCGCCGACCGGGCCTCGCGGCTGATCGACATCGCCGACGAGTTCGCGCTGCCCGTCGTCTCGCCCCGAGACGAGGCCGAGCGCGCCGGCATCGTCGTGCTCGAACCCTCTCCCGAGCAGATGACCACGCTCACGGCGGCGCTGCTGAACCACGGGGTCACGGCCACCGTGCGCGACACCACCGTGCGGCTCAGCGTGCACCTGTCGACCGACGACGACTCGTTCGACCTGCTGCGGGGCGCGTTGACCTCGTTCGGGACGACCGTCTACTACTGAGCCGCGCCTCCTCGGTCGACCCGCGCCTCCCGCCCTGCGACGACTCCGCGCGCTCGCGAGCTGTTCACGTGTTCGTCACACGACACGGCGGGTCGTGTTCGGCCGGTCGCCGGGCGACGACGTAGGTTCGACCCATCGGGCACAGGGTCCGATCGAGTCGGCCACGAAAGTTCGCCTCGCAACTGCTCCGCGGCCGTCTCCGCCGAAGGTACCGAGCGCATCAGCGCTCGGAGATGGAGTGGTCGTGACCGCGCTCAACAACCCCCAGACCGAACAGCCCCGCCCCTCGACGAGCACCGGGGAGGCGCGATCCGGCTCGGTCGCGCAACGCACCTACGTGCTCGACACGTCGGTGCTCCTGTCGGATCCCCAGGCTCTCCTCCGCTTCGCCGAACACGACGTGGTGCTGCCCGTCGTCGTGATCAGCGAGCTCGAGGGCAAGCGTCACGACCCCGAGCTGGGCTACTTCGCGCGCCAGGCGCTGCGGCTGCTCGACGACCTGCGGCTGAAGCACGAGCGACTCGACTTCCCCGTCGAGGTCGGTGACGGGGGGTCGTTCCGCGTCGAGCTCAACCACTCGAACATGTCGGTGCTGCCGTCGGGCCTGCAGCTGAACGACAACGACTCGCGCATCCTCGCCGTCGCGTCGAACCTCGCCAACGACGGACTCGCCGTGACCGTGGTCTCGAAGGACCTCCCGCTGCGCGTCAAGGCGGCCTCGATCGGCCTCGCGGCGGAGGAGTACCGCGCCGAGCAGGTCGTCGACAGCGGCTACACCGGGCAGACCGACATCGACGTCTCGAGCGAGCAGATGGCCGCGTTCTACGAGACCGAGAGGCTGAGCTCGCGGGCGCTGGCCGACGTCCCCGTGAACACGGGCGTGGTCGTGCACTCCGACCGGGGCTCGGCCCTGGCGCGCGTGGTGTCGCAGGGCGAGGCGCGGCTCGTCCGCGGCGACCGCGACGTGTTCGGGCTGAACGGGCGCTCGGCCGAGCAGCGTCTCGCCATCGATCTGCTGCTCGACCCCGAGGTCGGCATCGTGTCGCTCGGGGGCAGCGCGGGCACGGGCAAGTCGGCCCTCGCGCTCTGCGCCGGGCTCGAAGCCGTGCTCGAGAAGCAGCAGCACCGCAAGATCATGGTGTTCCGGCCGCTGTACGCGGTCGGCGGCCAGGACCTCGGCTACCTGCCGGGCGATGCCGGCGAGAAGATGAACCCCTGGGGGCAGGCGGTCTTCGACACCCTGGGCGCCCTCGTCTCGCAGAACGTGCTCGACGAGGTCGTCGAGCGGGGGCTGCTCGAGGTGCTTCCCCTGACCCACATCCGCGGGCGGTCGCTGCACGACGCGTTCGTCATCGTCGACGAGGCTCAGTCGCTCGAGCGGAACGTGCTGCTCACCGTGCTGTCGCGCATCGGCCAGAACTCGCGCGTCGTCCTCACCCACGACGTGGCGCAGCGCGACAACCTCCGCGTGGGGCGGCACGACGGCGTGGCCTCGGTCATCGAGACGCTCAAGGGGCACCCGCTGTTCGGCCACGTCACACTGATGCGGTCGGAGCGGTCGGCCATCGCCGCGCTGGTCACCCGGATGCTCGAGTCCACCGACCTGGCCTAGGCCCCGCCGCCTCCGGCCCTGCCGCCTCCGGCACTGCTGCGCGGTCGGCAACTCAGGTTGTGCCGCACGATCGTGTCTGATCGGCACGGGAACGGGCGGGTGCGCCTGAGTTGCCGACCGAAGAGGATGCGAGGTCGGTCAGGTCAGGGGGCCGCCTTGCGGAGTGGCCGGGATTCGAGCACCGTCGCGCCGGCCAGATCCTGCCTGCTGCGCGGTCGGCAACTCAGGTTGTGCCGCACGATCGTGTCTGATCGGCACTGGAACGGGCGGGTGCGCCTGAGTTGCCGACCGGGTGCGGGCGCGACAGCGCGGCGCGGGGCGGCGCGGGGTCGACCCGAGGCGCTGCGCGTGATCCCACCCCAGATGCTCGTCGGCCCGATCCGTCCCCAGGGGCCTCTCCTTGGCCAGGTGCCGGGCCCGGCCATCGAGCAGTCTTCCGGCATGGAGCAACTCGCAGCACTCGTCACCGACCTGGGTGGTGTCGCGCACAAACGGCAGCTCGTGGCGCACGGCGCCACCGATCGTCTGCTCACGGCCAGTGTCCGGTTCGGGTCGCTGCATCGGGCCCGGCGCGGCTGGTACACGGTCTTCCCTCCCGGCGACCCCCGGCACGAGGCGGTGCGCATCGGCGGCCGTCTTACGGGCGCCTCTCTCCTGGCCCTGCACGGTGCGTGGTTGTGGACGACGCCGCCCGTCACGGTGGCCGTCTCGGCGAATGCCTCTCGGCTCCGAGCGCGTCACGGGGCGAGGGTCCTCTGGCGTCCGCGCGTGCTCCCGTCCGGCCCGGTTCGCGATCAGTCGACGCCACCGTGGGCGGTGCCCCTCGAGGAGGCGCTGGTCACGGCCGTCCTCGGCCTCCCGCTCGACGAGGCGGTCGCCCTGCTCGACTGGGCGCTCGCCAGCCGGCGGTTCACGCGGGTCGAGTTGGTGGAGGCGTTCGCCCACCTGCCGGAGAATCGCGCCTCGATCGTCGGCTGGGCGGACCGGCGGAGCGAGAGCTTCATCGAGAGCCTGATCAGAGCCACCTTCGTCTCACTCGGGCATGACGTCCGCGTGCAGGTCCCCGTGGGTCCGCGCGACGCCCGACGCATCGACATCGTCGTCGACGAGGTGGTGGCTCTCGAACTCGACGGCCGGGCCTTCCACGCCGACACGTTCGACGCCGACCGGCACAAGGACATCACCGTGACGATCGCGGGGAGGGTCGCGCTCCGCTGCGGGTACGGCATGGTCCGAGACGAGCGGGGCCTGCTCGTCGAGGCGGTCCACGCGATCATCCGACGTTCGCGTGCCATGAGCACGGCGTCGAGGAGATGCCGCGACTCGCACCATCAGGCCTGCCTCGGTGCCGAGCCCTGGCGTGTCGGCGCGTCGAGGGCTCCTCGACCTCACCGGCCACGGTCGGCCTCAACCGCTGGCGTCGCACGGGCAGACTCCCCGCCCCGGTCGTCTCGGGCGACTCGGTCGTGATGTCGATCCTCGAGACGACGCCGACGCCGACGCCGACGCCGACGCCGACGCCGATGCCGCCCGCCGATCGCGTGCTCGAACTCGGGGCCGTCGTGCTGCTGGGCGGACTCGCCGTCACAGCGGCCCCCGACGTCGGTGCGCAGATCTCTTTCCTGGCGGTGGCGGCGGTGACCCCCGCCCTGGTGCGTCACGATCTGGCCGTCCGGCGTCTACCGAATCCTCTGGTGGGGTTGCTCGCAACCGCCTTCGTCGTCGGCAGCACCCTGCGAGGGGTCGACTCCGGTCTGCTCTCGGCGTCGATCCCCTTCGGCTGGGCCGCACTCTGGTTCGCCGTCGCGTTCGCGCTCGCCGTGGGTGGCGCGTTCGGCATGGGCGACGTCAAGCTCGGTGCGGCGCTCGTCGGCATCGTCGCTCCGTGGGGAGGCATCGCCGTGGGGGCGCTCGTCGCCGGCGCAGGAGTAATCGGCCTGATCGTCGTCGCCGCGACCGCGCTGCGTGCCAGGGGGAGCCGGAGCCGTGGAGTCCCGTTCGGTCCGTGCCTGCTGGCTTCGTTCTGGGCCCTGTCGGTGTTCGGCGGTCCGCTGCTGTGAACGGCTGCACGACAGGAACCCGACTGCGACGGACGGGAGGCCGCGACGCGGAGGCGGGGCCAGGCCCGTGGCCGGACCAGCCGAGGAGGCGCGGCGCCGGTCAGACCGGCACCGCGCCTCCTGCAGGGGCGATCGGATCAGCCCGGGTGGGTCATGCTCAAGACGTCGAGAGCCTTGTCGAGCTGGTCTTCGGTGACCTCGCCGCGCTCGACGAAACCGAGGTCGACGACGGCCTCGCGCACGGTCATCTTCTGGGCGACGGCGTGCTTGGCTACCTTGGCCGCGGCCTCGTAGCCGATGACGCGGTTGAGCGGCGTGACGATCGAGGGCGACGATTCGGCGAGGGCCCGCGCGTGCTCGACGTTGGCCTCGAGCCCGTCGATCGTCTTGTCGGCGAGAGCTCGACCGGCGTTCGAGAGCAGACGGATGGACTCGAGCAGCGCTGTTCCCATGACCGGGATGGCGACGTTGAGTTCGAACGCACCCGACGCACCGGCCCAGGCGATGGTGGCGTCGTTGCCGATCACTCGGGCGGAGACCATGAGCACGGCCTCGGGGATGACGGGGTTCACCTTGCCCGGCATGATCGACGACCCGGGCTGCAGGTCGGGGATGTGCAGCTCGCCCAGCCCGGCGTTGGGGCCGGAGCCCATCCAGCGGATGTCGTTGTTGATCTTCGTCAGGCTGACGGCGAGCACCCGCAGGGCTCCCGAGGCCTCGACGAGGGCGTCGCGCGCACCCTGGGCCTCGAAGTGGTCGAGCGCCTCGGTGACGGGGAGCCCGCTGTCTGCCGCGAGGGCCGCGATCACGCGCTGGGGGAACCCGATCGGCGTGTTGATGCCCGTGCCCGTGGCGGTGCCGCCGAGCGGGACCTCCGCCACGCGGGGCAGCGTGGCCTCGACCCGCTCGATCGCGAGGCGGATCTGTCGTGCGTACCCGCCGAACTCCTGCCCGAGGGTGACGGGCGTGGCGTCCATCAGGTGGGTACGCCCCGCCTTGACGACGTCGGACCAGGCGGAGGCCTTGCGCTCGAGCGCCTCGGCGAGGTGGGTCAGCGCCGGGACGAGGTCGTGCAGCAGCGCACCGGTGACGGCCACGTGCACAGAAGTCGGGAACACGTCGTTCGACGACTGCGACGCGTTCACGTGGTCGTTGGGGTGGACCGCGGTGCCGTCGACCGTGCCCGCGAGCGTCGCGAGCACCTCGTTCATGTTCATGTTCGACGAGGTCCCGCTGCCGGTCTGGTAGACGTCGACGGGGAACTGGTCGTGGTGCCGACCGCCGATGACCTCGTCGGCGGCGGAGACGATCGCGGCCGAGACGGCGGGGGCGACGATGCCCATCTCGCCGTTGACCAGCGCGGCGGCTCTCTTGATGCGGGCGAGAGCGACGATCTGCGCCGGCTCGAGACCGGTGCCCGAGATCGGGAAGTTCTCGACCGCACGCTGGGTCTGAGCCCGGTAGAGGGCCGATGCGGGCACCCGCACCTCGCCCATCGTGTCGTGCTCGATGCGGTACTCGGATGTGGTCACGTCGTCGTGGTCCCTTCTTCGGCCCTCAGGGGGCGCTGGCGACCCGGGGCGGCCGCCCCGGGATGGTTCTCAGAGACGGCCCACGACGACCGACGGGTCGACGCGGCCGTTGGCGAGTGCGTAGTTGGCCCCGACGACGGCGAGTCGGCCCTCGGCGATGGCGGTGGCGATGAGGGCGGACGAGCCGACGAGCGACTGGACGGACGCCTCGATGTGCAGCTTGCCCACGCTGCGGGGATCGAGGGCGGCCCCGGGCTCGAGATCGATCGTGGCCCGCCGGACGGAGGGGACGATCATGTCGATGAGCCCGCCGAGGAACCGCGACCCGGGAGGCGCCTCCGACGTCAGCGAGTCGATGGCAGTGGCCACGGCGCCGCAGCTGTCGTGCCCGAGGACGACGATCAGGGGGACGTTCAGCACGGAGACGGCGTACTCGAGCGACGCGATGACGGTGTCGCCGACGACCTGCCCCGCGTTGCGGACGACGAACAGGTCGCCGAGACCGACGTCGAAGATGATCTCGGCGGCCAGCCGCGAGTCGGCGCAGCCGAAGAGGGCGGCGACGGGCTTCTGGCCACCGGCCAGGCTCGACCTGTGGTCGCTGTCCTGGTGCGGGTGGTCGGGGGTCCCGGCCACGAAGCGCTCGTTGCCGTCGGTCATGCGACGCCACGAGTCGCCGGGGGTCTGCGGGGGAGTCTGGGTGATGGGCTGCGATGTCATGTTCAGTCGTCCGTCTCGTCGGCGGTGTCGGCGGCCAGCGCCGTCGCCAGGGCCTCGAAGTCGGCGTCGTCGGCCGTTCCGTGCAGCACGTACGAGCTGCGGCCGACGGTCGTCGTCAACGAATAAGCGTAGTTGCCGGCGTCGTCGTCGTCGCGTCGGTCGTAGACCGTCCAGTCGACCCCGTCGATCTCGCGGGCGGAGGTCGCGGCGCGATTGTCGACGGCTGCTGCGAGCCAGGTGTCGTTGGCGTCGATGCCCTGCTCGAGAGCGATGAACTGCTCGCCCGGGGTGATGAAGCCGATGTACCAGACATCGACGTCGTCGGGTGTGGAGGTGTCGATGTCGGCGCGGTTCGAACTCCAGGAGTCGGGCAGGACGGGGGCGGCGAGCGGCACGTCGACACTGGCCTGAGCCTGGGAGGCCACGGTGGCGTAGTCGATGTCCTGTCGGTTGACGGTCCCGTCGGGGCGCACGACGACCAGGATGAGGAACAGGACGATGCCGAGCGACGCGACGATCGACAGCGTCAGATTGATCGCCGTCTGGTTCGCGTAGTGCTTGCGGGTGTTCTCGGCCTTGCGCGCGGCCGTCTCGGCCGGTGTCTCGGGTCGGCCCAGCTCGGCGACGATCCGCGGGCCCTGATCGCGTCGACCGCGGCCACGTCTCGGGGTGCTCACGACGCGGGTGCCTGTCGTCTGGCGGCCTCGAGGCGCTCGCGAGCACCCATCAGCCATTCTTCGCAGCGGCGGGCCAGCGCCTCGCCGCGCTCCCAGAGGGCGAGGGACCGCTCGAGCGTGGACGCACCCTGCTCGAGCTCGGACACGACCGAGACGAGCTCGTCGCGCGCCTGCTCGTAGCTCAGGGAGGCGATGTCGGCCGGGAGAGCGACCGCGGTGCCGTCGGCCGACGAGACGTCGGCCGACGAGACGTCGGGCGACGAGCTGTTCGCGTTCGAGGCGTCGGAGGGGGCGTTGTCCACGATGTCGATCCTAACGAGGGGTTTGCGAGGCGGGGTGAGAGCGACCGGCGCCCGATGTGCGTGACTGCTCCGTGCCTCCTGGGGAGGGATGATCGTCGATCGGTCCGCTCGACTCGCCGGTCGAGACCGCCGTCAGACCGCCGCCGGAGAGCGTGAGCAGCAGCTCGGTGTCGCGAGGCGCATCGGAGGGGTCGTGCAGGACGGCCCCGCCCGGCACCTGCACGATCGCGTACCCGCGGCGGAGCGTGCCCTGCGGGGACAGCGCCCGGAGACCCGCGGTCAGCTCGGCGACCCGGGTCTCGCCCCGCTCGACGCCCCGGACGACGAGCTCTCGGCCCCGCGCGACGGCCCGGACGATCTCGTCGGCTCGGACGTCGACGAGGGTCTGCGGCGACGCGAGCACCGGACGGCTGCGGATCTGCTCGAGCCGGTCGACCTCGGTGGCGACGAGCGCCGTCAGCCGCTGCCCGATGCGCGCGCGGGCCTGCTGCACCCGAGAGAGCTCTTCGGTGACGTCGGGCACGACACGTTTGGCGGCGTCGGTGGGCGTCGAGGCGCGCAGATCGGCCACCTCGTCGAGCAGCGGACGGTCGGCCTCGTGACCGATGGCGCTGACGACGGGGGTCGTGCAGGCGGCGACCGCCCTGATGAGCGTCTCGTCGCTGAAGCCCAGGAGGTTCTGGAAGTCGCCCCCGCCTCGGGCCACGATGATGACGTCGACCTCGGGATCGGCGTCGAGCCGCTGCACGGCCGCGGTCACCTCGGAGACCATCCGGTCGCCCTGCACCGCGGCATGCACCACCCGGAACTCGACGGACGGCCACCGCAGCTGCGCGTTGCGGAGCACGTCCTTCTCGGCGTCGCTGTCTCTGCCGGTGACGAGCCCGATGCACTGGGGCAGGAACGGCAGACGTCTCTTGCGCTCGGGCGCGAACAGCCCTTCGCCCGTGAGCTTGACCCGGAGTCGCTCGAGTCGCTCGAGGAGGTCGCCGAGCCCGACGTGCCGCATGTCGAACACCTGCATGGTCAGCGAGCCGCCCTTGACCCAGTAGTTCGGCTTGACGGCGGCGACGACCCGGTCGCCCTGCTTGAGATCGGCGGGCACCCGCGACTTGACGCTCGACCAGATCGAGAACGACACCGTGGCGTCTTGTTCGAGGTCTCGGAGCTTGCCGTAGACGTTGCCCCCCGACACGTTCCACTGCGTGATCTCGCCCTCGACCCAGGCCGTGCCCAGTCGGTCGATCCAGTCGCGCAGCTTGGTCGCGAGCAGGCCGACGGGCCAGGGGGCGTCCGCCGTGGGCGGCGGGGGCACGATCGTCATTCGTCTCCTGTCGTCGACCGATGTCGAGGATGCTCGGTGAGGGTGGGCAGGGTCGGCATCGGCCGCATCGACACGACTCGACCCGCCGCTCTCAGTACGCGACCAGTCGTCGCACCTACAATCGACTGGTGAGCCATATCACCAACGGCGCCCTTGCCATCGACCTGCCGACACCGCGTGTTCCTGCGGTGCGTAACAGGCTAAGGGATACCCCTGTCACTGGACACAAGCGTGTGCTGCTCGCGGCCCCACGCGGCTACTGCGCGGGCGTGGACCGAGCGGTGATCGCCGTCGAGAAGGCGCTGGAGCACTACGGTTCGCCCGTCTACGTGCGCAAGCAGATCGTGCACAACGTCCACGTCGTGTCGACGCTCGAGAGCCAGGGCGCGATCTTCGTCGACGAGGTCGACGAGGTCCCCGAGGGGTCGCACATCGTCTTCAGTGCGCACGGTGTCTCGCCGGCCGTCGTGCAGGGCGCCGCCGACCGCCAGCTGCAGGCCATCGACGCCACCTGCCCGCTCGTCACGAAGGTGCACCGCGAGGCCGTGCGCTTCGGCAGCCAGGGTCGGCACATCATCCTCATCGGTCACGCCGGGCACGAAGAGGTCGAGGGCACGATGGGTCATGCGCTCGATCGCACCACCCTCGTGCAGAACCCGGAGGAGGTCGACGACCTCGTCATCGACGACCCCGAGAACCTCGTGTGGCTCTCGCAGACCACGCTGAGCGTCGACGAGACCATGGAGACCGTGCGCCGCCTGCGCGAGCGGTTCCCGACCATCCAGAACCCTCCGAGCGACGACATCTGCTACGCCACGCAGAACCGCCAGGTCGCGATCAAGAAGGTCGCGCCCGAGGCCGATCTCGTGATCGTGGTCGGGTCGGCCAACAGCTCGAACAGCGTCCGTCTGGTCGAGGTCGCCCTCGAGCACGGGGCCAAGGCCGCCTACCGCGTCGACTTCTCGTCCGAGATCCGCCAGGAGTGGCTCGACGGTGTCGAGACCGTCGGCGTCACCTCGGGCGCCTCGGTTCCCGAGATCCTCGTCAAGGAGGTGCTCGACGATCTCGCCGACGCCGGCTACCTCGACGTCGCGGAGGTCGTCACGGCCGAGGAGGACCTCATGTTCTCGCTGCCGAAGGAGCTCCGCAAGGACGCGAGCGGTCAGGTCGACGCGCGCGGCCTCGGCGGTCGGACCCGATGACCGACGATCGTCAGCAGCCGCCCATGGCGCAGCGCGACGAGCGTCCCCGCCCGCGCTACGGCGAGTACGCACCGGAGGGGTGGGTCAACCCCGTCGCCCCCGTCGAGACGCAGACCCCGCCCCCGGGCAGGAGCGACGGCACTGCGCCCACTCCGCAGGCGGGCCCTCGAGACGCGACGACCCCCGGTGCGTGGGGCGCGCCTCCTCGTCCCGGTGCCGGTGATCTCTCGGGAGCACGGCGATTCGACCGCGTCGCCACGTTCGTCCTGCTGGGCATCGGTCTGTACAGCGTCATCTCGAACGTGGTGATGGCCTCGACGTTCTCGTCGACGCTGCTCTCCGCCCTCAGCGGCGCGGGCTACTCGACCGACGCCTTCACCGGCCAGGAGGCCCTGCAGCGCTCCGGCGTGATCATCGCCGTGCTGACCGTGGCGGTCTTCGCGATCACCCTCATGTGGAGCATCCGTCGACTCGCCGCCCGCAAGGTCACCTTCTGGGTGCCGTTGTCGGCCGGGGTGCTGATGTCGATCGTGCAGATGGTCCTCGTGCTCGGCGTCCTGTTCGGCGACGCGGCCTTCGTCCAGTCGATCCTCGACGGTTCGGGCCCCTCGCTCTGACGCTCTGATACGACGAGAACGGGCCCGCAGCGCATGCTGCGGGCCCGTTCGTCGTCTACGGCGATGAGAGCCGAGGAGGCGCGGGTCAGCTCCCCGACTGACCGAACGAGCCGAGCTGCCTGGTCGCCTCGACGACTCGGGCCGCCATGGCGGACTCGGCGACCTTGCCCCAGGCGCGGGGGTCGTACTGCTTCTTGTTGCCGACCTCGCCGTCGGCCTTGATGAAGCCGTCGTAGTTCTTCAGCACCGTGTCGGCGATCGAGCGGCTGAAGGCGTACTGCGTGTCGGTGTCGAGGTTCATCTTGACGACGCCGTTCGAGACGGCCTCGCGGATCTCGGCGTCGGACGAGCCGGATCCGCCGTGGAACACGAGCTCGAGGGGCTTCTCGGCCGTGTCGAAGCGCTCGCGGATGCCCTGCTGGATCTCGCCGAGCAGCTCGGGACGCAGCTTCACGTTGCCCGGCTTGTAGACCCCGTGCACGTTGCCGAAGGTCAGGGCGGCGATGTACCGGCCGTTCTCGCCGAGGCCCAGGGCCTCGACGACCCGGGTGACGTCGCCGACCGTCGTGTAGAGGGCGTCGTTCGTGCCCTCGTGCTCGACGCCGTCCTCTTCGCCGCCGACGACGCCGATCTCGACCTCGAGGATTGCGTTGATCGCCCGGGTGCGCTTCAGCATGTCTTCGGCGATGGAGATGTTCTCGTCGAGGGGCACCGCGGAGCCGTCCCACATGTGCGACTGGAAGAGCGGGTTGCGACCCGCTCGCACCTCCTCCTCGCTGGCTGCGATGAGCGGGAGCACGAAGCCGTCGAGGGCGTCCTTCGGGCAGTGGTCGGTGTGGAGGGCCACGGTGATCGGGTAGTTCTTCGCGACCTCGGTCGCGAACTTCGCGAAGGCGATCGCCCCGGCCGCGCGGTTCTTGACGGTGTGCCCGGCGAAGTAGTCGGCACCGCCGGTCGTGACCTGGATGATGCCGTCGCTGCCCGCCTCGGTGAGACCCTGCAGAACGGAGTTGATCGTCTGCGACGACGAGACGTTCACGGCCGGGTAGGCGAAGCCCTTGGTCTTGGCCTTGTCGAGCATCTCGGCGTACTGCTCAGGGGTTGCGACGGGCATTGCATCTCCTTCGATTGCGGGTGGTGGCTGCAGCCACCACCCTAGTCAGCGACGATCGGGTGACGCCCGGAGGCCTCACCGGGGGTCGTGCCTCGACGGGCGTCGGTGACGGAGGGCGAGCAGAACGAGCCCCGCGAGGGCCAGAGCCGCGCCGACGAGGGCCGGGCCCGCGGCGTCCGCACCCGTGAAGGCCAGCCTCGGGGCGTCCGTGTCGCCGGGCGTCCGTGACGCCGTGTAGTCACCGGGGCCGGGGCCGGGGCCGGGACCGGTGCCGGAAGCGGAACCCCGGTCGGGCGGCAGGGGAGTCCCGTCGCCGCCGTTCACCGGCGCCGGGAGCATCCCCGCATCGACCCGATCGTGTCGGGTCACTCCGGTCAGACTGCCGTCGACGACGACGATCTCGTCGAGTCGGGTCTCGGCCGCTCCCCGCTCGTCGACGTCCGAGTCGAACTCGTCGTCGCCAACGTGCTGGAGCGTCCAGCCATGGGGCGCGGCCCCGAAGTCGACGACGTAGTCGCCCGGGCGCAGAGCGGTGAACTCGTAGCGGCCCTCGGCGTCGGTCTCGGTCTCGGCCGTCACGTCGTCGCCCCGGTCGTCCGTCCCGCGCAGGGACACCGCGTGCCCGGCGACCGCGGATTCGTCATCGGCGCGGACCCCGTCGGCATCCGAGTCGATCCAGACCCTGCTGCCGATCGATCCGGCCACGGCGCGTGTCGAGGCCACCGTCGACGTCGAGGTCCAGTCGATGCCGCCGACCCTGAGTCCGAAGGTCGAGGCCCAGGTCTCGCGACCGGCGGATGCGCCGTCGACGACCAGGTCGTGATGCACCTCCGCGCCGGCGGCTATGGGCTCGCTCCTCTCGACCCGGACGCCCGTGACCGCGGCGAACGAGGCCGGGCAGTCGTCGATCCCGAAGTCATCCGCCAGGCACCAGGTCGTCTCACCGCCGTCGAGGTTGGACGGGTGGACGGGGTCGTGCGAGAGCTCGTCGGAGGGGCTCGTCGTGTACCGGATCACATCCGTCGGAGCGGCGGAGGAGAGCGGCCCGCCCAGCTCGGCCCGCTCGCCGGTGGTGCCTCGCCCGTCGGCGTCGTGGGGGAGGATCGTGATCAACGAGCTGTTCGGCAGGATGGTCGTGCCCGTGTTGCGATACGACAGGGTGAAGGTCGCATCGTCGCCGACCACGCGGACGGGCCGGTCGACGGTCTCCTCCGCGTCGAAGCCGCCGCCCTCGAGGACGGTCACCGTGCGGTGGGCGACTCGGGCCCAGAGCGCCGAGACGTCACGGGTCGACGCCACCACCGCCTCCAGCCGGGCCTCGCCGCCCACGGGGACGCTGTCGAAGCGGACGTCGAAGGTCAGCGGGTCGATCGTGTCGTTGACCGCGACCGGGGCGATCGACCAGGTGAGCCGCTGGCGGACGACCCCGTCGATCTCGATCCGATCGACCTCGGGGGTCGGGGAGGCGCTCCCTGGCACGAACGACGTGCCGGCCGGCAGATGGGCCTCGACCGTGACGGCCTCGTCGACCCGGTCGCGGGAGGCGTTCGTCAGGCTCGGGTACAGGGCGTAGGTCGTCGTCCCGCCGGCGGTGACGTAGGTCGTCTCGTCAGGTGTGCTGTCGGCGTCGTGACCGGGGTCGACGACGGCGCTCCGGATGCGGGCCATGTTGCTCGTCACCGTGAGGAAGTCGGCCCACCCTCCGTTGGCGGCCTCGGCGTCGCTCCGGTCGTTCGTCCACCCGGCGGTCGGGGATGTGCGGATGGCGGCGAAGGTGCGCGGGCGCGTCTCGTCGTCGAGGCGCGGCTCGATGCGGAGATGAGCGCCGAAGCTGATGGAGGTGGTGCCCGGGTGGTCGTACGTCCACCGCACCGCACCGACGGACTCGGCGCCGCCCGGCACGGATCGCGGATCGGCGTGCCACTCCAGATCGTCGTCGCCGCAGGTCGCGTCGCGGGCCGTGGTGGGCTCCGAGCCGTCGAAGGCCGCGAACTCGGGTCGGCCCGTCACCGCGGGGAGCGTCGACGTCGCCCAGACGCCGGCGCGCTGTTCGCGGAGCGTCTGCACCGAGTTGTCGAAGACGATGCACGAGACGGCCTCCTGCCACGGAGCCGTGCCGGAGTTGCGGACTCCGAGCATGCTCATGACCGGCTGTGCCGGCGTGACGTAGGGGAGGTTGTTCTTGCCGGAGAGGTTGAACGAAGCCCCCGTCTCGACGTCGATGCCGAGATAGCGCAGCGAGCCGCCGGCGCCTGAGCCCTTGCTGACGTCGCGGGCCACGGAGTTGTTCGCGACGGGCTCGCCCTCCCCGTCGTAGTTGGCTCGACCGCTCACGGAGTCGGCGACGAAGTCCCGGTAGGTGTTCGTCGCCCGGAACGTCCCCTGCTCGGTGAGCTCGGGGACCCACAGGGAGACGTAGGCCGACACGACGTACGGCAGCGCGCCTCCGAGGATGTCGCTGCCGAGCACGTTCTTGGTAGGGAGCGACGACATCGAGGTGTCGGCCCCGGTGATCGAGATAGACACCGGTTCGCCCGGTGCCGCCTGGCTGCAGACGATCGTGCCCGAGTCGACGACGTTGGTCGACCCGCCGCCGACGCCGCCCGGCATCGACTCGACCTGGCCCGTGTTCGGGCCGCAGGCCGGAGCGCCGTCGAGGGGGGAGAGCACGGCCGGGCTGGCGTCGCCGCCGTACATGCGCGAGACGTCGTCGACGAGGGTCATGCGCTCGCCGAGGGGCTCGACCCCGAGGAGCCCGCCGCCCTCGATGAGACCGTTCCAGTGGACGAGGAGCGGGTAGACGAGGCGGAAGCCGGGAGTGACGCCGTCGGGACCCACGGCCTCGGCGAGCGTGGGCAGGGCGCGGTTCATGGATACGTCGTAGCGGGGCGCCGCCGATACGACGAGCGAGGGGGCGACGGCGCGGACGGGATCGTTGGCATCGGCGCGGGCCTCTGCGGTGACCGTCAGAGACGTCGCGTGAGGGAGGGCGACGGCGACCGAGGCGGCCACGCTCACCGTGCGGGCGCCGCTCGTGAGCGTGCCCAGTCGGCAGCGGAGGACGTCGCTCTCGATGGCGGACCCCTCGCGGGCGCAGTCGTCGGGCAGGCGCGACCAGCCGAGCCCGGGAGGCGCGGTGAGGGAGAACTCGCCACCCGACGCCGTGCCCTCGGTCGTGCCCACGGTCACGCCGTAGACCACCGCGTCACCCGTGCGCACGATGCCGTTCGCGGGGCCGCTGTCGCCCCCGGGGCGGTCGTCCGCCGTGAATCGGCCGAGACCGTCGCTCGTCACGCGGACGGCGATCTCGACGTCGTTCGAGTTCGGCGTGGTCGCGGCGGAGGCGATGGACGGGTCGCCGAGGACGACGACGAGCGCGGCCACAGCGGCGGTCAGCACCCTCGCGGGTCGGCGGGAGGTGAGCTTCATGGGCGCCTTTCGGTGGAACACGAGTTCTGCATGCGATCTGCAAACATATCGCACGTTGTCGAACGTCGACGACGCCGGACTATGCTTCAGGAATGGCTGACTCACCCTCCGGAACCCTCTACTCGCACCCCGATCGAAACCTCGGAATGGAGCTGGTCCGGGCGACCGAAGCGGCCGCGATCCGCTCCGCCCCCTTCATCGGCAAGGGCGACAAGAACGCCGCCGACAAGGCCGCCGTCGACGCGATGCGGAAGTTCCTGGGCACCGTCGCCTTCGACGGGGTCGTCGTCATCGGCGAGGGCGAGAAGGACGAAGCGCCGATGCTCTTCAACGGCGAGCACGTCGGCAACGGCTTCGGCCCCGCCTGCGACATCGCCGTCGACCCCATCGACGGCACGAGCCTCACCGCCGCCGGTCGCATGAACGCCCTGTCGGTCATCGCGGTCAGCGACCGCGGCAGCATGTTCGACCCCAGCGCCGTCTTCTACATGGACAAGATCGTCACCGGGCCCGAGGGCATCGGCATCATCGATCTCGATCGTCCGATCGGCGAGAACATCGTGGCGCTCGCCTCGGCCAAGGGCATCGCCGTCGAGGACATGCAGATCGCGGTGCTCGACCGCCCCCGTCACGCCGACCTGATCGCCCAGATCCGCGCCGTCGGCGCATCGACCCGTCTGCTGCTCGACGGCGACGTCGCCGGCGGCATCAACGCCGCCCGCCCCGACTCGCGCATCGACATGTGCGTCGGCGTCGGCGGCACCCCCGAGGGCATCATCACGGCCTGCGCCGTGAAGGCCCTCGGCGGTCTCATCCTCACGCGTCTCGCCCCGAAGGACGACGCCGAGCGCCAGAAGGCCATCGACGCCGGTCACGACCTCGACCGCGTGCTCGACCAGGACGACCTCGTGACCGGCGACAACGCCTACTTCGTCGCCACCGGTGTCACCGACGGCGCGCTAGTCGCCGGTGTCACACGCAAGCAGGGCATGATCCGCACCTCGAGTATCGTGCTGCGCTCGCACTCGGGCACGATCCGCCGCGTCGAGGCCGACCACCTCGTCTCGAAGTGGTACGGAGAGACCGCCTAGCCCCTGAGGCTATTCGTCGTCCGCCCTCGCGCCGTGTCGTTCTCGATCGGCGTCGAGGGCGGACGTCAGTTCGGCGGCCGTCAGGTCGCGCGGGGTCTCTTCGATGGGCGTCGGTGCGGCGAGCACCTTCGTCTCGTCGAGCATGCTGAGGCGACGGGCGGACGGCAGGACGGTGCGTTCTAGCGAGCCGACGAATCGGTTGTAGTCGGACACCGACCCGCGGAGCGATCTGCCGAGCTTGTCGACGTGACCGGCCATCGTCGAGAGGCGGCCGTACAGCTCTCTGCTGAGATCGAAGAGCGTCTTGGCCTCGGCGGTGACGACGTCCTGCTGCCAGCTGAAGGCGATGGTCTTCAGCACCGACCACAGGGTGACGGGGGACGCCAGCGCCACCCGCTTCTGGAACGCGTAATCCATGATCGAGGGGTCGGCTTCGAGCGCCGAGGCGACGAGGGACTCGCTCGGGATGAAGGCGATGACCAGCTCGGGTGACGACTCGAGCCCCGACCAGTAGCTCTTCGAGGCGAGGGCGTCGACGTGGGAGCGCAGCGCCTTGACGTGCTGGTTGAGCAGGGCCTCGCGTCGGGCCCCTTCTTCGCCGCCGGCCGTCGCGGGGATGGCACTGGCCTCGAGGTACGAGGTGAACGGCACCTTGGCGTCGACGGCGATGTTCTTGCCCCCCGGCAGGTGCACCACCATGTCGGGGCGTCCCGTGCCCGCGTCGGAGTGGATGCTCGTCTGGACGTCGAAGTCGACGCGCTCGACCAGGCCGGCGGCCTGCACCACGTTGCGCAGCTGGGTCTCGCCCCAGACCCCTCGGGTGCTGTTCGACTTGAGCGCCGACGCGAGACTCTCGGCGGTGCTCCGCAGGCGCTCTTCGGACTCCGCCGCGCTGCGCAGCTGCTCGCTGAGCGCACCGTACTGGTGGGTGCGCTGCTCTTCGAGCTCGGCGACCTTCTGCTGCACGGCGGCGAGACTCTGCGCGACCGGGCTGAGGGCGGTCAGAACGTGCCCCTCGGAGCGGGTGCGCTCGGCCTCGGTGATGCGGATGTCTCGGAGACGGTCTTGGAATTCGGCGAGCCGTGCCTCCTGCCCCGCGATCTGCCGACGGTACTGCTGGTCTTGCTCGTGGAGCCGCTCTTGGTACGACTCGGCGGTCGCCCGCGCCGCTGCGGCGTCGGCGGCCAGCTGCGCGGCGGTCGCGGCGCTGCGGGAGCGGCCGGCCAGGGCGCCGACGAGGGCCCCGACGACGAGGGCGACGAGAGCGAGGAGGAAGGCGACGAGCGAGGAGACCATGTCGAGCAGTGTGGCAGCGGCCACCGACATCGCTCGCTGACGAGCGTGACTCGGAGGGTAGTGGCTCAGAGGGTCAGCTGAAGAAGACCTTGAGTCGCCGCCTGGTCGGCTCGGCGCCCTCGGGGTCGGGCAGAGCTGCCGGCTTCAGCACCTTCACCTTGACCGCGGCGAGCGACGCGAGCTCGACGAGGTCGGCGGCGCCGTGGAACGCCGACGCGTGCGTGACGATCGCCGCGCAGGCCTCGGCGTCGGCCAGGGCGTCGTGGTGCGAGAAGCCGGTGAAGCCGGCGGCCGCGGCCGCGAGGGGGAGGCGGTACGAGTCGAGCGTGTACGTCTTGCGGGCGACCTGGAGGCTGCAGAGATACGACCAGGCCGGGGGAGTGAGGCCGGTTGCGGCGCAGGCGGCCTTGATGACGCCCATGTCGAAGCCGGCGTTGTGAGCGACGAAGACGTCGTCGCCGGCGAAATCGGCGATCAGGTCGAACTGCTCGGCCCAGCCGAACGCGCCGAGGACGTCGGAGGCGACGATGCCGTGGATGCGCGTGTTCCACTCGGAGAACTCGTCGTGCCCCGCAGGCGGCTGGATCAACCAGCCCGCCTTGTCGACGACGACGCCGTCGCGGACCTTGACGAGGCCGACGGAGCAGGCGCTGGCGCTGGCGCTGCTCGAGTTCGCGGTCTCGAAGTCGATCGCGGTGAAGTCGATGGGCATTGGGTCATGGTCTCACGCGCCTCCGACAGTCCCTCCACAGGACCGGTCGGAGGGCGACCCGCGCCTCCTCGGGTCCGCTCCGCCCCGGTGGCACGGCATGCCCGGTACGCTTGACCCTCGTGGCTCTCACTATCGCGATCGTCGGACTGCCCAATGTCGGCAAGTCCACCCTGTTCAACGCCCTGACCAAGAACCAGGTGCTGGCGGCGAACTACCCGTTCGCGACCATCGAGCCGAACGTCGGCATCGTCAACCTGCCCGACCCGCGCCTCCAGGTGCTCGCCGGCGTCTTCGGCAGCGAGAAGATCCTTCCCGCGCCCGTGTCGTTCGTCGACATCGCCGGCATCGTCAAGGGCGCGAGCGAGGGCGAGGGGCTCGGCAACAAGTTCCTGGCGAACATCCGCGAGGCCGACGCCATCGCCGAGGTCGTGCGCGGCTTCGACGACCCCGACGTCGTGCACGTCGACGGCAAGGTCGACCCCGAGAGCGACATGGGCACGATCAACACCGAGTTGATCCTGGCCGACCTCGAGACCGTCGAGAAGGCGCTCGTTCGCTACGAGAAGGAGCTCCGCCTCAAGCGCGTCGAGCCGATCGTGCACGAGACCGCCGTGGCCGCCCGTGACGCCCTGCAGCGCGGCGAGGCGCTGTCGTCGACGAGCATCGACCTCGAGCCGATCCGCGAGCTGGGGCTGCTCACCGCCAAGCCCTTCATCTACGTCTTCAACGTCGACGAGGCCGTGCTGACCGACGAGGCGCGCAAGGCCGAGCTGCAGGCGCTCGTGTCTCCGGCGGAGGCGATCTTCCTCGACGCACAGGTCGAGTCCGAGCTGATCGGCCTGGACGACGACGACGCGGCCGAGCTGCTCGAGTCGCTCGGGCAAGACGAGTCGGGTCTCGACCAGCTCGCCCGCATCGGGTTCGAGACGCTGGGGCTGCAGACCTACCTGACGGCCGGCCCGAAGGAGACCCGCGCCTGGACGATCGGCAAGGGCTGGAAGGCCCCGCAGGCCGCCGGTGTCATCCACACCGACTTCGAGAAGGGCTTCATCAAGGCCGAGGTCATCTCGTATGACGACCTCGTCGAGACCGGCTCCATCGCGGAGGCGCGCTCGGCCGGCAAGGCCCGCATCGAGGGCAAGGAGTACGTCATGCAGGACGGCGACGTGGTGGAGTTCCGCTTCAACAACTGACACCCCCAGCCGGTGCGGTTTAAGCCCCTCTGGCCTGCAGGGAGTCCGCAAGAGTAGGAATCGTGGCCCGCATCAGGGCACCAGCTGCGTTCCTCGTGTGATCCTCCGCCCATAGCCAGAGGTGGGTGTACGTGTTCAGCGTAATGACGGGGACGAGTGCCCAAGGCTCGCTGCACCGTTGCGACAGAGCAGCCTGATGCGATCAGCCCAGACGCGAACTAGTGGCGCAGATCGCAGAGCGTGATTCCCTCGATGCCCGCTTTAGTCGTGGTTTTCTTCCATCAGTAGGCGATCAAGTCGTCTGGGTGGCATTGATCCGTCTTCGACGGACAACCACTGTTCCTCTTCACGCACATCGATCCGCTCAACTTCTCCCGACGTCATAACGCCCGCTACCCGGAGGACCTCACGGCCGCGAATTTCGACAGGCTCAGCGTCGCGGCGGCACTTGAAGCAGTTGCGAACGACGTAAAGCAGACACGCCATGTCGTCGCTGGCTAGGCGCAGGCCATTAGCCTCCCCCTCTCCCCACCCCAGGGGTGAACAGCGGAACGGCGCTGCCCATTTTGTTGTCTACGGTTCCAGCAGCCTCAGGGCGGGGCGGGGCGGGGCGGGGCGGGGCGGGGCGGGCGCGGGGGTGGCGGGCGCGCGCGAAACGGCTTGTTCGAAGGCTCCGGAGCCGGGTGCGATCCTCGATCGGGCACAAGGCTCCGGGGTGGTCGAAGCCGTTAGAGCGGAAGCTGAGTGTCGGTACGCGCTTCTGGTGGACATGGTCAAGTGGGTCCCCGGAGCATGATTGGTAGATGACACCAGACTTGCGTCGTTGAGTTTGCGATAGGCACGAACGCGAGACAGCGTGCACGTGAGGTTTACCCGTAGATTCTACTTATGCTCGTGTTTTCTACCTCAAGTCCAGCTCTCGACGTGCTCGGTTATGTGTTTGCGTTCGTCGGCGGCCTCTTGGTCGCTTGCCTCACAGTGTGGGGATCGTTCGCTTTGGCCAATATGGAATGGAGGCGATCCGAGACGCGACGCCTTCTCGACGCACGCAGATCCACGTATGTGGCCTACGCTCGCGAAGTCAAAAAGGAAGTTAGAGTTTGTCGGCAGATGGGCGCCGAGCTTGGAGTCGCGAAGAGCAGGGCTCCGCTGACCCGTGACCAAGGGCGAGTAGCCCTCGCCGAAATCAGCCCGCTTCGGTCTGCTGAACTCGAGGATATATTGCTAATCGGAAGCAAGTCGGTCGCCGAGAGCGCGCGACTGTGGAAGTATGCACAGCAACAAATCGAGGATTATCTACTCGCACAGACGATGCCGGTTGCAAATGAATATGAGCGCCGTTACATTAAGGCTAGTCATGCCCGAGATCTCTTCTACATTGCAGCTCGCGACGACCTGGCGGTAAAAGGAGACACAACGATGAAATCACGTTCTGACCGTGCGGCGGACTACGCAGCCCTTCATGAACATTAATCATTGCTGACTTTCATCTAGCGTCTGACACGGTCACAGCTATAACTTAGATTGATGTTATTCCAGGACTCCAGGGTGCCGATGGCGGGCGTACATAAGACGCGCGGATTGCGAGGCCCGGCTTGCCGAGCTGTGTTCAACCAGCGAGCGCGATCTTTATCAACTCCTGATCGAAAACGGCACACGTAATCGGTTTCATGCTGTCATAATTGCGGTGTGGACATCTTGCCTGCTCTTCCGGTCCTTCTTGCAAGTACGGTTCTATCGGCTGCGGTCGCCGGGGTTATTTCGCTTCTCAGTCAAAGGATGAATCTTCGTCACCTAGATCGTGAAACTGCCAGTCGAAGTAAGGACCTGGTGCGTCAGAGGGTCCGTGAGAATTCGGAGTTCATGATGACTCTCGTCGCGATTGCGCACGGTACGCCGGCGGATGGACGGCGTCATCTAGCGGTCGCTGAACAAAGGACTGCCGTTGAGATAATTGTTTCGAATGCTAATGAGTACCCGGAACTCCGTAAGCCAACCGAAGTTTTCCTGCTTAGCGGTATGGATTATGCGCGAGAAAGACTAGAGTCACCCTCGGCTGGTCTTGGATGGAAAGATATGCTAGCTTATTACGAGGCTGCCTATAGTAGATTGAACTAATCAACACGCGGGCACGACTCGGAAATTTAGCCCAAGAACGCGGGATTGGCTGATCACCAGGGCGCCAACCAGCATTAATGCGTGCACTCTTATGGCCATGGTGAAATGTTTCTCATAAGTTAAGTAATTCAAATACTGGCACTTAGTTCGCGCTTAGCACTTGGCGTGCAAGCAAAAGACATATCTGTCGGAATGCATTGTCATAAACCAATAGCCGAGGTTTCGTAGAGCAGATCTAGATACGAGATCGAGCCATCCTTCACTAGAATTGCCTGCCTCTCGGCTCATTTGTAGCCATAGCGGTTTGCTCATTGACTACTTAGGCTATATTCTCGAAATTAGATGCCTTCTTTGCATGAGGAACGTGAATGTCTATTCCAAAGTATTGTTAGGTCTATCGTTATGAGCGTCAGCGCAGCAGGGTGTCGCGGGGGTACTCGCCGAAGCGCTTGACGTAGGCGGCGGAGAATCGGCCGAGGTTGCCGAAGCCCCAGCGGCGGGCGATCTCCGAGACGAGTGCCTCGTCGCGCGACGACGCGACGAGCTCGTCGTGCGCCTTGTCGAGACGCACCTGCCGCAGGTAGTTCATCGGGCTCGCACCGAGGTGGTCGTTCATCGCCTGCTGCAGCGTGCGCGTGTGCATGCCGGCGGCCCGCGCGATGTCAGCCGGTGTGATGGGCTGATCGGCGTACGCGTGCACGTACTCGACCGCGACGCGGAGGCGCGCCGTCCGCTCGGTCCGCAGGCTGCTCGGCACGTCGACCGCCTGCCAGGGGAAGAGGTCGAGCATCGCGCGCACCAGAGTGACCTGCGCCTCGTGGCGGAGCAAGGGCGACGCCTTCTCGGTGACGATGGCGGGCGTGGTGGCGCTGATGGCGGCTCGCCAGGCGACCAGCGCCTCCGGCGAGGGGGCGGCGGTGTGGTCGAAGACGATGCGCTGCGAGGGGCCGCCGTGGCGCTCGGTCGCCAGGTCTTCGAGGAACGTCGCGTCGGCGTGCACCATGTTGTTGCGGTGCGGCGTCATCATGAACGAGAACGACGTCTCGGACGGGATGAGGAACGGCTGCCCGCCGAGACTCGTCAACTGCCCCCCGTGGTGCTCGATCGTGGCCGTACCCGAGCGCAGCCACGACACGACGTAGTCCTTCGAGTAGGGGACGTCGCCCTGCAGATGACCGGTGAAGGTCGCGGTGCGGAGGCTCATGCGCTCGTCGCCGGCGCTGGCGTAACGGAACACGAACGGCTCGTCGGAGCGGCGGGCGCGGAAGTGACGACCGCGGTACAGATCCTGGAGGCGCGCGCAGGCGTCGAGGAGATCGTCGGTTCCCTCTTCGGAGCGGCGGAAGGCCGGGTCGACCTGCACGGCGATCGGGCGGGTGTCGCCCTCCTGCGGGGGTGCGTAGGCGCTCGTCATTAATCCTCCTGGTCCGATGCGGTCCGGTGCCGAGGCGCGTGGTGGACGCCCGGGTACGTCATTGAGACGTTCCGCGAGACGGAAACGTCACGAATCCGTCGGACCCGAGGGTTGTTCGGAGATCACGGGGCGCTCGATGGGGGCTCGGCGCGCCCCAGAATGGGGGAGTGCCGTCTCAGGCGTCGACCGGACAGCGGTGCAGGAGATCGATGGAATGGAGCCATGGTGATCGATCGACGTCCGTACTTCCGCCAGGTGGCCTCGCCGGCCCGACGGCTGGTCTTCAAGCGCGGGGAGTCGGAGTACGAGGTCATGTCGTCGCCGGGTGTCATCCGACGCGTGCCGTTGTCGCAGGTGAGGGAGGCGCTGGGCGCGTCGCCCACCTCGCGTCGCGACTTCCAGGAGTGCGACATGACGGCCGCGCAGCTGTTCCGCGAGGGTAGCGACCTGTGGGTCGAGTACCCGACGGGCATCACCGTCAGCACCGGCGAACTGTTCACACCGTGACCGACTCCAGTGACTACAACTACCTCCGGTTCTTCAGGATGACGGCCAGGCCTAGCGGGTGGTCCGTCTTCAGGTGGGGTCACCGCGAGTTCGATGTACTGCCGGTGGGTGGTGCTCCTGAGCACGTCGTGGGACTCCGAGCCTTGCGAGAGCGCCTGGGCGTGACGCGAGACGGTCGGCGCGATTTCCAGGAGTGCATGACCACCTGTCACCGACTCTTCCGGACCCACGAGACGGACTCGTGGGTCAATTGGCCGTACGGCAGTGTCTCGTCGAGCGGAGACGTCCTACGAGGCTGATTGCCCTGACCCGCGTCAGCCGGCGCCACCGGTCCCGGGCCTGAGTCTGCCTCGTCTAAGGTCAGGCATGAGCCGAATCACGCCCGCCCCCGCACTGCTGCGCCTCGGCGTCCTCGCGACCTCCCGCAAACCCGACGAGCGGCGCCTCCCGATCCACCCCGCCCACCTCGAGCGGATCGACGCCGATCTGCGTGCGAGCATGACCCTCGAGCGCGGCTACGGCCTGCGCTTCGGCATCCCCGACTCCGACCTCGAGCCGCTCGTGGCCCTCGCCGACCGTGGGCAGATCATCGCCGACAGCGACGTCGTCCTGTTGCCGAAGCCCCAGGCTGACGACCTCGCCGGGCTGCGCGACGGGCAGACCCTCTGGGGCTGGCCGCACTGCGTGCAGGACCGCGAGATCACCCAGCTCGCCATCGACAAGAAGCTCACCCTCATCGCGTGGGAGGCCATGAACCACTGGCAGCCCGACGGCGGCTACGCCCTGCACGTCTTCCACAAGAACAACGAGCTCGCCGGCTACTGCTCGGTGCTGCACGGCCTCCAGCTCTGCGGCTCGACCGGCGACTACGGCCGCCGCCTGAGCGCCGTCGTGATCGGCTTCGGCGCCACCGCCCGCGGGGCCGTCACCGCCCTGAACGCGCACGGCATCCACGACGTGCGCGTGCTGACCAACCGCAACATCGCGGCCGTCGGCTCGCCCATCCCCTCGGTCGACATCCATCAGTTCGAGCACGACCCCGAGACCCCCGGCGCCAGCACGGTGAACACGCCCGACGGTCCGGTCGCCCTCGCGCCCTTCCTGGCCGCGAACGACATCGTCGTGAACTGCACCCTCCAAGACCCCAACGCGCCCCTGACCTACCTGCGGACGAGCGACCTCGCGACGTTCCGCCCCGGCAGCCTCATCGTCGACGTCTCGGTCGACGAGGGCATGGGCTTCGAGTGGGCCCGCGCGACGACCTTCGCCGAGCCGATGATCACCGTCGGCGATACGACGAACTACTACGCCGTCGACCACAGCCCGTCACTGCTGTGGAACTCGACCACATGGGAGATCAGCGAGGCGCTGATGCCGTTCCTCCGCACCGTGATGGAGGGCCCCGCCTCGTGGCGCGAGTCCGACACGATCCGCCGTGCCATCGAGATCGAGGAGGGGCGGGTCGAGAACGACGCGATCCTCACCTTCCAGGGCCGGTCGCCCGAGTACCCGCACCTGGCTCTCGACGCCTGACCCGGGCGGCGCGCGGGCCGCGGCAAGCGGCGGGCGGCGGACAGTACGAGATCAGGGCCGAGGAGGCGCGGCGAGGGCCGCGACGACCCGTTCCGTCCCGAACTCCCACGCGTCGTCGACGTCGCCGCCGAGCTGGAACCCGCCGTTCAGCTCCATCACGACGAAGCCGGCCACCCAGGCCGTGAGCGTGCGGGCCGCTGCGAGGGCGTTCTCGGCGCCGGCGAGCTCCGCGCCCACCCGGAGGGTCGCCCGGCTGGCCTCGGCCCCGAACTCCGCTCGCGCTCGCGGCATGCCGGGGCCCGGCGTCATGACGAGCTGGAACGCGGCCGGTCGCTCGTGCGCGAACGAGCGGAAGCCGTCGAGCACCTGTCGAGCGCTCGCAGCCCCGTCGAGGTGGACGGCCAGATCGGAGAGGGTGGCCTCCGCGACCAGCTGGACCAGCGCCTCCCTGCTGTCCACGCGTTTGTAGAGCGAGGGGGCGCGCACGCCGACGCGGGCCGCGACGGCGGCCATCGTGAGACCGGCGGGGCCGTCGGTCTCGAGCAGCTCGCGGGCGGCGAGGACGATGGCTTCGAGGGAGGTGCGCTCAGGAGACGGCATCCGTCGAGTATAGCTATTGACAGTAGCCATGAAGGCTAATTAGAGTAGCCATCATGGAACTCACCCCCTCCCTCCACCGCATCGGCAACGACGTGGTCGCCGCCTACTTCGTCGTCACCCCCGCCGGTGTCACCGTCATCGACGCCGGGCTGCCCGGTCTCCACACCGAACTCGTCGCCGAGCTGGCTCTGATCGGCCGCTCGCTCGCGGACGTGAAGGGGCTGATCCTCACGCACGGCGACGGCGATCACATCGGCTTCGCCGAGCGACTGCGTCGCGAGCACGGCGTGCCCGTGTTCATCCACGCCGGCGACGCCGCCCGAGCGAAGGGCGGCGCCAAGCCGAAGAACGCCAAGCAGCAGATGCGACTCGGGGCCCTGCTCGGGTTCGTCGCCTACACGCTGCGCAAGGGCGGCGCGAAGACGACCTGGCTCACCGAGGTCGTCGAGCTGCAGGGCGGCGAGACCCTCGATCTGCCGGGTTCGCCGCAGATCATCCCGATGCCCGGGCACTCCGAGGGCAGCATCGCCGTGTTCGTGCCCGGCGTCGACACTGTGTTCGTGGGCGACGCCCTGACGACGCGGCACGTGCTGACCGGTGCGGTCGGGCCTGCACCGGCGCCGTTCACGGACGAGCCGGAGCAGGCCCTCGACTCGCTCTCGGCGCTCGTCGAGACCGGTGCGACCTGGGTCCTGCCCGGTCACGGCGCCCCCTGGAGCGGCGGGGTCGCCACCGCCGTCGAGGCGGTTCGCGCCGCCGCCCGCCGCGGCTAGACCGCCGCTGCTAGACCGTCGCGGGCACCGCCGCCGGCACCACGCGCACCAGCACGGCCTTCGACACCGGCGTGTTGCTGCCGATCGACGCGCTGTCGAGCGGGACGAGCACGTTCGCCTCGGGGAAGTACGCGGCCGCGCAGCCCCGCGCCGTCGGATACGCCACGACCCGGTAGTCGCGCAGCACCCGCTCGACGTCGTCCGTCCACTCGGTGAACACGTCGACCCGCTGGCCGTCGACGAGGCCCAGCTCGGCGAGGTCGTCGGGGTTGATGAAGACGACCTCGCGCCCCTTCTTGATGCCGCGGTAGCGGTCGTTCAGGCTGTAGATCGTGGTGTTGTACTGGTCGTGCGACCGCAGGGTCTGCAGCAGGAGGCGCCCCGCCGGCCGCTCGACGTGCTCGAGCTCGTTGACCGTGATCATCGCCTTGCCCGCCGCTGTGTCGAACGTCCGCGAGTCGCGGGGCCCGTTGGGCAGCACGAAGCCGTCACGACTGCGCACCCGCTCGCTGTACCGCTCGAAACCCGGCACGACCCGGCTGATGTGGTCGCGCAGCGTGTCGTAGTCGTCTTCGAACGCCTGCCAGTCGATCTCGAGATCGGCTCGATCACGGAGTGTCACTCGGGCGAGTCTGCTGACGATGGCGACCTCGGACAGCAGGTCGGGCGCGACCGGCGGCACCTGGCCGTGGCTGCCGTGCACCGAGCAGACGGTGTCTTCGACGGAGACGAACTGCGGACCCGACTTCTGCACGTCGATCTCGGTGCGACCGAGGGTCGGCAGGATGAGCGCCTCGGCACCCACGACTGCGTGCGACCGGTTCAGCTTGGTCGAGACCTGGACGGTCATCTCCGTGCCGCGCATGGCGGCCTCGGCCAGCTGGGTGTCCGAGATCGCGGCCACGAGGTTGCCGCCCATGCCCATCCAGAACTTGATCCGCCCCTCCTGCATGGCCTTGATGCCCTTGAGCGCGTCGACGCCGTGCTCCCGCGGCGGGTCGAAGCGGAACTCCCGCTGCAGCGCGTCGAGGAACTGGTCGGACATCTGCTCCCAGATGCCCATCGTGCGGTCGCCCTGCACGTTGCTGTGCCCGCGGATCGGCGAGGCCCCGGCGCCGGGTCGGCCGATGTTGCCGCGCAGCAGCAGCAGGTTGATGATCTCCTTGATGGTGTCGACGGCCTTGCGGTGCTGCGTGATGCCCATCGCCCAGGTGATGATCACGCGTTCGGCCGAGATGTAGCGCTCGGCGAGCTCGTCGATCTCGGCGCTCGTGATGCCCGTGGCGAGCAGCACCTCGTCGTCGTCGACCTTGGCGATGTGCTCGCGGAAGGCGTCGAGCCCCACGGTGTGCTCGGCCAGGAATGCGTGGTCGAGCACGGTGCCGGGCGCGGCGTCCTCTGCGGCGAGCACGCGCTTCGCGACCGCCTGCAGCAGGGCCATGTCGCCGCCCAGCCTGATCTGCACGAACTGGTCGGCGATGTTCGTGCCGCGACCCACGATGCCGCGCGGCAGCTGCGGGTTCTTGTACCTGCGGAGACCGGCCTCGGGCAGCGGGTTCACGGCCACGATCGCCGCGCCGTTGCCTTTCGCGTCTTCGAGCGCCGTGAGCATGCGGGGGTGGTTGGTGCCGGGGTTCTGCCCCAGCACGATGATGAGGTCGGCCTGCTCGAAGTCGTCGTAGGCGATCGTCGACTTGCCGACGCCGACGGTCTCGCCCATGGCCGCACCCGTCGACTCGTGGCACATGTTCGAGCAGTCGGGCAGGTTGTTGGTGCCGAAGGCCCGCACGAACAGCTGGTACTCGAACGCCGCCTCGTTCGAGGTGCGACCCGAGGTGTAGAACGACGCCTCGTCGGGGCTGTCGAGCGAATTCAGCCTGTCGCCGATGATCTCGAACGCGCGCTCCCAGCTGACCGGCTCGTAGTGGTCGCTGCCGATGGGCTTGTGCACCGGCGTCGTCAGGCGGCCCTGCATGCCGAGCCAGTACTCGGACTTCTCGAGCAGGTCGTCGATCGAGTGCTCGGCCCAGAACGAGTCGGGCACGAGCACCGGGTTGGCCTCCCAGGTGACCGCCTTGGCGCCGTTCTCGCAGAACTCCGCGACCTTGCGGTGGTTCGGGTCGGGCCAGGCGCAGCTCATGCAGTCGAAGCCGTCCTTCTGGTTCAGCGACGTCATCAGCTTCACGGTGCGGGCGAGACCGAGCTGCTTGATGGCGGGCTCCATCGAGTGCAGCACGCCGGGCACGCCGGCCGCCCACTCGCGCGGAGGGCCGACCTCGATGTCGTCGTCGTTCACGTCGTCGACGGGGGGCTTCTCGGTCACGGTCTCGATCCGATCGTCAGGGGCACGGGGGAGGAGGCGCGGGTCGCGCCCGAAAGGGAGGTCGAGGAGGCGCGGGTCGCGTCGCCGGGGGAGGTCGAGGAGGCGCTGGTCGCGTCGCCGGAGGAGGCGCGCGCCGTCTCGTCGGGAGCCCCCAGCCGGTCGGGTCGCGAGTACACGACCATCGAGCGCCCGCGGAGGAACCCCACGATGGTCACGCCGAGCTCGGTCGCCAGGTCGACGGCGAGCGACGACGGCGCGGACACGGCGGCGAGCATCGGGATGCCGGCCATCGACGCCTTCTGGGTGAGCTCGAAGGAGGCGCGACCCGAGACCATCAGGACGGTGCCTCTCAGGGGGAGCCGCCCCTCCTTCACGGCCCAGCCGACGACCTTGTCGACGGCGTTGTGCCGACCGACGTCTTCACGCAGCACGAGCAGCTCGCCCGTCGCGCCGTCGAAGAGGGCGGCGGCATGCAGCCCGCCGGTCTTGTCGAAGACGTCCTGGCCCTCGCGAAGCCGGTCGGGGAACGTCGCGAGCAGGGCCGGGTCGAGCACGAGCGGATCGTGCAGCACCGAGTGCTGCGACTTCGTGCGCACCGCGTCGATGGAGGCCTTGCCGCAGAGGCCGCACGAACTCGTCGTGTAGAAGGCCCGCTCGAGGCTCGGGTCGGGGGCGGGCACCCCGGGGGCGAGTGCGACGTCGAGCACGTTGTAGGTGTTGAGCCCCTCGGCCGTCGCGCCGGCGCAGTACCTCGCGGCGGCGAACTCGTCACCGGTCGAGATGACGCCCTCGGAGACCATGAAGCCGGCCGCGAGATCGAAGTCGTGGCCAGGCGTCCGCATGGTGATGGCGAGCGAGCGCCCGCCCACGCGGATCTCGAGGGGCTCTTCGACGGCGAGGGTGTCGATCGTGCGCCGGACTCCGGTCGACCCGTCGTCGTCGACGGTCAGCCGGGTCACGGGTTTCCGTGACGTTATTCGTGCCATGGGTCAGGTCTACCCCCGTTCGCCGCAGATCACCATGGGAGCGCCAGCGCCGGCACGATCTCGCCGGCCCGGGCGCCGCCCTCGGGCACGATCAGCAGACCGTCGGCGTCGGCCAGACCGCGCAGCATTGCCGACGACTGCCGCACGGTCGGCAGCGCACCGTCGACCGTGTCGCGGTACGCCTGCACGAGCACGCCCGAGCGCGGGTGCGGCACGTCGACGGCGAGGGTCACCTGCCGAGGAGGCGCGGGTCGCCGCCCGAGCAGCCCCCCGATCAGAGGCGCCCCGACCACGACGAGCCCGACGAACGCGGCCATCGGATTGCCGGGCAGGCAGAGGTGGAGTGTGCTGCCGCGCCGAGCGACGAGCAGCGGCTGCCCGGGGCGCATCGCCATCCCGTCGACGACCAGCTCGGCGCCGAGACGGTCGAGCGCCGCCCGGACGTGGTCGGTGCTGCTGTGCGCCGTGCCGCCCGTCGTGACGACGAGAGCGGCGTCGGGGCGATCGAGGGCTGCGATCGTGGCCTCGAGATCGTCGGCGACCCGCTCGCTCGACACCTCGCCCGCCCCGAGGGACTGCAGGAGGCGCGGCACCGGCACTGAGAAGACGTCGCGCACGCTGCCCGGTCGCGGCACACCCGACGGCACGATCTCGTCGCCGAGCACGGCGACGGCCACCAGGGGTCTCGCGACGACGGCGACGTCGTCGAGCCCGGAGACGGCCGCCACCGCCACGCGCGGGGGGGTGAGACGGGTGCCGCCGACGAAGAGCAGGTCGCCGGGTCGGGCCTCTTCGCCGGCGCGGCGGATGTGCTGCGGAGGAGCCGCCGGTTCGCCGACGGCCGTGAGCAGGCCGTCGACGATCAGCCCGGACTCCGAGCGCAGCACGCGGTCGGTGCCGACGGGGATGACGGCGCCCGTCGTGATCGGCCGGGCGGTGCCGGTGTCGAGACCAGGCTCGACGGGATCGACCGGCCCCGCGACGATCGGCGGACCGAGCCGCCAGGGCCCACCGCCGCGGACCGCCCAGCCGTCCATCGCGGAGGCGTCGAAGCCGGGCACGGACGCCAGCGCACGGAGGTCTTCGGCGAGGGTGCGGTCGACCGCCTGATCGAGACCGACCCGCTCGGCGTCACCGCGGAGGGAGAGACCGGCCTCGTGCGCGGCGGTGCGAGCGGCCTGCCAGTCGGCGCGGACGAGCGTCACGCGGTCGGATCGCCCGGGTTCGGGTCGCCCGCGGTCGCCCCGGTCGCGAGCTCGGTGGCGATCGCCACGGCCCGCGCGACGTCGGCTTCGGTGCCGCCGGCCAGACCCGCGGCGTAGCCGACCAGGTACGTGGTGAGGGGTGCGGCCGGTCGGGCCACGTTGTGCGCGGCGTCTCGGGCCAGATCGAGCACGGTCGCGACGTCGATCACGGTGTCGGCGGGCAGACCCAGGGCGGTCGTCAGTCGAGCGGCCCAGTCGTCGAGTTCGGAGGGGGTGTCGGTCATGTGCACACTCAACCAGCAGCCGGTGACATCGGGGTCGACGCGGGTCGCACGCCCAGCCGTTCGGCGTCGGCGGGCGTGTCGACGTCGGCGCAGAGCGCGTCGTCGAGCGCGACCTCGTCGAGGTCGAGTCCGTCGAGCAGTCGTCGCATCGAGAGTCCGGCCAGCGGCTCGTCGGCGAGGAGCGCGTCGAGCCGATCGTGCAGGGCGGCCGTGCGGTAGAGCGCGAGCAGCGGCTGCCGACGTCCGTCGCCGTCGAGGGCGATCAGGCCGTCGCCGGTGTCGTACGACACGCTCCGCCCCTGTCGGAGGGCGTGGACGGCGGCGGAGGCGCGGGGCAGATCGCAGGCCAGCACGAGGGTCGTCGGCGACGGATCGTCCACGGCGCCGAGCCCGGCGGCGAGGGCGGCCACCGGGCCCGACCACGGTGGATCCTCGCGGGTCGATATCGCGTCGGCGGGGAGGACGGCCCCGTCGCGGGCGCCGACGACCACCAGGGTCGCCGCACCCGATGCGGCCTCCACGGCCTCCGACAACAGGGTCACGCCCCGGGTCGTGAACGCCGTCTTGTCGACCCCGCCCACGCGGGAGGCGCGCCCGCCGGCGAGCAGGACGGCGTCGAAGGCGGGGAGCATGCGACCATCCTGCGCGGTGGAGACCGGGCGCGGCCACGACGGGGCCGTGCCAGCGGGCTCCGACGTCGAGCCTTCCGGACGACACGTGTCATCCTGACGGGCGAGGAGCGACGACCCGCTCCGCCAATAGTCTCGGGGCAGCGGCCGGGGGTCGTCCCGACACCGCCGGTCTGCGGCACCACGGAGGTAGAACATGAAGCGCATCCTGACGGGCCTGGCGGTCGCCACTGCAGGCGCGGCACTGCTGGCGGGCTGCACCTCGTCGCCCGTCGACCCCGACCCGTCGATGGACGCGACGACGTCGTCGTCGCCGTCGCCGGTCGCGACGGAGGTCGCGACGGCGCCGACCGCCACGCCCCCTGCGAGCCCGGCTCCGACCGATGCGGTCGAGCCGGCATCCGCTTCGATCCCGACCGACTGCACCGACGTGGTCGACGCCGAGACCTACGCCGCCACGATGGGCGACGCGCCCCTGAACGACCCGGTGCAGTACCAGGGCCCGATGGGTCAGGTGACCCCCACGACGCCGGCTGCCGATGCCGATCTCCGCGAGAAGGTCGACGCCGCCGGCGTGCTCCGCTGCGGATGGCGCGACCCTCGGGCCGACATCACCGGTCTGCGCGTCACCGTGTCGGTCGTCGACGCCGCGACCGCCGAGGCCTACCCGGCGTGGTTGGCGGAGTTCCGCGAGCCCAGCACGGTGTTCTGGCTCGACGGCGTCGCCTACGACTGCTCCGACGGCTACGGCGGGTCGTTCTGCCAGTACACGACGGAGGACGAGATGTACGGCGTCGAGATGAGCGATACCGTGCTGGTCCGCGACGGCGTCGTCGTCACGGTCGTCCAGGCGAACGTGCCGACCGACGATCTGATGGGCTCGATCGTCACGCGCATCTGGGGCTGAGAGCGGGCGGACAGGCAGGAGGCGCGGTGCCGGGTCGACCGGCACCGCGCCTCCTGCAGGTCACGGGTCAGCCCGCGGCGACCGCCTGGTCGCGCTTCGGCAGCACCCAGCCCGGACGGATGAAGTGGCAGGTGTAGCCGAACGGGTCCTTCTCGAGGTAGTCCTGGTGCTCTTCCTCGGCCTCCCAGAAGTCGCCGGCCGGGGCGACCTCGGTGACGACCTTGCCGGGCCAGATGCCCGAGGCGTCGACGTCGGCGATGGTGTCGAGGGCCGTGGCGCGCTGCTCGTCGGTCGTGAAGAAGATCGCCGAACGGTAGCTGTCGCCCACGTCGTTGCCCTGACGGTCCTTCGTCGACGGGTCGTGGATCTGGAAGAAGAACTCGAGGATCTCGCGGTACGAGGTCAGACCCGGGTCGAAGACGATCTCGACGGCCTCGGCGTGACCGGCGTGGTTGCGGTACGTCGCGTTCTTCACGCTGCCGCCCGAGTAGCCGACGCGGGTCGACACGATGCCGGGCCGACGGCGGAGGAGCTGCTGGGCGCCCCAGAAGCAGCCGCCGGCGAGGATCGCCGTCTCGGTGGTGCCGCTGGGCGCGGGAGTGGATTCGGGGGAGAAGAGCGTCATGTAGGCACCGTATCCTTCGGTTTCGAGAGAGCTGTATGGGACGAAGCGGAGAGCGGCCGAGTTGATGCAGTAACGGAGGCCGCCGGTCGCCGTGGGGCCGTCGGCGAAGACGTGACCGAGGTGGCTGTCGCCCGCTGCCGACCGTACCTCGGTGCGCCGCAGGAAGAACATCCCCTCGCGCTTCTCGACGACGTTCTCGGCGTCGATCGGGCGGGTGAAGCTCGGCCAGCCGCTCCGGCTGTCGAACTTGTCGACCGAGGCGAAGAGGGGTTCGCCCGAGACGAGATCGACGTAGATGCCCGCGTCGGTGGAGTCCCAGAACTCGTTGCGGAACGCGGGCTCGGTGCCGCCGTCCTGCGTGACGCGACGCTGCGTCGGGGTGAGCCGGGCGAGGGCGTCGGGGTCTTTCCGGTAGTCGTTCGACATCATGCCTCCTGTTCGGAGCCGTCCCTCCACAGGTGAGGTGGGCGTGACTCCAGAGGGGTCAACACCGGTCGGGGCGCGGGTGTTCCGACGGCGGCTGCGAGACTGGTGGGCATGAGCTTGATCCGTCTGAACGACGTCACCGTCCGCTTCGAGAACCGACCCGTGCTGCGCGAGGCGTTCTTCCGTCTCGAGATGGGCGACCGGGTGGGGCTGATCGGGCGCAACGGGTCGGGCAAGTCGACGCTGCTGAAGCTCGTGCTCGATCAGGTGCAGCCCGACGAGGGCACCGTCGTCGTCGACGACGGCACCAGGCTCGGCTACTTCTCGCAGTTCAGCGAGCTCGACGGCACCGCGACGGTCACCGAGGTGCTCGAGGGGCTCTTCGACGAGATCCGCGCGATGGAGACCGAGCTGGCCGACATCGACTCGGCCATCGCCGTCGCCGCGATGGACCCTGCGCAGGGTGACGAGCTGACCCGGCTGATCGATCGGCAGTCCGAGCTCTTCGCCGAGATGGACCGCCTCGACGGGTGGGAGTACCCCCGGCGCATCGACACCGCGCTCACGGTGCTCGGCTTCGACCCCGCTCACCGCACCACGCCGATCGACTCGTTGAGCGGCGGCTGGCGCAACCGGGCGGCCCTCGCCAAGATCCTGCTGCAGCAGCCCGACGTGCTGCTGCTCGACGAGCCCACGAACTTCCTCGACGTCGCGGGCGTCGAGTGGCTCGAGCAGTGGTTCCGCGACTTCCGCGGGGCCGCGATCGTCGTGTCGCACGATCGTCGGTTCCTCGACCAGGTGGTCACCCGCATCGTCGAGGTCGAGAACTTCCACCTGCACGAGTACCCCGGCGACTTCGGCGAGTACGTGGTGCAGAAGCAGTTCCGCTTGAAGAACCTCGAGCAGCAGTTCGCGCACGAGTCCGAGCTGCTCGCGTTCGAGTCGGAGGGCATCAGCGACCGCCGCGAGGCCGCGAAGGCGGCGAAGAACGCCAAGTCCGGAGGCGCGGGCGGGCTCACGAAAGACCTGGCGAAGATCAAGAAGCAGCGCACCCCGCGCCCCGTCGACCAGATCATCACCGAGATCTACGGCGGTCTGCACGTCAAGGACGTCCTCTGCCGCATCGACGGTCTCGGGAAGTCCTACGGAGACAAGGTCCTGTTCGACGATCTCGATCTCGAGATCCGCCGCGGGCATCGCCTCGTCGTCGTGGGCGCGAACGGCAGCGGGAAGAGCACGCTGCTGCGCGTGCTGACCGGCGAGGAGAAGGCCGACCACGGGCGCATCGACTGGGCCGGCGGCGCGAAGGTCGTGTCCTACAACCAGGTGCTCGCCGACCTCGACGACGCCGACACGGTCACCCACTCGGTGAACGCGATGCCCGACAGCCTGGCCCTGCGAGCCACCAAGAAGTCGGTGGGTCGGTTCCTCGCGATGTTCCAGTTCTCGGACGCCGACCTGCAACAGCGCATCGGCGCGCTGTCGGGCGGCCAGCGGGCCCGCGTGGCCATGGCCCAGTGCCTGCTGTCGGGGGCGTCCGTGCTGCTGCTCGACGAGCCGACCAACCACCTCGACATGGCGAGCACCCAGGTGATGGAGCGCGCGCTCGTCCACTTCCCGGGGGCGGTGGTCGTCGTCAGTCACGACCGGTTCTTCAGCGAGAAGGTCGCGAACCGCCGACTCGTCTTCGGCGCCGAAGGTGCGAGCCGCGGAGAGCTCGCGCTCAGCGCCGTCTGAGGGCCACGCGACCCGCGGCGGGCTCGGCTCAGCTGTAGGTGTCCTCGATGAACCGGAAGTCGATGCGCTGCACACCGTCGTCGTCGACCCGGGAGTCCTCCCGGCTGTAGTTCGCCAGCACCTCGGTGTCGGTCTGCGGCAGCGAGAGGGTGTCCTGGATCGATCCGTCGACCACGTCGATCTCGTGCTCCTGACCGTCGAAGGGGCCGCCCTGCAGGACGGCGATGAACTGGTTCTCGTGATGCGCTGCGGGGGTCATCACTCGATGCTACGTACCCGCCCGGCGTGCCGCTCGGGCCCTCGCTGCTGCTGCGGCGGACCCGCCCGGCGTGACGCTCGAGCCTCCGCTACTGCTTCGGCGGGTTCCCGTCATCGACGGCGGGTCGGCGATGACCCGCCGCGGAGGACGGGAACCCGCCGCAGCACCGGGAGAGACCGGATCAGAGCACGATCAGGGCCAGCAGCTCGGCGATGGTGACGACAGGGATGAGCGCGAGCAGCACGGCGAGCGCGGTGACGCGCGGGCGCCGCGGCCTCACGGTGACGCGGACGACCAGCATGGCCACGTAGAGCGCGACGACGACGGCGGCCACCACGTCGGACGTCGCATGATCCTGGAAGAGCAGGACGGCGACGCTGATGCCGGCGAGCACGAGCCCGATCACGAGCCACTCGGTGCCGGTCGAGGTGCGGAGCGCGGGCTGGTCGCGCATCCGCGTCGGATCGTTCGTCACGGGGCTCCTCTCGGCGGCGACGGTCGGGCCGGTGTCGACCCGCGCCTCCATGGTGTCACCCCGGCGTAGGCTCCGGCCATGACCGATCTGAACGACGCCGTCGTGCTCGTCCTCGGCGCCTCCGGCGGGCTCGGCTCGCGGATCGCCGCCATGCTGGAGGACGAGGGAGCGCGCGTGGTTCGCGCCGCACGCCGCCCCGACTCGCTGTCGGGCCCGGACGCCTACCTCGCCGATCTCCGCACCGAGCAGGGCGCCGCGTCGCTGGTCGCCGCCGCGCTCCAGGCGCACGGTCGTCTCGACGGCGTCGTCGTCGCAGCCGGCGTCGTCGCCTTCGGGCCGGCCGACGAGGTGTCCGACGACACGCTCGCCGAGCTCGTGGAGACGAACACGCTCGGCCCGATTCGAGCGCTGCGCGACGCGTCGCAGGCGCTCGCCGAGTCGGCCGCCGCCGGGCGCGAGCCCTTCGTCGTCACGATCAGTGGCGTGGTCAGCGAGTCGCCGACGGCCGGCATGGCCGCGTACTCCGCCTCGAAGGCGGGGCTGGCGGCGTTCGTCTCCGCCGCCTCCCGCGAGTACCGCCGCCGGGGCGTCCGCGTGCTCGATGCGCGACCCGGTCACACCGACACGGGGCTCGCGACCCGCGCCGTCGAGGGCACCGCGCCCGCCTTCGGCGCGGCGCTCGACCCCGACGACGTCGCCGCGCGCATCGTCCGTGCCATCGTCGACGGCGAGAAGGACCTCCCCAGCTCGGCGTTCACGCCCGCCCGCGACTGACCTCGCCGCACGGCGCCACGCCGCACCGCGCCGTGAGCATCGCACCTCGGCGTGACGCGGTGCGATGCACGCAACGCGGTGCCGTAGCGCCGCGCACCCGGGAGACGCGCCTGAGCGCCTCAGGCGAACTCGGCCCCGAGCACGCGCAGCAGCTCGGCGAGCTCGGCCTGCTGATGCGCCGAGAGGGAGTCCAGCGGGGCCCGCTCGACCTGGACCAGCAGGCTCATCGCCGCGTCGACGCGCTCGACGCCGGCGGGTGTGATGCGGATCAGCGCGGCGCGGCCGTCGCGCGGGTCGGAGTGCCGCTCGACGAGCTCTCGCTCCATCAGGCGGTCGAGCCGGTTCGTCATCGTGCCGCTCGTGACCATCGTCGCCGCGACGAGGTCCTTCGGCGACAGCTGGAACGGATCGCCCGCTCGTCGCAGCGTGGACAGCACGTCGAACTCCCAGATCTCGAGGTCGGCGTGCCGGAACGCCTCGGCGCGCAGACGGTCGAGTCGCCGCGAGATGCGCCGCAGTCGCGAGAACACGTCGAGCGGGGCGAAGTCGATGTCGGGTCGCACCCGCGCCCACGCGTCGATGATCAGGTCGACTTCGTCGCTGGTGGTCACAACTGGTCCAATCGAGTCTCAGGGTCTCTCGATCATGCCCCACGCACGCCGGGGACGCTGTCAGCCACGGGGCGGGCGACCCGGGCTCTCGCGAAGCGGACGACGACCGCCCGAGAGGGTCGCCGCCGGGAGCGGCCGAGGAGGCGCGGTGCACGCGATCGCGCACCGCGCCTCCTCGGGGCCGTCGGCGGCCGACGTCAGTCGGCGGCGTACTCGTCGAGGGCCGGCAGCGGGCGTCCGTCGAAGTCCCACATGGCCTGGTTCTCCCAGGCGTTGCCCGAGGTCGGGTCGTCCGGGTCCCAGCCGGCGCCGTCGACGGCCGTCCACGCGGGCTCCCACGCGACGACGCCGGTGCCGCGCCCGCCGGGGGCGGAGGCCACGACGTCCTGCACGGCACGGAAGTTCGCGGCCTGACCGGCGGGGGTCGCGGGGTAGCCGGCCGTCAGCATCGAGGCCTGCGCGACGACGTTCTCCCAGGTGTGGTCGGGGTCGTCGGCGAGGGTCCAGGGGTACGAGGTCTCGACGACGAGGGCGTCGCGGTCGTACCGCGCGGTCAGCACCGTCACGGCCTGCTGCAGGTCGCTGAGGCTGCCGTGCCAGTACGAGTAGTACGACAGGCCGATCACGTCGAAGTCGACGCCGCGCGCGGTGGCCTGGTCGAACCACCAGGTCAGCCCGTCGATGCCGTTGTTGATGTTCGTGAGGTGCAGCACGACGTCGGTGTCGGGCGACACCTCGCGCACGGCGGCGGACCCTGCGGAGAGGAACATCGCGAGGTTGTCCCACTGGGCCCCGCTCACCCCGTCGCTCGGGTCGACGTCCCAGGTCTGGCCGAGCGGCCACACCATGCCGGGGTTGATCTCGTTGCCGACCTGCACGGCGTCGGCCGTGATGCCCTCGACCGCCAGCGCGTCGAGCACGCTGCGCGTGTGGTCGTGGATCCGCGTCGCGACCTCGGGTGCGGACAGCCCGACCCAGGCCTTCGGCATCGTCTGCGCACCCGGATCCGTCCAGCGGTCCGAGTAGTGGAAGTCGACGAGCAGCTCCATGCCCGAGGCCTCGATGCGCTTCGCCATGGCGACCACGTCGTCCTGGTCGTTGTAGCCGTCGGTCGGGTCGACCCAGACCTTCAGCCGCGCCATGTTGGCCCCGGCCGCCGAGATCTGCTCGACGGCGTCGGTCGGTCGGCCCTGCACGTCGAGGTAGACCGCGCCCTTGTCCTCGTTGCGGGGCAGACCCGACAGGTCGGCTCCGCGGATCTCCCGCGTGACCCGGCCCGGCGTGAACGTGACGTCGTCGATGCTCGCCCACGAGCCGGCGTCGCCCGCCGTCGTGAGGGTCAGCGTGCACTGGCTGTGGGTGACCTCGGCCGACACCGAGAGGTGCAGCCAGCCGTCGTCGGATTCGGTCGAGGGGACGACCGTCGTGCCCGCGGCGTCCTTGCTCGAGCCCTGGCCGCAGCCGGTCAGCGAGAGCGTGCTCGACCCGGTCGTGCCACCGCTCTTGACCCAGGCCGAGAACGTCCACCAGCCGGGGGCGACCTTCTTGACCTTCTGGGTCGTCGTCGCCTGACCGGCCGAGGGCAGGTGGTGGGTCAGGCGCGTGGGGGAGTCGTGGCCGCCGGTCTCGAGCGCGGCCGTGCCCTTCCCCTTCGAGACCCAGCCCGACAGGCCGGACTCGAAGCCGGGGTTCGCGACCGCGACCCGGGAGGCGCGGGTCGAGTCGTCCGCCGATGCCGCCGATGCCGGGACGGCCGGCGCGAGCCCTCCGCAGAGCGCCGCCGTCAGCACGAACGCCCCGGTGGCGACGCCGAGCCGCCTCCGCGAGATCGGGAGCGGATGGGTGGGTCGATGGGATCGAGACATCGGTCGTCCTCCTTGACGATGAGCGCACATGACTGTGTGCGCTCCCAGTTCTAGCACGACCTGTCTGGTTCGGGGAAGACCACGCGCCTTTAATGCAAGCGGATGCGACGGGTTGTGGGCCTGTTATCGATCCCAGTTTGGCGGGTCTCGAGGTGTCGACCCGCGCCTCCTCGGGTCCGCGACGTTTTACACGGTCGTAACAAGATGTATACGAAGGGGCGTCATCGGGGCTGATTGTATTCAATCCACTTCGCCCCGACCCCGAGCATTGGATCACGCATGTCCCGCTCCCCGTACTCCCGCCGCCGGGTGCTCGCGCTGCCCGCGGCCGCCCTCGGTCTGGCCCTCGCCGTGACCGGCTGCCAGGCCGTCCAGACCACCGACACCTCCGACGAGACCCGCGACGACGTCTCGACCGCGGCCATCGGCGACCAGACGATCGTCGAGGGCGGCGACCTCGTGATGGCCCTCTCGGCCGAGCCCGACCGGCTCGACCCGACGACCTCGTCGTCCCTCTACACCCGGTACGTCATGGAGACGATGTGCCAGAAGCTCTACGACATCGACGCCGAGGGTCAGATCGTGCCGATGCTCGCCACCGAGCTGCCCACGGTCTCCGACGACGGACTGACGGTGAGCTTCCCCGTCCGCACCGACGCCGTCTTCGCCGACGGCACGCCCCTCGACGCCGACGCCGTCGTGACGACGCTGCAGCGCGCCCTCGACAAGGAGGACTCGTCGCGCCGCAGCGAGCTCGGGCCGATCACGGGCATCACGGCCACTGGCGACGACGAGGTCGAGATCGAGTACTCGGAGCCCTTCGCGCCCCTGACGGCCGCGCTGGCCGACCGCGCCGGCATGATCATGTCGCCCACGGCCCTCGAGGCGCAGGGCGACGACTTCGGCGACGCCCCGGTCTGCGTCGGTCCGTTCAAGTTCGCCGACCGGGTGCCGCAGACCTCGATCACGGTCGAGCGCGACCCGCTCTACTACGACGCCGAGAACGTCCACTTCGACTCCATCACCTACCGCATCATCACCGACGCGAGCATCCGCGCGGCGAACCTGCAGTCGGGCGATGTGCAGGTCGCCGACTCGATGTCGACCCAGGACGTCGAGTCGCTCAAGGCGGACGACGCGCTCACCGTGCTCGAGGTCGGCTCGCTGGGCTACCAGGGCCTGACGGTTAACATCGGCAACCAGGACGGCGTCGGCACCGACCCCGTGCAGATCGACACCCCGCTCGCCTCCGACGCGACGGTGCGGCAGGCCCTGTCGATGTCGATCGACCGCGAGTCGCTCGTCTCGTCGATCTTCGGCGGTCTGTACGACCCCGCCTGCTCGCCGATCTCGCCCGACAGCCCGTTCGCCACCGACGCCAGCGACGCCTGCCCCGAGTACGACCCGGAGGCCGCCCGTCAGATGCTGGAGGACGCCGGCGTCGAGACGCCGTACGCGATCGACATGCAGGTGAGCAACAACGCCGACACCGTGCGGTTCGCCCAGGCGCTGCAGGCCCAGGTGGCCGAGGGCGGCTTCGAGCTGACGATCACGCCGGTCGAGTACTCCACCCTGCTCGACGTGCAGACCCGAGGCGACTTCGAGGCGCTGCAGCTCGGCTGGTCGGGCCGCGTCGACCCGCACGGCAACACGTACAACTTCCTCTCGACGGGCGGCGGCAACAACTACAGCGGCTACAGCTCGGAGGAGGTCGACGACCTGCTGACCCGTGCCGCCGCGACCAACGACGTCGACGAGCGCGCCGACCTCTACGGTCAGGCCGTCGCCCAGGTGCAGGAGGACGACCCGATCATCTACCTCTACCGGGTCCGCAGCCTGACCGCGCTGTCGAACGAGATCGCCGGCGTCTCCACCTTCGCCGACGGCGTGGTCCGCCTCAGCAACGCCGCCTTCGTCGAGGCGGACTGACCCGATGGCCCGCTACCTCCTCACCCGCCTGTGGCAGTCCGTGCTGACCCTGGTGCTCGCCTCGATCGTCGTGTTCGTCGGCGTCCGGCAGCTGCCGGGCGACCCGGCCCTCGCCCTGGCGGGTGAGGAGGCGTCGCCCGAGCGCGTCGCGGCCATCCGCACCGACCTCGGACTCGACGACTCGCTCGTGGTCCAGTACCTCCGATTCGCCGGCAACTTCCTCACCGGCGACTTCGGCGAGTCGACCCGCACCGGCACGCCGGTGACCGAGCTGATCGCCACGACCCTGCCGGTCACGCTCTGGCTCTCGCTCTACGCGATCGTCGTCGCCGTGATCGTCGGGGTGGCGCTCGGCGTGATCGCCGAGCGGTACCGCGGCCGCTGGCCCGAGTGGATGGCCAACGCGGCCGCCCTGGTCGGTCTCAGCGTGCCGAACTTCTGGCTCGGCATCCTCGCCATCCTCTGGCTCGCGGTCGGGCTGGGGCTGTTCCCGGCCTCCGGCTACGTGCCCGTGTCGGTCGATCCGTTCCAGGCCCTCATCCATCTGACCCTGCCGGCCCTCATCCTCGGCACGTCGCTCGCCGCGGTGATCATGCGGCAGACCCGGGCCTCGATGATCGAGACGATGAAGACCGACTACGTCCGCACCGCCCGCGCCAAGGGCCTCGGCCGGGGGCGCGTGCTGATGCGTTACGGCCTCCGCAACTCGATGATCGTGGTGGTCACCATCGTCGGACTGCAGCTCGGCGGTCTCATCTCGGGGGCCGTCGTCACCGAGCGCATCTTCGCGCTGCCGGGCTTCGGCAAGCTCACCCTCGACTCGGTCTTCACCCGCGACTACCCCGTCGTCCAGGCCGTCGTGCTCGTCATCACCCTCGGCTACATCGTGATCAACCTCGTCGTCGACGTGCTGTACAGCGTCCTGAACCCGCGCATCCGAGTCGGAGGAGCCTCCTGATGACCGTCATCCCGATCCAGGCCGAGCTGGGCTCCGCCCGAGGCCGCGTCTGGGGCCAGCTGAGACGCAACCGTCTCGGCGTCGCCGGCGGCGTCATGCTGCTCGTGGTGCTCCTCCTCGGCGTCCTCGCGCCGCTGATCGCCCCGCACGGCCCCACCGAGGTCAACTTCGCCGCGCCGTTCCAGCAGCCCGGCACGGTCGGCTACCTGCTCGGCACCGACGACCTCGGCCGCGACATCCTCTCGCGCATGCTCTACGGCATCCGGGTCTCGCTCGTCGTCGGCGTCCTCAGCGTGCTGCTCGCCGTGGTCGTCGGCACGCCCCTCGGGCTGCTCGCCGGATACTGGCGCTGGCTCGACGGCGTCATCGGGCGCCTGACCGACGTCATGCTCGCGTTCCCGTTCCTGATCATCGCGGTGGCGCTCGCCGCGATCAGCGGACCGAGTCTCGGCAACGCGATCGTCGCCCTCGGCATCGCGCAGATCCCGACGATGATCCGCGTGGTGCGCGGCGAGACGATGCGCATCGCGTCGACCGACTTCGTGCTCGGCGCCCGCACGATGGACGCCACCGGCCTCCGGGTGATCTTCACCCACGTGCTGCCGAACTGCGTCTCGGCGATCATCGTGCAGGCCACGGTCATCATGCCGGTCGCGGTCATCGGCGAGGCGCTGCTGTCGTTCCTCGGACTCGGCATCCAGCCGCCGACGGCCAGTCTGGGCATCATGCTCAGCGACGCGCAGCAGTACCTCGGGCGGGCGCCCACCGCCGCCGTGGTGCCCGGTCTCGCGATCGCCGCGATCTGCCTCGGCTTCAACCTCTTCGGCGACGCGCTGCGCGATGCGCTCGACCCGACCTCCAGCGAACGGAACTGACCCCAGTGACCTACACCGCGCCTCCGGCGTTCACCACCCGCCCCGATCTGGTCGGCACCTTCGGCATGACGGCCAGCACCCACTGGCTCGCGACCGCCTCGGCCCAGGCCGTGCTCGAACGCGGCGGCAACGCGTTCGACGCCGCCGTCGCCGGCGCCTTCGTGCTGCACGTCGTCGAACCCCACCTCAACGGACCGGGCGGCGACCTGACGGCCGTCTTCGCCACCGCCGACGCCCCGGGCGCCCCGACCGTGCTGATGGGTCAGGGGCCCGCACCGGCCGCGGCCACCGTCGAGCACTACCGCGCCGAGGGCCTCGACCTCGTGCCGGGAGCGGGGGCGCTCGCCGCGGCGGTGCCCGGTGCGGTCGACGCGTGGCTGCTGCTGCTGCGCGACCACGGCACATGGGAGCTCGGCGACGTGCTCGCCTACGCCATCGGCTACGCCCGCGACGGTCACCCGATCACCGCCCGCGTCACGGAGACGATCGGCGCGGTCGGCGAGCTCTTCACCGAGCACTGGCCCACCTCGGCCGACCGCTGGCTCGTCGACGGGCGCCCGCCCGAGCCCGGCGACCTCGTCACGAACCCGGCCTACGCCGCCGTCCTCGAGGGGCTGATCGCCGCCGGCGGGTCCGCCGACGCGGCGGTCGACACGAGCCGAGGAGGCGCGGCGCCGGTCGCCGACGACGCCCGCCGGGATCGCGCGGACCGCATCGAGGCGGCCCGGACGGAGTGGGCCGAGGGGCTCGTCGCCCGCTCGATCGACGAGTTCGTCCGCCGCCCGCACCGTCACTCGTCGGGCACCGATCACGCCGGGGTGATCCGCGCCTCGGACCTCTCGGGGTTCCGCGCCGGGTTCGAGCCGGCGGCGACCGTGGAGTTCCGCGGGCACACCGTCGCCAAGACCGGCGCCTGGGGGCAGGGCCCGGCGCTGCTCCAGGTGCTCGCACTGCTCGACCCGCTTCCCGACGAGCTGCTCGACCCGTCGACCGCCGACGGCGCGCACACGATCGTCGAGGCGCAGAAGCTCGCCATGGCCGATCGCGAGGCCTACTACGGCGACCACGACGTGCCCCTCGACGCCCTGCTCTCGTCGGAGTACGCGGGGGCGCGGCGTGCGCTCATCGGCGCGCGGGCGTCGCTCGAGCTGCGACCGGGCGACCTCGTCGCGGGCGCTCGGCCGCTCGCAGCGCTCCGGACCGACGACGAGGCGGCCGGGGCCGTCGCCGGCGTCGGCGAGCCGACCGTCGGGTCGTTCGCCGAGACGCCCGCCGACGACGACCCCGTCGCCGCGGCCTCCGCCGAGCCCGTCGTCGACGCCACGGGGGCGACCCGCGGCGACACCTGCCACATCGACGTCGTCGACCGGTGGGGCAACATCGTCTCGGCGACGCCGTCGGGCGGCTGGCTGCAGTCGTCTCCGACGATCCCCGCCCTCGGCTTCTGCCTCGGCAGCCGTCTGCAGATGGCCTGGCTCGACGAGGGCACCGCGTCGACGCTCGAACCCGGTCGCCGACCGCGCACCACCCTCACCCCGACCCTCGTGCTGCGCGACGGTCGGCCGGTCGTCGCGCTCGGCTCGCCCGGCGGCGACCAGCAGGACCAGTGGCAGCTGCTCTACCTGCTGCGCACGATCGTCGGCGGGTACACGCCCCAGCAGGCCATCGACGCCCCCGCGCTGCACACCACGTCGTTCCCCGGCTCGTTCTGGCCGCGCACCTGGACACCGGGCGGCGTGGTCGTCGAGGACCGCCTCGGCGACGACGTGATCGCCGACCTCGAGTCGCGCGGACACCGCGTCACCCGGGCCGGCGACTGGTCGCTCGGCCGCCTGTCGAGCGTCACCCGAGACCCCGCGACGGGCGTGCTGTCCGCCGCCGCCAACCCCCGAGGAGCACAGGCCTATGCCGCAGGACGCTGACCGCACCGTCTCGACGACGACCACCGACGCGTCCGCCGGCGCGCCCCTCCTGAGCGTCCGCGATCTGCAGGTGTCGTTCGGCGACCGGCCCGTCGTGCACGGCGTCGATCTCGACGTGGCCCGCGGCGAGCGCGTCGCCATCGTCGGGCAGTCGGGCTCGGGCAAGTCGACCGTCGTCGCGGCCGTGCTGCGCCTGCTGCCGGGTGCAGGGCGGATCACGGGCGGCACGATCCGCCTGGGCGACGACGAGCTGACGACCGCCGGGGAGGCGCGGATGCGGTCGGTGCGCGGCGCCCGGATCGGTCTCGTGCCGCAGGATCCCTCGACCAACCTGAACCCCTCGATGACCGTCGGGGCCCAGATCGCCGACGGGCTGCGGGCGGGCGGGGCCCGGGGGCGGGCGGCCGTGGCCGATCGCGTCGTCGAGCTGATGACCGAAGCCGGCATCCCCGACGCGGCCCGCCGGTCGGGTCAGTACCCGCACGAGTTCTCGGGTGGGATGCGGCAGCGCGTGCTGATCGCCGTCGCGCTCGCCCGTCGCCCCGAGCTGCTGATCGCCGACGAGCCGACCTCGGCCCTCGACGTCACGGTGCAGCGCACCATCCTCGACCATCTGCAGACGCTCGTCGACGCCCACGGCACGTCGCTGCTGTTCATCACGCACGACCTCGGGGTCGCGGCCGATCGCACCGACCGCATCGTCGTGATGCTCGAGGGCCGCGTCGTCGAGACCGGGACGCCGCGGCAGATCCTGCTCGACCCGCAGCACGAGTACACGAAGCGACTGGTCGCGGCCGCCCCGACGGTCGCCGCGGCCGCCGCGCTCAGGGCGGACGAGCCCATCGGAGACGACGCTCCGACCGCCGCGGACGACATCCTCACCGTCACCGACCTGGTCAAGGAGTACCGCCTGCGCGGTCGCCGCGGCGAGACCGTGCGGGCCGTCGACGGCATCTCGTTCGCGGTGCCGCGAGGCACGACCACCGCCGTGGTCGGCGAGTCGGGGTCGGGCAAGACGACGCTGGCCCGCATGGTGCTCGGCATCGAGCCCGCGACCAGCGGGACGGCCCTCGTCGACGGCGAGAGCATCACCGCCAGTCGCGGGGCGGCCCGTCGCGCCCTGCGACGCCGGGTGCAGCCCGTCTTCCAGGACCCGTACGGCTCGCTCGACCCCACCTACCCGGTCGAGCGGCTGATCGACGAGCCGCTCCGTATCTTCGGGGTCGGCGACCGGTCGACCCGCAGGAGGCGCGTGGCCGAGCTGCTCGACCAGGTCGCCCTGCCGAGGTCGGTCGCCCAGAGCCGACCCAACGAGCTGTCCGGCGGTCAGCGTCAGCGGGTCGCGATCGCCCGGGCCCTCGCCCTCGAGCCCGAGCTGCTGATCTGCGACGAGGCCGTCTCGGCTCTCGACGTGCTCGTGCAGGAGCAGATCCTCGATCTGCTCGCCGATCTGCAGACCCGGCTGGGGCTCAGCTACCTGTTCATCACGCACGACCTCGCCGTCGTGCGGCAGATCGCCCATAGTGTGGTCGTGATGCGCCGGGGCGGCATCGTCGAGCGCGGCAGCGTCGACGACGTGTTCCTCTCGCCCCGCGACGAGTACACCCACGAACTGCTAGGAGCGATACCCGGTGCCAGCCTGGCCGTCTGACCGACCCGATCGTCCTGACGAGACGACCCGCGCCTCCTCGGCTCCGCGTCCCGATGCGACGGTCGAGCCCGCGTCACCGACGGTCGAGCCCGCGTCGCCGCCGGTGAGTCTGCTCGACGCCGTGCGACGCGAGATCGTGACCGGGGCGCTGCAGCCGGGCACCCGCATCACCGAGGCCTCGCTGGCCGATCGTCACGGGGTCTCGCGGGTGCCGGTGCGCGAGGCCCTCCGGGGTCTCGAGGCCGAGGGCTTCGTCGAGTCGACGCCCAACGTCGGATCGCGGGTCGCGGAGATCCCCGTCGACGAGGCCGACGACCTCTTCGCCGTGCGCGAGGCGCTCGAGATCGCCACCGCCCGCCGGGCCGCCACGCGGGCGCGGGGGCTGTTCACCCTCGATGCGCCGCCGGAGGACTGGTGGCGCACCCGCCGGTCGCTCGAGCGCATCCTGGCCGACGGCGACCAGGCGGTCGCCGACGACGATCTCGACCGGCTGGTCGGGCTCAACGAGCGGTTCCACTTCGGCGTGGCCGAGCTGAGCGGCAGCAGCACGCTCGCCACCCTGCTGCGTCAGCTGTCGCGCAAGATCGAGTGGCTCTACGCCCTCGACACGTTCTCGCGGGGCAAACGGCTCTGGCCCGACCACCGCGTCATCCTGTCGGCCATCGACGCCGGCGACCCCGACCGGGCGGCCGAGCGGATGGGGTGGCACGTGCGCGAATCGCGCATCGGGTACCTCAGTCGCACCGTGCCGGCGTCGGTCGTGGACGAGCTGCGGGCCACGCCGCCGGTCGTCGCGTCGGCCGCGGCCTCGAACCCGCCCGTCGTCGACACGCCGGCCGCCGCGGGCGTGGGCGTCGCGGGCGCGGGCGTCGCAGGCGCGGGCCTCGCGCCGACCGACGGGGGCGCGTCGTGACCCGGCATCGGCTCGACCCGACGTCCGAGACCACGAACGACGTCTACTCGCGCGACCACCGCCCCGTCCTCGCCGTCGACGCCGGAGACACGGTGGTGGTCGGGTCGCTCGACGCGTCGGGGCACCTCGAACGGCAGACCGTGCCGGGCGAGGCGCGACCGCGGCTCTTCGCCGAGGCGCGGGGGCACGCTCTCACGGGTCCGATCGCCGTCCGCGGTGCGCGGCCCGGCCAGACGCTCGCCGTGCACTTCGACGACGTGCGGCCCGGCGAGTGGGGCTGGACGGTCGCCGGCGGTCGCGAGACTCCTGTCACCACCCGTCTCGGTCTCTCCGACGTCGCGCCGGCGTGGCTGCTCTGGGAGATCGACGCCGACGCGGGCGTCGCGGTCGAGAGCCGGGGCTGGCAGGTGCCTCTCGCGCCGTTCCTCGGAGTGACCGGCGTCGCACCGGCGGAGCCGGGGGAGCACTCGACGACCCCGCCTCGGGCTGCGGCCGGCGGCAACATCGACTGCCGTGAGCTCGTCGCGGGTTCGACGCTCTACCTGCCCGTGCAGGTCGCCGACGCCCTCGTCTACCTCGGCGACGGGCACGCCGCCCAGGGCGACGGCGAGGTCGGGGGCACGGCGATCGAGTGCCCGATGACGACGGAGGTGCGGCTGGACCTGGTCGATGACCGCCCCGTCCCGTCGATCCACGCCGAGACCCCCGCGGGGCGCATCACGTTCGGCTTCGACGCCGATCTCGACGTCGCCACCGGTGATGCCCTCGATGCCATGGTCACGTGGCTGGCGACCCTGCTCGACGTCGACCGGGCGACCGCCCTGGCCCTCTCGAGCGCCGTCGTCGACCTGCGGGTGACCCAGGTCGCGAATCAGACGTGGGGAGTCCACGCGCTGCTGCCGACCGGAGCCCTCGGCGTCTGACCTCAGCGCCCCCGGGTCGGCTCAGCTCAGGATGTCCTTCGTGGTGAACCTGCCGAAGGCCAGGGCGCCGAAGACGAGGATGTAGCCGCCCTGCAGCAGGGCGTTGTCGGCGAAGTTCGCCCACGACACCGGGTAGCGCAGGAGGTCCGCGAAGCCCAGCCAGTAGTGCGTGAACAGCCACGGGTCGAGGAAGTCCAGCTGCGGCAGCGCGTCGACGATCTGCGCCACCGTCGAGAGCACGATGGTGGCGGCCATGGCACCCACCGGCACGCTCGTGAGCGTCGAGATGAAGAGCCCGACGGCGCTCAGCCCGAGCAGCGAGAGGGTGACGTACAGCGCCATCATCAGCATCCGCAGCGCGTAGTCGCCGTAGCCGATCGTCTGGCCCGAGAGCAGGGTCACCGGTCCGACCGGGAACAGCGCGGCGCCCGCGATGGCCCCGAACACCACGAGCACGAGGGTGCCGGCCAGGCAGAAGAGCGCGGCTCCGGCGAACTTGACGAGCAGGAGGCGCACCCGGCCCACCGGCGACACCAGCAGGTACCGCAGGGTGCCGAGACCCGCCTCGCCCGCGATCGTGTCGCCCGCGACGACGCCGACGGTCAGGGGGAGGAACAGCGGGATCGCCACGGTCAGGGCGGTCAACGACACGAAGAGGCCGTTGCGCGTGATGTCGCCGAGGAACGCCGGGCCTCCGGAGGAGCCGCCGGACGCGTCCTCGGTCGTCACCCGCACGGCGATCGCCAGGAGGACGGGGATGAGCGCCAGGGCGCCGAGCAGGGCGATCGTCCGCACCCGTCCGAAGAGCACGACGACCTCGCTGCGGAGCAGGGACAGCCCCGTCCCGCGGCGGCGGAGGCCGTCCGCCGGCGGGGCGGGCACGGGTTCAGCCGGCGACATCGAAGCCCTCCCCGGTCAGATCGACGAAGCGCTCCTCCAGGCTGGCGCCCGTGACCTCGAAGCCGCGCACCCGCACGTCGGCGGCGACGAGCGCTGCCACGACGGCCTCCGGCGACGGCCCGTCGCCGACGAGGTCGGCCTCGATCAGCTCGGCGGCCGTCGACTCGGGCCGATCGGTCGGCCGCACCCGCGCCTCCGGGGCGAGTCCGAGTCGACGGAGCACGACGCGCGCATCGTCGGGATCGGGGGTGAGCAGCCTCACCCGGTGCGTGCCGAGCGCGCGGAGATCGTCGAGGGTGCCCTGGGTGAGCAGCCGACCCGCGCTCATGACCCCGATGTGGGTGCACATCTGCTCGACCTCGGCCAGCAGGTGGCTCGACACGAAGACGGTCGTCCCCTCGTCGGCCAGCGAGCGGATCAGGGTGCGGACCTCGCGGGTGCCCTGCGGGTCGAGCCCGTTGCTCGGCTCGTCGAGCACCAGCAGATCACGGGGCATGAGCAGGGCGTTGGCGATGCCGAGGCGCTGCTTCATGCCGAGCGAGTACGCGTGCGCCTTCTTCGACGCGGCGTGCCCGAGGCCCACCCGATCGAGCGCTGCGTCGACCCGGGCGGTGCGGGTCGCCGCGGGCGCCGTGCGGTCGGCCGAGTCGAGCCGGTGCAGGTTCGCCCGCCCCGAGAGGAACGGATAGAAGGCCGGTCCCTCGACCAGGGCGCCCACCCGGGGCAGCACGTCGCGGGCACGGTCGGGCATCGCACCGCCGAGCACCCTGATGTCGCCGCTCGTCGCCGACGTCAGCCCGAGGAGCATCCGGATCGTGCTGGTCTTGCCCGAGCCGTTCGGCCCCAGGAAACCGTAGACGCTGCCCGCCGGCACGGCGAGATCGACGTCGGCGACGGCCTGCTGCCGACCGAACGACTTCGTCAGCGACGACGTCTCGATGGCCAGCGGCGCCGCCGATGCGGCCGGTGGGGGTGCGGGGGTCACGCGAGCGGCGTCACTCGGCGGGTGCCGACGCGACCGCCGCCTGCAGGGTCTCGGTGTCGACGGCGCCCACGAAGGCGCGCCCGTCATCGCCGAGGTAGATCGAGACGAGGGAGGTCTGCAGCACCCGGCCGCCGTCGACCCGGGTCATCACCTGGTCGAGCAGGGCCGACCGGTCGCCCTGGTCGCCGCCCGAGGCCGACCCGTCGGCGGGGGCGGACCCGGCGACCGACGTCGCGCCGTCGAGACCCACCACGGTCGACCAGCCCGAGCCGATCACCACGGGCTCGGCGTGCTCGCCGCCGTGCGCCTCCCGGCCCTCGGCGGGCGCGGCGACCTCGGTCACGGTCGCGTCGGCCGGGGGAGTGAACTCGAAGACCGAGGAGGCGGGGGTCTCGAACGACACGGAGGTCAGGGCCACCGAGATGGCCGGGTCGTCCTGCCCCCGCGCGTCGACGGTCACGGCCAGCGGCACACCCGTCTCGGCGTCGACGGTGAGGGTCGCCCGGGCGACGAGCGTGTCGGCGTCGTCGGGGGTCAGGACGACCCGGTACGCGTCGCGACCGGCGACGGACACGTCGTCGGAGCTGGTGACCGTCGTGGTGTCGCCCACGGCGTCGAGGACGGCGTCGGCGAGCTCGGACGGTGTCTGCGGCACGGCCGTGCCGTCGGCCAGGGTGTCGGGCAGGTCGCGGGACGACGTGTCGGGCAGCGTGGTGTGCGTGGCGTCTTTCGAGGTCGAGTCGTACGACCACAGGTCGCGGCCATCCCGGATGACGTCGCGCTCGGAGAGGTCGTCGACCACCTGCACGCGCTGTCGCGCCTCACCGTCGACGAAGACCTGGGCGGTGTGGCTGCCGGTCAGCATCTCGAGCGCATCGGAGGTCGACTCGCCGCTCGACGAGCCGCCCTGCAGGGACGAGGGGATGTCGGGCAGCCCGAGGTCGGACGTCTGCTCGACCGTGCCCGAGAAGGCCACGCCCGAGCTGCCCGCCGCGAGTGCCAGCACCTGCTGAGGGGTCTTGTCGGGCAGATCGACGTCGGCGCTGGCCGCCATCGAAGGGACGACGATGCCGGCGGCGATGACGGCCACGGGGATCGCGGTGGCGGGGATCCAGCGTGCTGACTTCTTCATGACGATCGGGCCTCTCGCATCGGACCGCGGGCGGGTCGACGACTGGGCGGCAGGCTACGCGTGAACCCTGGAGATGACTGGCAGACGCGACACCGGTGGTTCGACGTCGAGACAGGCCATCCGGGGACGAGGCCGAGGCGGGCGTCGACGGTCGTGCCGACGTCCGGCTCGCCCGGTGCCGACACCGGTGTCGCCCAACTCCCTTACAGCTCGACGACCTCGAACTCGAGCAGGTCGGCACCGGTCGCGACGGGACCCCGCGGGGCGTCGCCCGACCCCTCGGGGCGAGCGTGCGCGGCCTTGGCGCCGTTCGCCGCCCAGGCCAGGAAGTCGTCTTCGCTGCGCCAGGTGGTCACGACGAAGTAGCGGTCGTCGCCCTTGACCGGGCGCAGCAGCTGGAAGCCCTCGAAGCCCTCGGCGCGGTCGACCGAGTGCTTGCGCGCGGCGAAACGCGACTCGAGCTCGGAGCCGGACCCCTCGGGGACGTGGATGGCGTTGATCTTGACGACGGACATGACTGCTCGCTTTCGTGGGGGATGGGTCGGGGATGAGGGCGGGACGGCCGGAGGCGCCGCCTCAGGCGGTCTTCATCACGGTGGCGGTGAAGCCCTGCACGCGGTCGCTCAGCCCGGCGGCGCGACGCTCGATCTGCTCGGGCGGGTTCAGGTGCGGCGGTGCGACGCGGATGAGCAGCGAGCAGGCGAGGTCCTCGCAGATGTAGGTGCCGAGCGTGCTGCCGTTCAGGCCCGCCTCGCCGGCCTTCGGTGCGGTGAAGAGCCGCACCTGCGTCGCCGGCTGCGGCGAGTGGCAGAGCGAGCACATCGCGGCGATGCCGGGGCGCAGCGACGAGGTCGACGAACGGACGACGAGCCCGACGGGGCGGTCGGCCATCCAGTGGACGATGTAGCCGCGGTGATGGGCCTGCGGGTCGCGCCACCCCAGGAACTCCCGTTCGGACCACAGCATCTCGTGCAGCCCCGGGATCGGCAGGCGGTCCAGGTCGCCGGGCTGGGCGTTGACGAACGACTCGCGGATGTCGGACTCGGTCAGCGGCTTCATGGTCTCCTCAGTGCCTGGGTGCCTCGGTCCCGCCACCCTACGCGGCGCCCCCGACACCGCCGTGACACGGGCCCCGCGGTCGCACGGTCGTAGCCTGGGGCCATGACCGAGGCCGAGGCGATGCGCCTGCTGGTGGCGCGCCTCCGGGACGCCGGCTGCGTCTTCGCCGAGGAGGAGGCGGCGCTGCTGACCGAGGCGGCCGCCGACCCTGCCGACCCTGTCGACCCCGTCGACCCCGCCGACCGAGCCCGCCCGGTCGAACCCGGCACCCTCGAGGGGCTCGTGCGCCGACGCGTCGCCGGCGAACCCCTCGAACAGGTCGTCGGCTGGGCCGAGTTCGATGGCCTGCGGCTCGCCGTCGCGCCCGGTGTCTTCGTGCCCCGCCGGCGGACGACCGCGCTGGCCCGCCGGGCGTCGGCCCTGGTGCCCCGGGGGCGACCGGCCGTCGCGCTCGACCTCTGCTGCGGGGTGGGGGCCGTGGCCGCCGTCCTCCTGCGCGACCATCCCGGTCTCTCGCTCGTCGCGTCCGACCTCGATTCAGTGGCCGTCGGATGCGCCCGCGCGAACCTCCCGCCGGGCTGCGACGTGGTCGTCGGCGATCTCTTCGACGCCGTGCCCGCCCGGCTCCGAGGTGCCGTCGACGTCCTGACGGCCAATGCGCCGTACGTGCCGACCGGAGCGCTCCCGACCCTGCCGCCCGAGGCGCGCCTCCACGAGCGGGTCACCGCACTCGACGGCGGACACGACGGTCTCGATCTGCACCGTCGGATCGCCCAGGAGGCGCGGGTCTGGCTCCGCCCCGCGGGGTCGCTGCTGATCGAGACGAGCGCGGCTCAGGCCGCCGCCGCCGTGGACCTCCTGACCGCAGGCGGTCTCGACGCGCACAGCGAGTACGACGTCGAGCACGAGACGACGGTCGTCGTGGGGGTGCGACCGCAGTCGGATGCCGCCGGCGGTCGGACGATGCCGTCAGCGGGTCAGATGTCGACCGGGTAGACGCCCTCGACGACGGGGGACTCCGGGGTGCCCGACACCTCGCAGCTGAAGGCGGCCTCGATGCGCCCGTCGGCGGTGTGGCCGTAGCGCACCTCGACGACCGCGCCGGTGGCCGAGTCGCGGACGTCGTCGTCCTCGTAGCTCCACACGTCGTCGAGGAAGGGGACGTCGGGGTACTCGGCCGCGACGGCGTCGACGCAGGCGTCCCAGGCCGGCGGGGCCTCTCGCGTCGGCGCCGTGGCCGGGGCGGGGGGAGTGGTCGTCGGGATCGGCGTGCTCGACGCGTCGGCCCCCGTCGTGGCGAGCCCGGAGGTCTCGGCGGCGCCGGGCTCGGACGTCGGAGTGGCGCACCCGGCGAGGGCGAGGACGAGAGCGATGCTGCTGACGAGCAGGGGGGCGGCCATACGGGGCACGAGGGCTCCTCGAGGGATGACGGGCCGCCACGGTGGCAGGCTTCGAGGGTCAGGATACCGTCACGGAGTCGTTACGGAGGTTTTTCGGGCAAGGTGGACCGATGACCGCTTCAGAGAACCGTGAACCGACCGCACTCGAGCAGGCCATCGCCAAGGGCCAGGCGGGCGAGGGCGACATGAACTCCGTGCTCGCCGAGTTCGTGAACGCCGAGATCGTCGTCCCCACCGCCGTCCAGGCGGAGGAGTCGTTGAACGAGCTGCAGCCCGTGCTCTTCGATCGCGAGGGCACGCCCATGCTCGCCGCCTTCACGCACGCCGACATGATCGGCGACCAGGTGAGAGAGGTGGCGGCGCACTCCGCGACGATCCACGCCGCCGAGCTCGTCCAGGCCATCCCGCCGCAGACGGGACTGGTCGTGAACCCCGGCAACCCCGAGGGCTTCGAGATGCTGCCCGAGGGCGTCGCGCAGCTCGCCGACGACGTCCGCGAGCTCGTGGCCGCGCACCAGGCCGACGAGACCGCGGCGACCGATCGGCCCGCCGGCGCCTGAGCGTCTCGACCCCGAAACCTGCTCGTCACACGCCGGCTGTAGGCTGAGCGCCACAACCGAACATCGGGCCACGAACACGTCGCGGGAGAGCTCCGGTGCGCATCACATGCGCCGACCGGGCACCGAAGGAGCAAGCTCCCCGCCAATCTCTCAGGTACGCGTACCGCGACGGACTGGCCACTCTGAAAAGCAGGAGCGCCTCTCGGCGACTCCTCGCCCACGGTGAAAGTCGACCCGCGTCGGCGAAGCTCTCAGGCCCATGACAGAGGGGGAGCCCCGCACGACTCCGGTCGGGCGGGGCCCACCCCCGTCGTGCAGGCGCTGCACGGCATGCTCCCGGTCGAGACAGCTCGAGGCCGGGCCGTCCTCAGGAGTCAGATGTCCGACGCAGCCTCGAACCTGCCCGCCGCCCCGGGCCCCACCGACGCCGACCTCGTCGATGCCGAGCTGGCGGACGCCGACCTCGTCGACGCCGACCCGGCCGACGTCGACGACGAGCGCTTCAGCCCGCTCCACGAGATCCACGTCGCCGCGGGCGCCTCGTTCACCGACTTCGCCGGGTGGCAGATGCCCGTGCGCTACAGCTCGGATCTCGCCGAGCACCACGCCGTCCGCACCGCGGCGGGTCTCTTCGACCTCTCGCACATGGCCGAGATCGCCGTGGTCGGACCCGACGCCGGCGTGTTCCTCGACCAGGCGCTGGCGGGCACCCTCTCGACGATCGCCGTCGGTCGGGCGAAGTACTCGCTGCTCCTCGCCGACGACGGCGGGATCGTCGACGATCTCGTCGTCTACCGGCTCGATGAGCACGACTACCTCGTCGTGGCCAACGCGGGCAACCGGGAGGCCGCGTTCGGCGCTCTCGCGACCCGCGCCTCCGGCTTCGACGTCACGGTCGACGACGAGAGCGACGACACCGCTCTCGTCGCGATCCAGGGTCCCGAGGCGGAGGGCGTCCTCGACGCGCTCATCAGCGGCGACCGTCTCCAGCCCGACGCGCCGCTCTCGACGCTCCGGTACTACCGGGTGCTGCAGGGCACCTTCGACGACGCCCCCGTCCTGATCGCCCGCACCGGCTACACCGGCGAAGACGGCTTCGAGCTGTACCTCGCGCCCGAGTCCGCCGCCGACCTCTGGACGGCGCTCGCCGAGGCGGGAGCACCCCGGGGCGTCGTCCCCGCCGGTCTCGCCAGCCGCGACACGCTGCGACTCGAGGCGGGCATGCCGCTCTACGGCCACGAGCTCGGTCGCGACGTGCGCCCCGCCCAGGCGGGTCTCGGCCGCGTGGTCGACACCTCGAAGGACTTCGTCGGCCGCTCCGGTGTCGACCCGGCGCCCGGCGCCCGTGTGCTGGTGGGTCTGACCCTGCCGGGTCGTCGAGCGGCCCGAGCGGGCTACCCCGTGGTCACCGACGACGGCACCGTCGTGGGCGAGATCACGAGCGGCGCGCTCTCGCCGACCCTGGGCCACCCCGTCGCCATGGCCTTCGTCGACCCCGACGTGGTCGACCGCGGCCCGGCCCTCGCCGTCGACGTGCGGGGGACGCCGATCCCGGCGACCGTCGTGCCCCTGCCCTTCTACAAGCGCTCCTGACCCTCCCGCGGGCCGACTGCCCGCGCGCCCCGCACCTCACCCCCTCTCGAAAGGCCTCGGCATGACCGACCTCACCTCGCTGCACTACACCGCCGAGCACGAATGGCTGCTCATCGACGGCGACACCGCCACCGTGGGCATCACCGACTACGCGGCCGAGAAGCTCGGCGACGTCGTCTACGTCGACCTGCCGTCCGCGGGCACCGAGGTCGAGTCCGGCACCGTCGTCGGCGAGATCGAGTCGACGAAGTCCGTGGGCGAGCTCTTCGCCCCCGCGCTCGGCACGGTGCTCGAGATCAACGACGCCGTCGTCGACAGCCCCGATCTGGTCAACAGCGACCCGTTCGGCGACGGCTGGCTCATCAAGATCACCCTGGCGTCGACCGACCGCGTCGGCCTCCTCTCGCGCGACGAGTACGTCGCCCTCACGGCCGAATGACCGGCGGGACGACCTCCGGGTCGGTGTTCGGAGACTGGGCCGGTCGTGCGGCCGGCGGATTCGTCGACCGCCACATCGGCACGACGCCGTCCGATCAGGCCGCGATGCTCGCCGTCGTCGGGCACGACAGCGTCGAATCGCTCGTCCGGGCCGCTGTTCCCGACAGCATCCACACGTCGGCCGACGCGGGCGGCACGCTGCCCGCACCGGTGGGCGAGACGGAGGCGCTGGCCGAGCTGAGACGACTCGCCGACCGCAACCGCCCCTCCCGCACGCTCCTGGGGCTCGGTTACTACGACACCGTCACACCCGCGGTGATCCAGCGCAACGTCCTCGAGAACCCGAGCTGGTACACGGCCTACACGCCCTACCAGCCCGAGATCTCGCAGGGGCGGCTCGAGGCGCTGATCAACTTCCAGACGATGGTCTCCGAGCTCACCGGTCTGACCACCGCCAACGCCTCCATGCTCGACGAGGGCACGGCCGTGGTCGAGGGCATGCTGCTCGCCCGCCGCGCCTCGAAGGCGAAGAGCGACGTGTTCGTCGTCGATGCCGACGCGTTCCCGCAGACCAAGGCGCTGCTCGCCGGTCGTGCCGCGGCCGTCGGCATCGAGCTGGTCGAGCTCGATCTGACGGGCGCCGATGCGGCCGAGGTGCCCGAGTCGTTCGGGCTGTTCGTGCAGTACCCCGCGGCGACCGGCGCCGTCCACGACCTCGCGGCGATCAGCGAGGCCAGTCACGCCCACGGCGGTCTCGTCGTCGTCGCGGCCGATCTGCTCGCGCTCACCCTCCTCACCCCTCCCGGCGAGTTCGGGGCCGACGTCGCCGTCGGGACGAGTCAGCGCTTCGGCGTGCCCATGGGCTTCGGTGGTCCGCACGCGGGCTACATGGCGGTCCGCACCGGTCTCGAGAGGCAGCTGCCCGGGCGCCTGGTCGGGGTGTCGCAAGACGTCGACGGGCGGCCGGCCTACCGGCTGAGCCTGCAGACCCGAGAGCAGCACATCCGTCGCGAGAAGGCCACGTCGAACATCTGCACCGCCCAGGTGCTGCTGGCCGTGATGGCCTCGATGTACGCCGTCTACCACGGCCCCTGGGGGCTGCGGCACATCGCGTCGCGGGTGCACGCTCACGCGGCCGACCTCGCCGAGGCCATCGCCGCCTCCGACCTCGAGCTCGAGAACGACACGTTCTTCGACACGCTGCAGGTCTTCGTGCCGGGCCGGTCCGCCGAGCTCGTGGCCGCGGCCCGCGAGCGCGGCTACCTCGTGCACTCGGTCGACGCCGACTGCATCAGGCTGTCGTTCGACGAGACGACCACGCGCGACGACGTCGTCGCGGTCGCCGAGGTGCTGGGCGTCGAGATGCCTCCGGGAAAGGGCGGCGACGGCCCGTCCGGACTCCCGGAGGCGCTGCTGCGGACGAGCGACTACCTCACCCACCCGGTCTTCCGCACCCACCGCAGCGAGACCAGCATGATGCGGTACCTCAAGCACCTCGCCGACAAGGACTACGCCCTCGACCGCGGAATGATCCCGCTCGGCAGCTGCACCATGAAGCTCAACGCGGCCACCGAGATGGCGGCCGTGACCTGGCCCGAGTTCGCCTCGGTGCACCCGTTCGCGCCGGCGGAGGACGTCGAGGGCTACCTCGACCTCGTCGGTCAGCTCGAGGGTTGGCTGGCCGATCTGACCGGTTACGACACGGTGTCGCTGCAGCCCAACGCGGGCAGCCAGGGCGAGCTCGCGGGTCTGCTGGCGATCCGCGGGTACCACCTCGCGAACGGCGACGCCGCGCGCACGGTGTGCCTCATCCCGCAGAGCGCCCACGGCACCAACGCGGCGAGTGCGGTGCTCGCCGGCATGAGGGTCGTCGTCGTCGCCTGCGACGACCGGGGCAACGTCGACCTCGACGATCTGCGGAAGCAGGTCGCGGCCCACGCCGACGATCTCGCGGCGCTGATGATCACCTACCCGTCGACCCACGGCGTGTACGAGCACGACATCCGCGACATCACCGACGCCGTCCACGAGGCGGGCGGCCAGGTCTACGTCGACGGCGCGAACCTCAACGCCCTGCTCGGGTTCGCCAAGTTCGGCGAGTTCGGCGGCGACGTCTCGCACCTGAACCTGCACAAGACGTTCTGCATCCCGCACGGCGGCGGCGGGCCCGGTGTCGGACCGGTCGCGGCCAAGGCGCACCTCGCGCCGTTCCTGCCCGGCCACCCGATGGCGCAGCAGGCCGACCGACGCACCGGGGCGGCCGCGGCGGCCCCGGGGGAGCGACCGGCCCATGCCGGCGTCCCGGTGTCGAGCGCCCCGTACGGTTCGCCGAGCATCCTGCCGATCAGCTGGGCCTACATCCGCATGATGGGCGACGAGGGGCTCGTGCAGGCCACCGGCGCGGCGGTGCTCGCGGCGAACTACGTCGCCGTGCGACTGCGTGAGCACTACCCGGTGCTGTACTCGGGTGAGGGCGGGCTCGTCGCGCACGAGTGCATCCTCGACCTCCGCCCGCTCCGCGACGCGACCGGCGTGACCGTCGACGACGTCGCCAAGCGACTCGTCGACTACGGGTTCCACTCGCCGACGATGTCGTTCCCCGTGGCGGGCACGCTGATGGTCGAACCCACCGAGAGCGAGGACCTCGCCGAGATCGACCGGTTCGTCGACGCCATGATCGCGATCAAGCACGAGGCCGACGAGATCTCGTCGGGTCGGCACGCCGTCGAGGACAGCCCGCTGCGGGCCGCCCCCCACACGGCCGAGTCCGTCATCTCGGGCGAGTGGACGGCCGGTTACGGCCGCGACGAGGCCGTCTACCCGGTCGACTCGCTCAAGCGCGCGAAGTACTGGCCGCCGGTCCGGCGCATCGACCAGGCGTGGGGCGATCGCAACCTGTTCTGCGCCTGCCCGCCGGTCGAGGCCTTCGCCTGATCCGACCGACCTGCGCCCGGGTCCGAGCTCGCCGCTCGGACCCGGGCGTCGGCCGTCAGGAGGGAAGTCCGAAGAACGCGGGGAACGTCGCCGCCGCCCACGGGTAGCCGATGAAGACCGCCGAGTCCATCACGACGTGTGCCACCACGAGCGGCAGGATGCGCCCGAACCGGGCGTACAGCCATCCGAACACCAGGCCCATCACCACGTTGCCGACGAACGCGCCGAACCCCTGATAGAGGTGGTACGTGCCGCGCAGCAGGGCGGCCGCGACGATGATCGTCCACGGGCGCCAGCGGAGATCGGTCAGGCGCGCGAAGAGGTAGGCCACGACGATGACCTCCTCCGTGAGTCCCGCCCGGAGCGCGGAGAGCACCAGCACCGGGACGGTCCACCAGTGCTCGCCGAAGTCCGTGGGCACGACCGTCACCGTCAGGTCGAGAGCCTTGCCGACCAGGTACAGGCCGATGCCGGGGATCCCGATCGCGAGGGCGAGCCCCAGGCCGCCGAGCACATCGCGTCCGCTGCGCGAGAAGTCGACGCCGAGGCGCGCCAGGTGAGGGCGGCGGCCCTGCCAGAGCAGGTAGGCGACCAGCGCGACGGGCACGAGGTCGACGACCACGGCGAGCACCTGGTAGACGAGGTCGAACACGGCGCGATCGCTGAGCGACGAGTTGAGGGTCGCGGTCTGCTGCGACAGGGTCGTGGGCTGGGTGAGGCGGTTGACGATCGACACGAGCGAGTACACGGCGGAGGCACCGAGCGACAGCCCGAGCACGATCGCGATCTCGACCCGGAGGCGCGAGCGGCTGGGCAGGTCGACCGCCGGTTCGAGAGGCATGGCCGGATAATACCTGCCACGTGTCTGATTTCTCGCAACGGAAACCTGCGCAGATGAGGGGCTTGACGCAACGATCTGTGCGTCGGCGCAACGATCCATCGAATTGGTTTCCGTCGTGTAACCGTTCGCCCTGAGGTTTGGAGAAGCCTGAAAGAGGTGCCTAGGGTCGTCTTCATCCAACGTGGCACGACTCATGGGGAGTCGTGCTGCGTCCTTTCTTGCATCAGGAGGAACATTGAAGAAGACGCGCATGGGCCTCGGGTCCGTCGCCGTCGTGGGGGCGGCAGCACTCGTCCTCACCGGCTGCTCGAACGGCGGTGACTCGGGCGACGCCGCTCCCTCGGGCAACGCCGACGCCATCATCACCACGAACGGCAGCGAGCCGCAGAACCCGCTGGTCCCGTCGAACACCACCGAGACCGGTGGCGGGAAGATCATCGACTCGATCTTCGCCGGCCTCGTCTCGTACGACGCCGAGGGCGCCACCGAGATGGACGTCGCCGAGTCCATCGAGTCCGACGACAACCAGCTCTGGACCGTCAAGCTCAAGGAGGGGCAGACCTTCACCGACGGCACCCCCGTCACCTCCGAGTCCTTCACGAAGGCCTGGAACTGGGCCGCGCAGATCAGCAACGCGCAGAGCGCCTCGTACTTCTTCGACAACATCGAGGGCTACGACGCCGAGGCCGACAGCGACCTCTCGCTCGAGGTCGTCAGCGACACCGAGTTCACGGTCATGCTGAACGCCCCCGAGGCCGACTGGCCCCTGCGTCTCGGCTACTCGGCGTTCTCGCCGCTGCCCGAGTCGTTCTACGACGACGTCGACGCCTTCGGCGAGAGCCCCGTCGGCAACGGCCCCTACAAGCTCGAGAGCGCCGACGCCTGGACCCACAACCAGGACATCAAGCTCGTCACCAACGAGGACTACGACGGTCCGCGCACGCCCGTCAACGGCGGCCTCACCATCACGTTCTACACGACGCAGGACGCCGCGTACTCCGACGTGCTCTCGGGCAACCTCGACATCCTCGACCAGGTGCCGGACACCCAGTTCGCCTCGTACGAGAGCGACTTCCCGGAGCGCTTCGCGAACCAGCCGGCCGCGATCTTCCAGTCGATCACCATCCCGCAGTACCTCGAGCACTTCGACGGCACGACCGAAGAGGGCAAGCTGCGTCGTGCGGCGATCTCGCTCGCGATCAACCGCGGCGACATCACCGACGTCATCTTCCAGGGCACCCGCACCCCCGCCAAGGACTTCACGTCGCCCGTCATCGACGGCTACTCCGAAGACCTCGACGGCTCGGACGTGCTCGACTACGACGCCGACCGCGCCAAGGAGCTCTGGGCTCAGGCCGAAGAGATCGCCCCCTACGGCGACACCACCTTCACCATCGCCTACAACTCCGACGGCGGACACCAGAACTGGGTCGACGCCGCGACGAACAGCATCGCCGACACGCTGGGCATCAAGGCGGCCGGAGAGCCGAAGCCCACGTTCGCCGAGCTCCTCGACCAGGAGGACAACGACGCCATGACCGGCGCCTTCCGTTCCGGATGGCAGGCCGACTACCCGTCGCTGTTCAACTTCCTCGCGCCGCTGTACCAGACCGGTGCCGGTTCGAACTACGGCCGTTACACGAGCGACGAGTTCGACGGTCTCCTGAGCGAGGGCGCCGCCTCGACCTCCGTCGACGACGCCAACGCGAAGTTCCAGGAGGCGCAGGAGGTCCTGCTCACCGACCTCCCCGTCATCCCGCTGTGGTACTCGAACGTGACCGGCGTGTGGGCCGACACGGTCGAGAACGTCCAGTTCGGCTGGAACTCCGTCCCGCTGTTCTACGAGGTCACCAAGCAGTAAGGAACGCATCCGATAGAGGCTCCGGCCTCGTTCAGAACTGCCGAGGGGTCCGGGCGGGTTATCCTGCTCCGGGCCCCTCGGTGGGCGTCCACCACTCTCTCTCCATGATTGCGACATCCATGCACGCGCAGAAAATCGAGGCGGCCTGATGCTCTGGTACACCGGCCGGCGCCTCCTCCAGCTGATTCCCGTCTTCTTCGGGGCGACCTTCCTCATCTACTTCATGGTGTTCGCCCTCCCGGGCGACCCGATCGCCGCCCTGTTCGGCGAGAAGCAGCCGAGTCCCGCCGTCATCGAGGCCATCCGGGCGCAGTACAACCTCGACAAGCCGTTCATCGTGCAGTACCTGCTCTACATCGGCGGTCTGTTCACGGGTGACCTGGGCACGACGTTCTCCGGTCGCCCCGTCATCGACGAGCTCGTCCGGGCGTTCCCGATCACGTTCCGTCTCGCCATGCTCGCTCTCCTGTTCGAATCGATCGCCGGGATCGTCGTCGGCCTCTACGCCGGCCTCCGCAAGGGCAAGATCTTCGACAACAGCGCCCTCGTGGTCTCGCTGCTGCTCATCTCCGTGCCGACGTTCGTCATCGGTTTCGTCCTGCAGTACGTCTTCGGCATCCAGCTGGCCCTCTTCCGGACCACCGTCAGCTCGCAGGCTCCGTGGAGCGAGCTGGTGCTGCCCGCGATCGTGCTCGCCTCGGTGTCGTTCGCGTACATCGTCCGACTCACCCGCGCCTCCGTCGCCGAGAACATGAGCGCAGACTTCGTGCGCACGGCGACGGCGAAGGGCCTCACCCGTCGACGGGTCGTCGGGGTGCACATCCTCCGCAACTCGCTCGTGCCCGTCATCACCTACCTCGGCGTCGACATCGGATCGCTGATGGTCGGTGCGATCGTCACCGAGGGAATCTTCAACATCCAGGGCGTCGGTGGCACCGTCTACCGGGCCATCCAGCTCGGCGAGGGGCCGACCGTCGTGTCGTTCGTCGCGGTGATGGTCATCATCTTCATGCTGGCCAACCTGCTCGTCGACCTGCTCTACGCCGTTCTCGACCCGAGGATCCGCTATGCCAAGTAACACGACACCGGGCCTGTCGCCCGACCACTACGTCGCCCCGCTCGACGAGACCCCGCTGAAGGCCGTCGACGCCGTCGACGAGACCGAGAAGCCCCGCTCCAGCTGGAACGACGCGTGGGACGCCATGAAGACGCGCCCCCTGTTCTGGATCTCCGCGGTGCTGATCCTGTTCGTGATCGTCGTGGCGCTGTTCCCGCAGCTCTTCACGAGCACCTCGCCGACCTCCGGCGCCAGCCTCCCCGACAGCAACGGACCGGCCGAGTCCGGGCACCCGATGGGCTTCACGCTGCAGGGGCTCGACGTCTACGCCCGTGTCGTCTACGGGACCCGGGCCTCGTTGACCGTGGGCCTGCTGGCCACGGTCCTCGTGACCCTCGTGGGCATCGTCATCGGATCGCTCGCCGGCTACTACGGCGGCTGGCTCGACGCGCTCGTCTCGCGACTCGGCGACATCTTCTTCGCCATCCCCACCGTGCTCGGCGCCATCGTGCTCATGTCGGTCCTGCCCTCGCGCACCCCGCTGACGGTCGCCCTCGTGCTGTCGCTCTTCGCCTGGCCGCAGATCGCCCGCATCATGCGCGGCTCGGTGCTCGGCGCCAAGAGCAGCGACTACGTCATGGCCTCGGCCGCGCTCGGCGTCTCGCGCTTCCGCATCCTGGTGCGTCACGTCATCCCCAACGCGATCACTCCCGTGATCGTCGTGGCGACGGTCTCGCTCGGCACGTTCATCGTCGCCGAGGCCACCCTGTCGTTCCTCGGCATCGGCCTGCCCGGCACCGTGATGTCGTGGGGCAACGACATCAACGCCGCCCGCGCCTCCCTGCGGGTCGCCCCGATGCCCCTGATCTGGCCGGCGGCCGCCCTCTCGGTGACCGTGCTGTCGTTCCTCATGATGGGCGACGTCGTGCGCGACGCCCTCGACCCGAAGGCGAGGGCCCGTCGATGACCTCCACCTCCACCCGTCCCGAGTCGGCGAGCACCGCCTCCTCGGCGACCCCTCTGCTTGAGATCAAGGGCCTGAAGATCGGGTTCAAGACCCAGTCGGGCTACGTCGACGCCGTCCGCGGCGTGGACTTCACGATGATGCCGGGCGAACGTCTCGCGATCGTCGGCGAGTCCGGCTCGGGCAAGTCGACCACGGCCACGTCGATCATCGACCTGCTGCCGGGCGCCGGCGAGGTCACCGGTGGGCAGATCCTCTTCGAGGGCAAGGACCTCACGAAGGCGACGCCCGCCGAGATGCAGGCCATCCGCGGTCGCGACATCGGCTACGTGCCACAGGACCCGATGTCGAACCTCAACCCGGTCTGGAGCATCGGCTTCCAGGTCGAGGAGGCCATCCGCGCCAACGGCGTGGCCACCGGCAAGCAGGCGGTGCGCGATCGCGCGATCGAGGTGCTGAAGGAGGCGGGGCTCGGCGACGCCGACCAGCGTCTGAAGCAGTTCCCTCACCAGTTCTCGGGCGGCATGCGCCAGCGTGTGCTGATCGGGATCGGCCTCTCGTCGCGCCCGAAGCTGCTGATCGCCGACGAGCCGACGTCCGCGCTCGACGTCACCGTGCAGCGGCGGATCCTCGACCACCTCGAGACCCTGACGCGCGACTACGGCACCTCGGTGCTCTTCATCACGCACGACCTCGGTCTCGCGGCCGAGCGCGCCGAGAAGCTCGTCGTCATGTACAAGGGCCAGGTCGTCGAGTCGGGGCCGTCGAAGGAGATCCTGGCGAACCCGCAGCACCCGTACACGCAGCGTCTCGTGGCCGCGGCTCCGAGCCTCGCCAGCCAGCGCATCCAGTCGAGCATCGCGCCGACGCACACCAACGACGTCGAGATCTCCGACGAGGGCGCCGACGACGCCGAGCTGATGAAGCGCGCGCACCAGCGCGAAGAGCTCGGCAAGCGGAACGCGTCGTACATCCAGGTCGAGAACCTCACCAAGCTGTACAAGATCCGTCAGGGCGGCTTCAAGACGACCGAGCTGCGGGCCGTCGACGACGTCTCGTTCTCGATCCCGCGCGGCACGACGATGGCGCTGGTGGGCGAGTCCGGCTCGGGCAAGTCCACCGTGGCCAAGCTGGTCCTCCAGCTCGAGTCCATCACCTCGGGCACCGTCGCCATCGACGGGAAGAGCGTCGGGGCTCTGAAGGGCAAGGAGCTCTTCGACTTCCGTCGTCGGGTGCAGCCCGTCTTCCAAGACCCCTACGGCTCGCTCGACCCGATGTACAGCGTCGGCAACACGATCGCCGAACCGCTCGTCACCCACGGCATCGGCGACCGCAAGAGCCGCCAGCAGCGTGTGCACGAGCTGCTCGACCAGGTGTCGCTGCCCGTCTCGATGGTCAACCGCTACCCGGGCGAGCTCTCGGGCGGTCAGCGTCAGCGCATCGCCGTCGCCCGGGCGCTCGCGCTCAAGCCCGACGTGATCGTGCTCGACGAGGCCGTCTCCGCGCTCGACGTGCTGGTGCAGGGCCAGGTGCTCGACCTGCTCACCGACCTGCAGACGGAGCTGGGGCTCACCTACCTCTTCATCACGCACGACCTGGCCGTGGTCCGCCTCATCGCGGACAACGTCTGCGTCATGCAGAAGGGACGCATCGTCGAGGCCGGCACCACCGACGAGATCTTCGCGAACCCGGCGCAGCAGTACACCCGCGAGCTGCTCGAGGCGATCCCCGGCGCGAACTTCGAGTTCGGCCGGTAGTCGACCCGCGCCTCCTCGTCAGGGGCCTCTCCACCGTTCCGACAGGGGCGGGGGAGGGGCCCTTTACCACGTGCCGTAGACTGTCGTCGCCGGGCTCTGTCCCGTGCACCTCCCCCTCCGCTTCTCGTAAGGAATTCATCCATGGCGACTGCCATCCGCAGCGACCTGCGCAACGTGGCGATCGTGGCCCACGTCGACCACGGCAAGACGACTCTCGTCGACGCCATGCTCAAGCAGACCAACTCGTTCGACGCCCACTTCGACACCGAAGACCGAATGATGGACTCGAACGAGCTCGAGCGCGAGAAGGGCATCACGATCCTCGCGAAGAACACCGCGGTGCTCTACAACGGTGCTCACGCGGCCGACGGCCCGATCACCATCAACGTGATCGACACCCCCGGCCACGCCGACTTCGGCGGTGAGGTCGAGCGCGGCCTCTCGATGGTCGACGGCGTCGTGCTGCTCGTCGACGCGTCCGAGGGGCCCCTGCCCCAGACCCGCTTCGTGCTCCGCAAGGCCCTCGCGGCCAAGCTCCCCGTCATCCTGCTGGTCAACAAGACCGACCGCCCCGACGCCCGCATCGACGAGGTCGTGGCCGAGTCGCAGGACCTCCTCCTCGGTCTCGCCAGCGACCTGAGCGAAGAGGTCGAAGACCTCGACCTCGACGCGATCCTCAACGTGCCCGTGGTCTACGCCTCGGGTCGTAACGGCGCAGCGTCGATCAACAAGCCGGCCGACGGCTCGCTGCCCGACAACGCCGACCTCGAGCCGCTGTTCGACGCCATCCTCACGCACGTGCCGGCGCCGACCTACGACGACGAGCACCCCCTGCAGGCGCACGTGACCAACCTCGACGCGTCGCCGTTCCTCGGTCGTCTCGCGCTCCTCCGCGTGTTCCACGGCACCCTGAAGAAGGGCCAGACCGTCGCCTGGGTCAAGCAAGACGGCACCACGGTCAACGCCCGCATCACCGAGCTGCTCATCACCAAGGCCCTGCAGCGCTACCCCGCCGAGTCCGCGGGCCCCGGCGACATCGTCGCCGTCGCCGGCTTCGACACCATCACCATCGGCGAGACCCTCTCCGACCCCGACGACGTCCGGCCGCTGCCGACCATCACGGTCGACGACCCCGCGATCTCGATGACCATCGGCACGAACACGTCGCCGCTGATCGGCAAGGTCAAGGGTCACAAGCTGACCGCGCGCATGGTCAAAGACCGTCTCGACCGAGAGCTGATCGGTAACGTCAGCCTCAAGGTCGTCGACATCGGACGCCCCGACGCGTGGGAGGTCCAGGGTCGAGGAGAGCTCGCACTCGCCATCCTCGTCGAGCAGATGCGACGCGAGGGCTTCGAGCTCACCGTCGGCAAGCCGCAGGTGGTCACCCGTCGCGACGAGAACGGCAAGCTCCAGGAGCCGTTCGAGCACATGACCGTCGACGTGCCCGACGAGTACCTCGGTGCGATCACCCAGCTGATGGCCGCCCGCAAGGGCCGCATGGAGAACATGGCGAACCACGGTTCGGGCTGGGTCCGCATGGAGTTCATCGTCCCGTCGCGTGGCCTGATCGGCTTCCGTACGCAGTTCCTCACCGACACGCGCGGCACCGGCATCGCCAACGGCATCAGCCACGGCTACGGCCCCTGGGCCGGCGAGATCTCGACCCGTACCAACGGCTCGATCATCGCCGACCGCTCGGGTGTCGTCACGCCGTTCGCGATCCAGAACCTGCAAGAGCGCATGACCTTCTTCGTGCAGCCGACCGAAGAGGTCTACGAGGGCATGGTCGTGGGCGAGAACTCGCGCGCCGACGACATGGACGTCAACATCACCAAAGAGAAGAAGCTGACCAACATGCGTCAGTCGACGGCCGACAACTTCGAGTCGATGACGCCCTCGCGCGTCCTCTCGCTCGAGGAGTCGCTCGAGTTCGCCGGTGACGACGAGTGCGTCGAGGTCACCCCCGACGCCATCCGCATCCGCAAGGTCGAGCTCGACGCGTCGGCTCGCCAGCGCAGCACCGCTCGTCTCAAGAAGCAGAACGCGTAGCACCACCGAATCACCGCCAGACCGAGAGGCGGCCCGCAGCAGTGCGGGCCGCCTCTCGCGTATCCACCCCGCTGCGCTTCGCCGCCCCTCGCTGCGTGCCCCGCACGTTCCACGCCCACGTCCAGAGACGGCCGCTACCCTCTCCGGGTGCCGATCCGTTCGAAGTCCCTCATCCGCCCCGTCGCCGCTCTGACCCTCGTCGTCGGTCTCGGCGCCGGCCTCACCGCGTGCGGTTCGGGCTCGCCGATCGACAACATCGTCGGCGGCGCGATCGACAGCAGCGTCGAGGGCCTCACCGGCACCGTGCAGCAGGCCGTCGAAGACGCCGCGGGCGAGGCGCTCGGCGGAGCCGGCATCACGACGGACGGCACGCTCCCCGAGTCGTTCCCCGCCGAGGTCCCGCTCGTCGAGGGCACCGTGCGTGGGGGCGGCGCCGGGCCCGAGGGGTCCGGCTGGGTGGCTCAGATCACCGTCTCGGGCGCCGACCGCTTCACCGTCGCGCAGCAGCAGCTCGAGCAGGCCGGCTACACGGCCAGCGGGGTGGACTCCGACGCGGACAGCGGCTTCGGCACATTCACGGGCCCGGCGTACCGCGTCGTGCTCACCGTGTCGACCGACACCGACGGGGTCTCGACGGCGACCTACGTCGTCACCCCCGTCTGACCTCCGCACTCGCGGGCGTCCGCGCCGCGCCGGCCGCCCCGACCCGGCGTCGTCAGGCGAAGAGCGTCTCGCCGACCCAGCCGTTCTCCGACGCGCCCGGCGGCACCGCGAAGATCGCCGAGCCGACGTGCTTGACGTACTCGTTCATGCGATCGCTGCGGGCGAGCGACTGCTGGATCGGCACGAACTGCCTCCGGCTGTCGCGGTTGAAGCAGATGAAGAACAGCCCCGCGTCGAGGCGTCCGAGCTCGTCGTTGCCGTCGACGAAGTTGTAGCCGCGCCGCAGCAGGGTGGCCCCGTCGTTGTTCTGCGGGTGGGCGAGCGCGACGTGCGAGTCGGGCGCGATGGCCGGCCCGCCGGTCGAGGCCGCGGCGGCGAAGTCGGGTGCGGTGAACTCCGATCCGCCCGACAGCGGGGCCCCCTCGCCCTTGTCACGGCCGACGACGGTCTGCTGCTCGGCGAGGGAGGCGCGGTCCCAGGTCTCGATCGTCATCCGGATCTTCCGGGCGACGAGGTACGACCCGCCCGCCATCCAGGCGGCGCCGTCGCCCTCGGTCGCCCAGACGCCGTCGGCGACGGCCCCGGTGTCCTCGGCCTTGACGTTCGCGGTGCCGTCCTTGAAGCCGAACAGGTTGCGCGGAGTGGTCTGCCCGCGGGTCGTCGACGAGGTGCGGCCGAAGCCGAGCTGCGACCAGCGGAGGGAGGCGCGGCCGAAGGCGATCCGCGACAGGTTGCGGATCGCGTGCACGGCCACCTGGGGGTCGTCGCTGCACGCCTGCACGCAGAGGTCGCCGCCGCTGGCCGCCTCGATCAGCTGATCGCCCGAGAAGTGCGGCAGGTCGATCAGCGCGGCAGGGCGTCGCGAGGCCAGCCCGAAGCGGTCGACGCCCGTGGCGGTGGTGAAGAGCGTCGGGCCGAAGCCGATGGTCACGGTGAGCCCGGCCGCGGGCAGGCCGAGGGCCTCGCCGGTGTCGTCAGGAGGCGCGGCGAGCGACCCGCCCGTCGCCCCCGTCGGACTCACGTCCAACCCGGCGGTCAGTCTCGACGCGGCGTAGCTCCAGTCCTTCAGCAGCTCGACCAGCTCGGCGCGCGTGGTGCCGTCCGAGACGTCGAACGCCGCGAAGTGCAGGCGGTCCTGCGCGGCGGTGGTGACGCCCGACTGATGCGGTCCGAAGAACGGGTACGTCGCCGCCGCGCCCGAGCCGCCCGCGGTGTGCGCGACGACCGCGCGGTCGGCTCCGATCCCGACGCCGAGACCGAGCACGCCGGCGCCGACGCCCGTGCCGACGAGTCCGAGCAGGCCCCGTCGCGACAGCCCCGGTCGCTCGGCGGCGCCGCCCGTCTCTCGGGCGCCGTCAGTCCCGCCCACGCTGCGGGCCACCGTCAGGAGACCAGGGCCGCGGTCAGCCGGCTGAGCGGCTCGCTGAGCGCGTTGACGGCGTCCGACAGCTTCTTCTTGTCGGCGTCGGTCAGCTCGGTGTAGGCCGGGTAGCCCGAGTCGAGGCTCCCGTAGCCGGCGAGCAGGGTCTCGACCGAGGTCATCTCGTCGTCGATCGAGGTCGCGAGCTCCGGGTCCTCCTCGTCGACGATGTCGCGGACGCCGTCGAAGGCGACACGGGCCCCCTCGAGGTTGCCCTGGAAGTCGTAGAGGTCGGTGTGCGACCAGATCTCCTCCTCGCCGGTGATCTTGCCGGTGGCGACCTCGTCCATCAGGCCGACCGCCCCGTTCGCGATCGTGTCGATGCCGACCGAGAAGTCGTCGGCCGTCACCTCGTCGTAGAGGTCGGCGGTGTCGCCGGTCAGCAGGTCGGCGAACCGCTGGCGCTCGGCGGGTGTCAGGGCGACGTACGCCGCGCCGCCGTTCGCGTCGGCCGACGGCTGCCAGAGGTCCTTCTCGATGCGGTGCCAGCCGGTCCACTCGGTGCCGGGCTCGACGTCGGCCTCTCGGAAGTCGATCTTCGGGTCCAGGTCGCCGAACGACTCGGCGACCGGCTCGATGCGCTCGTAGTGCGCCCGGGCGGTCGGGTAGAGAGCGCGCGCCCGGTCGTCGTCACCGGAGGTGTACGCGGCCAGGAACTCGTCCGTCGCCGCGACGAGCTGCCCGGTCTGGTCCTTCACGTAGCCGACGTAGGCGGCGGCCGCCGCGTCGATGCGCTCCTTCTCCGAGCCGGTCGGCTCGACGGCGCTGCCCGAGTCGGTGACGGTGAACGTCGCGCGGACGCCCTCGCCGACGAGGCCCGGGACGCACGCGGTGTAGTAGTCGCCCGCGGGCACCGACACGGTCATCGAGCCGGATGTCCCCGGCCCGATGTTCTCCTTCTCGCTGATGATCCGCAGGCCGTCGTCGGCGAGCAGCTCGAACTCGCTGTTGTCGCTTCCCGTGTTCGTCATCGTGAACGTGACGGGGCCGCTCGGCACCGAGGTCGTCGACAGCACGCAGCCGTCGTCGGACCCGTCGACGGTCACGGCGGTGGCCGCGGACGAGCCGGCCGGCGTGTTCGCGACGCAGCCGGTGAGGGCCAGCACGACCACGGCGAGGCCGGAAGCGACGCCGAGGGGGTGGACGAGGCGGGCGGGGCGAGCGGTCATTCGTGGGCTCCTGCGGTGCGGGGGGTGAGAGTGGTGGACTCGGATCCGGAGGCGGCGGGACGGGTCGGCCCGCGCCTCCTCGTGGCGCGTGCGACGAGCGGGACGACGACGGCGAGGTAGACGAGCCAGCCGCCGAGCTGCAGCCAGCTCGGGGTCGGGGTGAAGTTCACGAGACCCTGCAGCAGCACGCCCTGGGGGCTCGTCGGCGGCACGGCCGAACTGACGTCGAACGCCGTGGAGGTGCGGCCCGGCAGCACGCCGGCCTCTTGCAGGTCTCCGATCCCGTAGGCGAGCACCCCGGCCGCGACCACCACCAGGAAGTACCCGGTCACGGTGAAGAACCGCCGGAGGTCGATGGTCATCACACCGCGGTGGATGGCGACGCCGATCGCGACCGCGCTGAGGATCCCGAGCAGGGCGCCGAGCAGGGGCACGGGCCCCCCGCCGGTCGACTGCACCGCGGCCCAGACGAAGAGGGCCGTCTCGATGCCCTCGCGACCGACCGACAGGAAGCCGAGTGCGACGATCGCCCAGGCGCCGCCCTCGAGCGCCCGGTCGAGACCCGACTGCAGCTCGTGCTTCATGCTCCGCGCCGTGCGGGCCATCCAGAAGACCATCCAGGTGACGAAGCCGACGGCGACGAGCGAGAGCCCGCCGCCGATGATCTCCTGCGCCTGGAAGGTCAGGCCGTAGGCGCCGAAGGTGAGGACGGCGCCGACGCCGAGCGACAGCACGACGGCGGCCGTGACGCCGAGCCACAGCCGGGGGAGGACGTCCCGGCGATCGACCTTGACGACGTAGGCGACGAGGATGCCGACGACGAGCGAGGCCTCGAGGCCCTCTCGGAGTCCGATGAGGTAGTTGGCGAGCACTGATGGGACCTTCGGGTCGGCGGCGTACGGGCGGCATCGGCGGCGCCTGGGGCGGTCGGGACTCGACCGCACGGGGTGGTTTGGTTAGGCTAACCTTGCTAAGGGTCGGCTGACGAGGACCGACCATAGTGCCGGGCGGCCTATCCTGTCCAGTGATGACTTACTTCGGCACGCCTGGTGGCGACGGCACCGGCTCAGCGGCCCCCCGGGTCGAACGGGTGCTCGTCGTGCACGCCCACCCCGACGACGAGACGATCACGACGGGGGGCACCCTCGCGACCCTGGTCGACGCGGGTGCGAGCGTCACCGTCGTGTCCTGCACGCGCGGAGAGCTCGGAGAGGTGATCCCCGACGACCTCGCACGACTGCGCGACGACGAGGCCGCGCTGGCGGTCCACCGAGAGGGCGAGATCGCCGCGGCGCTCCGCGAGCTCGGCGTGCGCGACCACCGGTTCCTCGGCGACGTCGGCGCGCGGACGCCCGGTCTCGAGCCCCGCGTCTACCGCGACAGCGGCATGGTGTGGCGCTCCGACGGCGTCGCCGGTCCGACCGACGACCTCCACCCGGCCGCCTTCTGCGCGGCCGAGTTCGGTGAGATCGTGTCCGATCTCTCCGCCGTCGTCGACGCCGTCCGGCCCACGGTCGTCGTCTCGTACGACGACGACGGCGGCTACCACCACCCCGACCACGTCCGTGCGAACCGGGCCGCCGTCCGAGCCGCCCGCCTGGCGGGTGTGCCCTACTTCGCCATCGTCGCGGGCGCCGACGAGGCGACCGGCGTCGAGGCCGAGGCCCTGCGCGACGACCCCTCGGTCGTGACGATGGACGTCCGACCCGTGGCGCCCCGGGTCGTGGCCGCGCTCCGTGGGTACCGCACGCAGCTCGAGGTCGTAGACCTGCCCGGCGGCGGAGCGGGCATCCGCTACCCGCACGGCCGGGTCGACCGCCTGGCGTCGACCGAGTCGTTCCGCTTCGTGGCGGACCCCGACGAGCTCGCGCCGCTCCCGGCGAACACCTCCGAGCTGAGCGACATGAGTCTCGGAGGCAAGATCGGCACGTATCTGCTGTCCGTCGCGGCGGGCGCCGTCTTCGGCGCTATCGGCACGGTCGCGCATCAGGGCACGACGTCGATCGGCGGCGCGGTGGTGCCCACCGGTCTCGTGCTCTCGCTGATCATGGCGCTCGCCCTGCTCGTCGGCTTCCGCCAGGTCTTCCGGTCGCGCACCGTCGTGGCGGCCGTCGCGCTCGGACTGCTCGGGGTCACCGCGCTGCTCTCCCAGCCCGGTGCCGGCGGCTCGGCGCTCGTCCCCGCGAATCCCGCCGGCTACCTCTGGACGTTCGGCCCCGTGCTGATCGCCACGGTCGTGCTCGCGTGGCCCTTCCTCGACGGGGGAGCCAACGTGCAGCGAGGCCGCGATAAGATGAACGCCTTGCCCGACGCGAAGGGAACACCCGAGACGTGACGTATGTGATCGCACTTCCCTGTGTGGATGTCAAAGACCGAGCCTGCATCGACGAATGCCCCGTCGACTGCATCTACGAGGGCGAGCGTTCGCTCTACATCCACCCCGACGAATGCGTCGACTGCGGTGCGTGCGAGCCCGTCTGCCCCGTCGAGGCCATCTACTACGAAGACGACCTCCCCGACAAGTGGGCCGACTACTACAAGGCCAACGTCGAGTTCTTCGACGAGATCGGCTCGCCCGGCGGCGCGGCCAAGGTCGGCGTCATCGCGAAAGACCACCCCGTCATCGCCGTCCTCCCGCCCCAGGGCTAGCGAGTCCGTCGTGGCGCTCGATCTCCCCGACTTCCCATGGGACTCCCTCTCCGAGCTCGCGACGACGGCACGGGCGCACCCCGGTTCGATCGTCGACCTCTCGGTCGGGTCGCCGGTCGATCCGACCCCGGTCGTCGTCCGCGACGCTCTGACGGCCGCCACCGACGCGCACTCCTATCCGCAGGTCGCGGGCACACCCGCCCTGCGTGAGGCGATCGTCGAGTGGTACGCCCGGCGACGCGGAGTCACGGGTCTCGACACCGACGCCGTGCTCCCGACGATCGGGTCGAAAGAGCTGATCGCCGGCATGGCCCTCTGGCTCGGCCTGGGCCCCGGCGACACGATCGTGCATCCGGCGAACGCCTACCCGACCTACGCGCTCGGCGCCGCGCTCGTGGGCGCCGACGCCGTCGCCTCCGACGATCCGGCGTCATGGCCCGAGTCGACCTGTCTCGTCTGGCTCAACAGCCCCGGCAACCCCGACGGCTCCGTGCTCGACGTCGAGCGGCTCGCCGCCGCGGTGGCCCGTGCCCGCGAACTCGGCGCCGTGATCGCCGGCGACGAATGCTACGCCGAGCTCGGCTGGGAGGGCGAGTGGGCCACGCGACCCACGCCGTGCATCCTCGACCCCCGTGTGGTCGGTGACCGGCTCGACGGGGTCGTCAGCGTCTACTCGCTGAGCAAGCAGTCGAACCTGGCGGGGTACCGGGCGGGCTTCGTGGCCGGCGACCCGGCCGTCATCGGCCAGCTGCTCGCCGTCCGCAAGCACGCGGGTCTCATGCCGCCGGCTCCCGTCCAGGAGGCCATGCGCGTGGCACTCGGCGACGAGGCGCACGTGGCCGAGCAGAAGGCGCTGTACCGCGCGCGACGCGCAGCCCTGGCGCCGGCCCTCGAGGGCGCCGGTTTCCGCATCGACCACAGCGAGGCGGGTCTCTACCTCTGGGTCACCCGCGACGAAGACGCCTGGCAGAGCGCCGCCTGGCTGGCCGAGCGGGGCATCCTCGTGGCGCCCGGATCGTTCTACGGCGCCGAGGGCGGGCGGCACGTCCGCGTGGCCCTGACGACGACCGACGAGCGCATCGCCGCCGCCGTGGAGCGCCTCGAGCACTGACCGCTAGGCTGGCGGAGTGACTGACACTGCCAACGACGCCCAGAAGGCCACGCTGCAGTTCCCGGGGGGAACAGCCGAGTTCCCGATCGTCCCGAGCACCGAAGGTGCCTCGTCGATCGACATCTCGACGTTCACCAAGCAGACCGGTTTCACCACCCTCGACAACGGGTTCGTGAACACCTCGACCGCCCGCAGCAAGATCACCTACATCGACGGTGATCAGGGCATCCTGCGCTACCGGGGCTATCCGATCGAGCAGATCGCCGCGAACTCGACCTACCTCGAGACCGCCTGGCTGCTCATCTACGGCGAACTGCCCACCCCCGACGAGCTGGCGGGCTTCGACGCCCGCATCCGCCGCCATACCCTGCTGCACGAAGACCTCCGTCGGTTCTTCGACGCACTGCCGCATTCGGCTCACCCGATGTCCGTGCTCTCGAGCGCCGTCGGTGCGCTCGGCACGTTCTACGAGGGCTCGATGAGCACCTCCGACCCCGAGCAGGTCGAGCTGCAGACGATCCGTCTGCTGGCGAAGCTGCCGGTGATCGCCGCGTACGCGCACAAGAAGAGCCTCGGTCAGGCGTTCCTCTACCCCGACAACTCGCTCAGCTTCGTCGACAACTTCCTCAAGCTGAACTTCGGCACGATGGCCGAGCCGTACGAGGTGAACCCCGTCCTCTCGAAGGCGCTCGAGCGCCTCCTCATCCTGCACGAAGACCACGAGCAGAACGCGTCGACGTCGACCGTTCGACTCGTCGGCTCGACGCAGGCGAACATGTTCTCGTCGATCTCCGCCGGCATCAGCGCCCTCTACGGCCCCTTGCACGGCGGGGCGAACGAGGCCGTGCTGTCGATGCTGGCCGACATCAAGGCCAGCGGCCAGGGCGTCGAGCGCTTCGTCGAGCGGGTGAAGAACAAAGAAGAGGGCGTCAAGCTCATGGGCTTCGGCCACCGGGTCTACAAGAACTACGACCCGCGCGCGAAGCTCGTCAAAGAGAGCGCGAACGAGGTCCTCGCCGCCCTCGGCGTCAAAGACGACCTGCTCGACATCGCGATGGAGCTGGAGGGCATCGCCCTCGCCGACGACTACTTCGCCGAGCGCAGGCTCTACCCGAACGTCGACTTCTACACCGGGGTCATCTACAAGGCCATGGGGTTCCCGCCCCGCATGTTCACGGTGCTCTTCGCGATCGGGCGTCTGCCGGGCTGGATCGCCCACTGGCGCGAGATGAACGCCGACGCCACGACCAAGATCGGCCGCCCGCAGCAGCTGTACCTGGGCGAGACCCAGCGCGACTGGCCCCAGCGCTGACCGCGCATCGGTCGCCGCGAACACGACGCCCCGGCGTCGGCGCCGCACCCGCATCTCGTGGGTGTCGCGTCGAAGCCGGGGCGTCGTGCTGTCAGCAGCCGCAGCAGCGACAGCGACAGCAGCCGCAGCCGCAGCGGTAGCGATCGCCGTCGCAGCAGCAGCAGCCGCTAGGCGTGCAGCTGCGAGTTCAGCGTGATGCCGTGGCCCTTGCGCGGCAGCACCTCGACGGCGCCCGTCAGCGAGTTGCGGCGGAACAGCAGACCGGGCCGCCCCGAGAGCTCGACGGCCTTGACGGTCTGGGTCGAGCCGTCCGACGACGTCGTGCCGCCGACGACGACCACCTTGGTGCCGGCGGTGACGTAGAGCCCCGCCTCGACCACGGTGTCGTCGCCGATCGAGATGCCGATGCCGCTGTTCGCGCCGAGCAGCGCGCGCTCGCCGATCGTGACGCGCTGCGCGCCTCCTCCCGACAGGGTGCCCATGATGGAGGCGCCGCCGCCGATGTCGGATCCGTCGCCGACGACGACGCCCTGCGAGATGCGGCCCTCGACCATCGACGTGCCGAGGGTGCCGGCGTTGAAGTTGACGAAGCCCTCGTGCATGACGGTCGTGCCGGGGGCGAGGTACGCGCCGAGGCGGACGCGCGAGGCGTCGGCGATGCGGACCCTCTCGGGCGAGACGTAGTCGAGCATGCGGGGGAACTTGTCGATGCCGGTGGTCGCGATGCCGGCGCGCTGCAGGGCGGGGCGGAGGCGGGCGAAGTCGTCGGGGTGCACCGGGCCGGCGTTCGTCCACGTGACGATCGGCAGGTGCCCGAAGACGCCGTCGAGGTTGACCGTGTTCGGCTTGACCAGCAGGTGGCTGAGCAGGTGCAGGCGCAGGTAGGCGTCGGAGGTGGACGCAGGAGGCGCGCTCAGCTCGATCTCGACGGTCACCGGCACGAGATCGACGGCGCGGCGGGCGTCGGGCCCGGCGGCGTCGGCGATCTCGGCCGGGACGAGTGCGGGGTCGCGGTCGGCGGGCAGGCGGCCGAGCGAGGGGGAGGGGAACCAGGTGTCGAGCGTCGTGCCGTCGGCGGAGACGGTCGCCAGCCCGTCACCGTAGGCGTGGGTGGCGGCGGTGTCGTCGGAAGTCATGAGGTCAACCGTATCGGCCCGACTCCGTGCGGTCACGGGGTGCGACGACCGCAGCAGGCGCTCCCTCGGCCCCCGTACACTCGGGGCCATGCCGAAGATCGACCTCAGCGTGTCCGCCGTCGACGTCACCCGCCAGCTCTGCGACATCGAGTCCGTCTCCGGCGACGAGGGTCGCATCGCCGACACGATCGCCGAGACCCTGGCGGGGCACGACCATCTCGAGGTGGTGCGCGACGGCGACGCGATCGTCGCCCGCACGAGCCTGGGTCGGGCGCAGCGCGTCGTGGTGGCGGGGCACATCGACACCGTGCCCCTGAACGACAACCTCCCGACCCGCTACGAGACCGAAGACGGCGTCGAGTTCCTCTGGGGCCGCGGCACCGTCGACATGAAGGCCGGCTGCGCCGTGCACCTGCGGCTGGCCGTCGAGCTGACCGAGCCCAACGTCGACGTGACCTGGGTCTGGTACGACCACGAGGAGGTCTCCGACTCCCTCAACGGCCTGGGCCGCCTCGTCCGCACCCGCCCCGAGCTGCTCCAGGCCGACTTCGCCATCCTCGGCGAGCCCACGCGCAGCGAGATCGAGGGCGGCTGCAACGGCAACCTCCGGGCGGAGATCCGCACCACGGGTCGCCGGTCGCACAGCGCCCGCTCGTGGATCGGCGACAACGCCATCCACCGCGCCGCCCCCATCCTCGACCTGCTCGCCGCCTACGAGGCCCGCGAGGTCGAGGTCGACGGCCTCGTCTACCGCGAGGGGCTGAACGCCGTCGGCATCGCGGGCGGTGTCGCCGGCAACGTCATCCCCGACGAGTGCGTCGTCACCGTCAACTACCGCTTCGCCCCCAGCCGCTCCGGCGACGAGGCCGTCGCCCATGTGCGCGAGCTGTTCGCCGGCTTCGACGTCGTGGTCGTCGACCTCGCCGAAGGGGCTCGACCCGGGCTCGACGCCCCGTTGGCCGCGCAGTTCCTGGCCGCGGTCGGCGGTGAGGCGAAGCCGAAGTACGGCTGGACGGACGTCGCGCGCTTCTCCGCCCTCGGCGTGCCCGCCGTGAACTACGGCCCCGGCGACCCGCTCCTCGCCCACCACGACGACGAGCGGGTGCCGCTCGAGCAGATCGTCGACAACGAACGCGGACTGCGGGCGTGGCTGACGGCCTGACCGTCGGAGACGCGACCCGCGCCTCCTCGGCGGGCGAAGGAGGCGCGGGTCGTCGCCGAGCTCGTCGCGCGCTGGTCGTCCGCTACCGTCTCACCCCCTGGTGGGCGCGGGTGCTCGTCGTGTTCGTCGCCTCCCGCGTCGTCAGCACCGCTCTCCTGCTCGGCTTCGCGCGGGTGCAGGGGCCCAACGCGTGGACGCTGCCGAGCCCGGACTACGCGAGCTTCGCCACCATCTGGGACGGCCACTGGTACTACATCATCTCGGCGGTCGGCTACCCGACGACCCTGCCGATCACCTCGACCGGGAACGTCGGCGAGAGCGCGTGGGCCTTCATGCCGGTGTACCCGTTCACGGTCCGTGCCCTGACCGAGCTGACCGGGGTGCCGTTCGCACCGCTCGCCGTGTTCGTCTCGGTCCTCTGCGCCGCCGGCACGGCCCTGCTGCTGCACCGACTGATGCGGCACGTGCTGCCCGAGGGCACGGCGCTCTTCACGGTCGCGCTGTTCTGCTTCTCGCCCCTCTCGCCGCTGCTGCAGGTGGCCTACGCCGAGTCGATGTTCCTGCTGCTGCTCTGCGCCTGCCTCCTCCTGCTGGTGCGTCGTCAGTACCTGCCGATGCTGCCCCTCGTGGCCGCGCTGTCGTTCACGCGACCGGGCGCCCTCGCTCTCGCCCTCGCGATCGGACTGCACGCCGTCCACCGATGGTCCACGCGCGCCCGCGACCCGTTCCCGCGCCGCGAGATGATCGCCGTCTCGGTGTCGGCGGTGACCACCGCGGTGCTCGGCGTCGGCTGGCTGATCGTGGCGGGCGTCGTCACGGGGCGGCCGGACGCCTACACGGCCACCGAGCTGGCATGGCGGGCGCCCTACGTGGGGTACGGGCCGCTGGTGCCCTTCTCCGCCTGGTTCGAGGGGGCCGCCTTCTGGTCGCGGATGAGCGGCGGGTTCCCCGTCGGGGCGCTGTTCGTGCTCGCCGTGCTGGGTCTCGCCGTGCTCCTGCTGGGGCCGTGGGGGCGCCGGATCGGAGTCGACCTGCGCCTCTGGGGAGTCGCCTACGCGCTCTATCTGCTCGCCGTGTTCTTCCCGCAGTCGAGCACCTGGCGACTGCTGATGCCGCTCTTCCCGCTGCTGGGCATCCTCGCGGTGCCCCGTTCGCGCGTCTGGCGCGTGGGGCTGCTGCTGGTCTTCGTCGCCGGGCAGTTCGCCTGGCTGTACTACAGCTGGTGGGTCGACGGCTACGACTGGACGCCGCCGTGATCGGCCGACGACCGAAGGGCGTTTAGGTGCGGGCGTACAAATCACGGATAATAGGACGAGCATCTTTGCGAAAGGGGACTATCTGATGGCAGCCATGAAGCCGAGGACCGGCGACGGACCTATGGAAGCCGTGAAGGAGGGTCGTCTCATCATCGTGCGTGTTCCGCTCGAGGGTGGGGGACGCCTCGTGGTGTCGGTCAACGACGACGAAGCCAGAGAGCTCCACGACGCCCTCGCGAGCGTCGTCGGCGCTTAGTCGGCCACCTTCCCAGCACCATCGCGAGCAGCCCCGCCGATCACCGATCGGCGGGGCTGCTCCGTCGTTCAGAGCTTGACGAGCTGCAGGAGTCCGTCGCCGGCCGTCGACAGCGAGCTGATCACCGCGGGGGAGGTCGAGACCTCGGTCAGCAGCGTGCGGAACTGCGTCGTCGTGGCATCCCGTCGGGCGGGGTTCGCGACCGAGCCGTGCCAGAGCGCGTGGGCGACCAGCACGAGTCCGCCCGGGCGGGCGAGGCGCAGACCGTGCTCGACGTACTCGATGACGGAGCCAGGATCGGCGTCGACGAAGACGATGTCGTACGAGTTCTCGTTCATCCGCGGCAGCACCTCGGAGGCGCGGCCGGTGATGAGACGGAACCTGTTCACCGGCACGCCGGCGCCGAGGTAAGCGTCGCGGGCGGCCTGCTGGTGGTCGACCTCGCGGTCGATCGACGTGAGGGTCGCCCGGGGTGCGCCGTGCAGCAGCCAGAGACCGCTGACGCCGACGCCGGTTCCGATCTCGATGATGTTCTTCGCACCCGATGCGGCCGCGACGACCGCGAGCTGCGCGCCGACGGCGGGGGAGACCGGTTCGACCCCGACCTCGAGCGAGTGCTGACGAGCCTCTGCGAGCGGACCGCTCTCGGTGACGAGCTCTTCGGCGAATTTCCAGCTTGACTCTATTTGCGACACACCCACTCCTCGAAAGGCCAACTCTAGGGGGTGGCCCCCGGCGGCACCGGTTAGTCTGCTTGCGTGTCCCTCTCCGGTCTGACGTTCGACAAGCTGCTCATCGTGGGTGTGCTGGCCGTCTTCCTGCTCGGGCCCGATCGTCTGCCCGTCTACGCGTCGAAGCTCGCTCAGCTCGTCAAGTCGGTCAAGAACATGGCCAACGGCGCCAAAGAGCGCATGCGCAGCGAGATGGGCCCCGAATTCGACGAGGTCGAGTGGCAGAAGCTCGACCCTCGGCAGTACGACCCCCGCCGCATCATCCGCGATGCGCTCCTCGATCCGCCGAGCGGGGGCGCCACGGCCGTGACCCCCGCAGCCATGGCGACGGCCGGGGCGGTCGCCGCGGGTCTGCCCTCCCGCGGCCCGGCGCCGCGCTCCGTGCCGCTCGCCGCCGGCGAGGTCGCGCCCTACGACTCCGAGGCCACCTAGGCCGCTCGTCTCGGCGCCTGCGCTCAGACACCCCCGTGCAGGCCGGCTACCCGTGTCGCCTCGGCGCGGAGCGCGTCGACCACGCGACGGACGCTCGGCCTCTCGGCCCGGTCGCGGCGCATCAGCGCCGAGACGTAGCGGACGGCCCGGATGTTCTCCAGAGGCAGCAGGACCATGTCGTCCCGCGCCTCCTTCGCGGTGAATCGGGGCAGCACGGCGATGCCGAGACCCGCACCCACCAGCGACTCGGTGACCTTCGTGTCGCTGAAGCGCTGCGAGATGCGCACGGGGCTGCCGGTGACGCGCTCGATCTCGGTGTAGACCCACTCGAACGGGAAGCCGCTCGGCACCCCGATCCAGCTCTCGCCCTCCAGATCGGAGGGGGAGAGCGAGGCCCGGCCCGCCAGGCGGTGGTCGGCGGGGAGGGCGATGTCGAGCGGCTCGGTGAGCAGGGGGACGTTGACGAGGCCGCGCCCCCGCCAGGAGCGGCTCTCGGACGCGTGTGCGACGACGACGTCGTGGTCGCCCGCCAGGTCGGCGAACTCGCGGATGGACGGGTCGTGGTCCGTGGCCACGACGACGAGACCCGGCGTCTCGGCGACGGTCCGCAGCAGGCCGGGCAGCAGCATCTGGCCTCCCGTGGGGAAGGTCGCGAGGGTGACCTCTCCTTGGGGGGTCGCGATGAAGTCGGCCCAGACCGCCTGGGCCCGCTCGAGCGCGACGGCGACGTCGGTGGCGGTCTGGGCCAGCACGCGCCCCGAGCCGGTCAGGACGACGCCGCGCCCGATGCGCTCGGTGAGCGCCACGCCGGCCTCCTTCTCGAGGATCTTCAGCTGCTGTGACACCGCTGACGGGGTGCGGTGCGTGGCCCGCGCCACGGCGGCGATGCTGCCCCGCTCTGCCAGCTCCCGGAGCAGTTCGAGTCTCTTGACATCCATGTAGACAATCTACGGTGTTCCGGTAGCAACGTGAGATTGTTCTACGCCTTTGCAAGGCGCAGAATAGAAGAGTCCTCGGAGCGACCCCATGCGCTCCGGCCCCTCGGTCGACCTGGTCCCGAGGCTCGGGTGTCCGTCGGATGCACGGCGGCTCCACCCATCACGCACGACGTCGAACCGCGTCGTGTCCGCACCACCAGACCGCGCGACGCATCGCGCCAAGAAAGAGAAACACCATGTTGACCGGAATCATCGTCCTCGCCATCGCCGCCGTCGTCGGCATCACCGGGTCGATCGTCTCCGTCGCTCGCGACGGCTTCCACGCGATCCCCACCAAGACCTACACCCGCTGGAGCTAGGTCCGCCGCCGTCGCCACTCGCGACGGCCACCGCCGAGGGGCGTCTCGCATCGCGAGGCGCCCCTCTCGCATGCCCGGGGTCGCCCGGGGCGAGGGCGGCTCAGCCGACGCTGAGGCCGAGCTTCCGCCCGGCGAGTCCGCGTTCGCGCACCGCGAGCCGGTCGGCGAGGGCCTCGATGGCCCGTGCCGCGGGGTCGGAGGGGGCAGCGAGCACGACGGGCGTGCCCGCGTCGCCGCCCTCGCGCAGGGCCAGACTCAGCGGCACGCTCGCGAGGACTGTCACCGGCTCGTCCTGCCCGGTCGACAGCCGGCGGGCCGTCTCGGCGCCGCCGCCCGAGCCGAACAGCTCGAGCACGGAACCGTCGGCCTGGGGGAGACCGGCCATGTTCTCGACGACGCCGAGGAGGCGCTGGCCGGTCTGGCGCGCGACCACACCGCTGCGCTCGGCCACGTCGGCCGCCGCGGGCTGCGGTGTCGTCACCACGAGCACCTCGGCGTGGGGCAGCAGCTGCCCGACCGAGATCGCGACGTCGCCGGTGCCCGGGGGCAGGTCGAGCAGCAGCACGTCGAGATCCCCGAAGTAGACGTCGGTGAGGAACTGCTGGATCGTCCGGTGCAGCATGGGCCCGCGCCACGCCACGGCGGTCGACGCGTCGTCGACGAACATGCCGATCGAGATCACCTTCACCCCATGGGCGACAGGCGGCAGGATCATGTCGTCGACCTGCGTCGGCTTGACCGATGCTCCGTCGTCGCCGACGAGACCCAGGAGGCCGGGGATGCTGAATCCGTAGACGTCGGCGTCGACGATGCCGACGGCGAGCCCCCGGGCGGCCAGCGACACCGCGAGGTTCGCGGTGACCGTCGACTTGCCGACCCCGCCCTTGCCGCTGGTCACGGCGTAGACGCGGGTGAGCGTCTCGGGCCCGAACTGCATGCCCCTCGCGGCCCGGCCGGCGCGCAGCTTCTCGGTCAGGGCGCGCCGCTCGTCGCGGGTCATGACCGTCACGTCGACGTCGACCGCCGTGACGCCGGCCACGGACGCGGTGGCGGCGCGCACGTCGCGTTCGATGGTGTCGGCGGCGGGGCAGCCGACGATGGTGAGCTTCACGGTCACCCGCGCCGCGCCTCCTCGGTCGACGGAGACGTCTCCGATCATGTCGAGCTCGGTGACGGGCTTGCGGATCTCGGGGTCGAGCACGCGACCCAGCGCGCGTCGGACGCCCTCGACCAGCGGACCGGACGTCGTGTCGTCGTCAGCCACGGTGCCCGTCGTGTCTCGTGTCGTGCCGCTGCTCGCGACGAGCCGGGGCCGAGGAGGCGCGGGTCGTGTCGGACTCGTCCGCGTCGCGTCGGTCGAGCTCGTCGAGCATCGAACGGAGCTCGGCGCGGATGAAGTCCTTGCTCGCCATGTCGCGCATGGCGATGCGGAGCGCGACGACCTCGCGGGCCAGGTACTCGGTGTCGGCGAGGTTGCGCTCGGCGCGCTGACGGTCCTGTTCGAACTGCACCCGGTCGCGGTCGTCCTGACGGTTCTGCGCGAGCAGGATGAGCGGCGCCGCGTACGAGGCCTGCAGCGAGAGGATGAGCGTCAGGGCCGTGAAGCCGATGGCGGCGCTGTCGAAGCGCCAGGCCTCGGGGGCGATGGTGTTGAAGATCATCCACGCGACGCAGAACAGCGTCAGCGCGATCAGGAAGTACGGCGTGCCCATCCCGCGCGCGACGGACTCGGTCGCGCGACCGAACCGGTCGCGACCCGGGCCGCGACGACCCGGGAGCACCCGGGTGCGGAGCCCCTTCGGCGCGTCGAGCCGGACCGTGCTGCGGTTATCGCGTGCCACCGGGGGTCCTCCTCGCGGGCGTGTTGACGGGTGCGCGCCGCGGGCGCGGCCGGTTGCGGTTCAGGGGCTGACCCGGATCCTGGCTGCGCCAGTCGTCGGGGAGCACATGGTCGAGGACGTCGTCGATGGTCACCACCCCGACCAGGCGGTGGGCGGCGTCGACGACCGGCACCGAGACGAGGTTGTAGGTCGCCATGACCCGCGTGACCTCGAGGGCCGTGGCATCGACGCGCACGGGTTCGAGCTGCTGGTCGAGCAGCGTGCCGAGCCGTTCGTTCGGCGGGTAGCGCAGCATCCGCTGGAAGTGCACCATGCCGAGGAACCTGCCGGTGGGCGGCTCGTAGGGCGGCAGCGTGACGCACACCGCGGCGCCGAGGGCCGGCGCGAGCTCGTGCCGACGGATCAGGGCGAGCCCCTCGGCGACGGTGGCGTCGGCGGAGACGATCACCGGCTCGGTGGTCATCAGACCGCCCGCCGTGTCGGCGTCGTAGCTCAGCAGCATCCGGACGTCGTCGGCCTCGTCGGGCTCCATGAGGCCCAGCAGTTGCTCTTTGCGCTCTTCGCTGAGCTGCGCGATGAGGTCGGCCGCGTCGTCGGGCTGCATCTGGTCGAGCACGCCCGCCGCGCGGTGGTCGTCGAGCTGACCGAAGATGTCGATCTGCTCGGTCTCGGGCAGCTCTTCGAGCACGTCGGCGAGGCGGTCGTCGGAGAGCTCGGCCGCGACCTCGTGCCGGCGCTCGGGGGTGAGCTCGAGCAGGGTGTTCGCGAGGTCGGCGGGCACCAGGTCGGAGTACGCGGCGATCAGGTGCTCGGCGCTCTGCGCCTCGCCGTCGGCGTTCTCCTCTCGGACGTCCTGCCAGGAGGCGAAGGTCGTGGGCCCCTTGCCGAACGGCGACGGCGTCGACTTCGGCTTGCGGAGGAACAGCTGGCCGATCTCCCAGTCGCCCTCGGATACCTCGTCCATCGCGACGTCCTCGATGGTGGCCCGGCCGCCGTCGCGACGCAGGGTCACCTTGCGACCGAGCATCTCGGCGATGACCCGGGTCTCGCCGCCGCGCTGCTCGAAGCGGCGCAGGGTGATGAGTCCGTTCGTGATGATCTGACCCGAGCCGATGCTCGTGACCCGGCCGATGCCGACGAAGACGCGGCGTTTGCCGGGCACCTCGACGATCAGTCCGACCACCCGAGGGGGCTCGTCGCGACGGTAGACGACCAGGACGTCGCGGACCTTGCCGACCTTGTCGCCGGCGGGGTCGAAGACGGAGCACCCGGCGAGACGGGCGATGAAGACTCTGTTGGCGCTCACACGACCAATTTAGTCCGTCGAGACAGGCGCCCCGTGTTTAATGGGGCCATGACGAATCAGAGCCCCCTGGGCCGACGCACCCGTCCGGTGCCCACGGTCCCGCGGGGCGACGTCCTCGGCACGTACGCCAGCTACCCCGAGGCGCAGGCCGTCGTCGAGCGCCTGTCGCACGCCGACTTCCCGATCAAGCAGCTCGCCATCATCGGCAACGACCTCACCACGGTCGAGCGGGTCACCGGCCGGCTGACCTACGGCCGGGCGGCCCTGGCCGGCGCGGTGACCGGTCTGTGGCTGGGGGTCTTCTTCGGTCTCGTGATGCTCGTCTTCTCGCCGACGACCGTGACGATCACCACCGTCGTCGCCGCCGCCCTGATCGGCGCGGGCTTCGGCATGCTCTACGGCATCGCGAGCTTCGCCATCAGCCGTCGTCGCCGCGACTTCACCTCGACCCACCAGGTGCTCGCCACGAGCTACCAGATCGTCGTCGACCCCGAGGTGTCGTCGCGCGCCCATGAGGTCCTCGCACGCCCCGACCAGAAGCGCTGATGGACGCACGACGGATGCGGTTCCACCGCGGCTGGCTGACCGCCGGTCTCTCCGTCGTCGTCGCCGCCTTCTCGCACGTGGCCGGCGGCGGTGCCGAGCCGGGCCTCCTCGGGGTCGGCCTCGCTCTCGCCTTCGCGCTGCCGGTCTGCGTGGCGCTCGCCGGTCGGCGGGTCTCCACGCCCCGCCTCGCCGCATCCGTGGTGCTCAGCCAGTTCGCGTTCCACGTCCTCTTCTCCCTCGGCTCGACCGCGACCACGGGGCTCGGCGCGTCGGGCGGGCACCACTCGCCCCTGATCCTGACCGTCCGCGCGGCAGCGGGTGCGACGGCGGCGCCCGAGGCCGCGATGAGCACGTCGGCGATGTGGCTCGCGCATGCGCTGGCCGCCGTCGTCACGGTGGCGGCCATGGTCCGCGGTCACCGGGCGATGCGGACGGCGCTGCGGGCGGCCTCGCGTCGGGCCGTCGCCGCCGGGCGGGTCCTCGGAGACGGGGTCGTCCCCGTTCCGGAGGCGCGCCTCCTGAACGCCGTCGTCCCGCCTCTCCGACGGGGCCGGCCCCCGCGCTTCCTCACCGCGAGTCCGCACCGGGGTCCGCCTCGTCCCGTCTGACTCCGACCGTCGCCGAACCCGGCGACGGGACGGCGCCGTGCCCTCGGCCGACGCCGATCATCAGACACCGGCCGTGCTCCGCGCAGCCGAGAACAAGGGACCACCACTCGTGAAGAAGACCACTCTCGCCCTCCGGGCCGGCGGCGTGCTGGGCGCCGCCGCGCTCCTCTCCCTCGCGGCGCCGCTCGCCGCCTCCGCCCACGTCCACGTCGAGCCCGGACAGGCCGAAGCCGGTTCGTACTCGACGCTCACCTTCAAGGTGCCGAACGAGTCCGCCGACGCGGGCACCGTCCGGTTCGTCGTCGACCTGCCCACCGACACCCCCTTCACCTCCGTCTCGTACGAGCCCGTCCCCGGGTGGTCGACCGAGGTCGCCACGGGTGCTCTGCCCGAGCCGGTCGACATCGACGGGGCGACCGTCACGACGGCTCCGGTGACGGTGACGTGGACGGCCGACGAGGGTGCTCAGATCGCCCCCGGGCAGTTCCAGCAGTTCGTGATCTCCGCCGGGGCCGTGCCCGACACCGGCTCGATCCTGCTCCCGTCGCACCAGGAGTACAGCGACGGCAGCGTCGTCGACTGGGACGAGCCCACGCCCGCCTCCGGTGAGGAGCCCGAGCACCCGGCACCGACCCTGTATGTGAACGACACGCCGCCCGACGAGGGGCACTCCGACAGCCACGCGGTCGGCGAGGGGGCCGACGCCTCGTCCGACGACGCGGCCGTCAGCGCGTCCGGCGACTCCGACGCGTCGTCGACCGCGGGCGTCGCCTTCGGCATCGGCGGGCTCGCGTTCGGGGCCGTCGCCCTCGTCGTCAGCGTCGTCGCGCTGACTCGTCGCCCCGCAGCGGGCGGCCGGGGCGGGCGCAGCTCGGGCGGGTCGACCTCGTGACGGGCCGCTCGCGCAGCGTCGTCGCCACAGGGCGCTCCCGTCTCGCCGGCGGCGCCGGCGCATCCGGCGGCCTCGTCGGCCTCGTCGGTCTCGTCGGACTGGCCGTGCTCGTGCCGGCGACGGGGGCCTCGGCGCACGACTACGTGCTCTCGAGCAGCCCGGAGCAGGGGGCCGTGGTCACCACGGAGCTCGGGGAGGCGTCGGTCACCTTCAGCGACGTCGTGCTCGATCTCTCGGGGACGGGGTCGTCCAACGTGCTCGAGGTGACCGACGCCTCCGGACGGCACTTCGAGGACGGCTGCTCGACGACCGCCGGGCCCGTCCTCAGCACCGGCGTCGCACTCGGCGCCGCAGGCGAGTACACGATGACCTACCAGGCGGTCTCGGCAGACGGGCACACGGTGTCGGACTCGCGGTCGTTCAGCTACCAGCCGCCGGCCGGGGTCGAAGCCTCCGCGGGCGCCGCCGAGCGGCCCGTCTGCGACCCGTCGACGAGCGACCCGACCGACGACCCGGCCGTCAGCGGGCCCGACGGCGACGAACCGGATGCGGCGGCCACGACCGACCCGGCGGCGGGCGCCGACGCGACCGTCGCTCCTGAGACGGGCTCCGCCGCCGAGGCGACCGACCAGTCGTCCGACGTGGCCGACGACGGCGACGGGCTCGGCCTGGCGATCGGACTCGGTGTCGGGATCGTCGTCCTCGCCCTGGTCGCGGTCGTCGTCGTCCTCGCGACGAGTCGACGTCGATCCGGTTCGGACGAGGGAGGCGACGAGGGCCCCGACGGCGACGGCGAGGCCGACGGCCCGGCGGACGGGCGCTCGACGCCGCGGTCGTAGTCCCGGTCGGGCGACCGGCCGGCCGTACGACGAGCCGCTCACGCGACGAGCCGCTCACGCGACGAGCCGCTCACACGACGAAGGGCCCGGGCGACCGCTGATGCGGATCGCGCGGGCCCCTCGTCGGACGGGTCAGCCTCGGGCGACCCAGGCTTCGACGTCGGCGACGGTGCGGGGGATGCCCACCGAGAGGTTCTCGGCGCCGTCGGCCGTGACGACGATGTCGTCCTCGATGCGGACTCCGATGCCGCGGAACTCCTCGGGCACGCTCAGGTCGTCGGGCTGGAAGTAGAGACCGGGTTCGATGGTGAACACCATGCCCGGCTCGAGCACCCCCTCGAGGTACAGGTCGCGGCGCGCGGCCGCGCAGTCGTGCACGTCGATGCCCAGGTGGTGGCTGGTGCCGTGCACCATGTACCGGCGGTGGTACTGGTGGTCGGGCTCGAGCGACTCGGCCGCGCTGACGGGCAGGAACCCCCACTCGGCGGTGCGCTCGGCGATGACCCGCATGGCCTCGGCGTGGATCTCTCGGAACCGGATGCCGGGGCGAACGATCGCGAAGGCGGCGTCGGCCGCCTCGAGCACGGCTTCGTAGACCAGGCGCTGCACGTCGGTGAAGCGACCCGACACCGGCAGGGTGCGTGTGATGTCGGCCGTGTAGAGGCTGTCGAGCTCGATGCCGGCGTCGATGAGGATGAGGTCGCCGTCGCGGACGGCCCCGTCGTTGCGGGTCCAGTGCAGGACGCAGGCGTGATCGCCCGAGGCCGCGATGGTGTCGTAGCCGACCGTGTTGCCGTCGGCGCGTGCCCTGCGGTTGAAGGTGCCCTCGACCAGACGTTCGCCCCGAGGATGCGCGAGGATCTCGTCGAAGTCGCTCACGACGTCCGTGAACCCGCGACCGGTGACGTCGACGGCTTCGCGCATCTGGGCGATCTCGTAGGCGTCCTTGACCAGTCGCAGCTCGCTGAGGTCGCGTGCGAGGTCGCGGATGTCGTCGGCTGCCGAGGGCTCGGCCTCGGCCTCGGCGGCGGCGGGGGAGTCGGAGCGGCGTGCGGCGTCGATCTCGTCGACACGTCCCGTCAGCTCGGGGTCGGCCTCGCGCAGCAGCAGAGTGTCACCGTCGACGACGCTGAGCACCGCGTCGAACTCGGCCAGGTCGCGGGTCTCGAGTCCGAGGTCGGCGCCGACCTGCGAGAGCGACGGGCGAGGCCCGATCCAGAACTCGCCGATCTCGGGGTTCGCGTAGAACTCGTCGGAGTCGCGGCCCGCGCTCGCCCGGAAGTACAGCGTCGCATCGTGCCCGCCGTCGACGGGTTCGAGCACGAGCACCGACCCCGGCACCGTGTCGGAACCCCACCCGGTCAGGTGAGAGAAGCCCGAGTGCGCACGGAACGGGTAGTCGCAGTCGTTGGAGCGGACCTTGGCGCGCCCGGCGGGCACGACGAGCCGCTTGCCGGGGTGCTTCGCCGACAGGGCCTCGCGGCGAGCGGCCGCGAACGGCGCCTGCTCACGCGGCTCGGGGAGATCGCTCGGCCTCTCGGCCCAGTTCGACGAGATGTAGTCCTTGAAGGTGTCGGAGCCGGGGGTCGTGGAGCGGTTCGTGGTCGCGCGGGGTGCCTTCTGTTCAGCCATGGCACCCATTCTCTCGCGATCCGGATCGGCCTGCGCGACGTCCCGCCGGGTGCTCAGGCCCCGGTGCGGCTGAGCTGCGCGACGACCGGGCGGTGGTCGCTGCCGGCCTCATCGAGGTCGGTCACCACCCGGAACCCGGTGGCGAGCCAGTGTCGGGTGGCCATCACGTGGTCGATCGGGGTGCCGAGCAGCGGGCTGAGATCGGTAGGCCAGGTGCCGACGCCACCGTTCGCCGTGCCCACCGCAGCGTCGCGGCACGTGCCGAGCGCGCCTCCTTCACGGCCCAGCCCGCTCATGTGGTCGACGGTCGCGTTGAAGTCGCCGGCCATGATCACGTTGCCCGAGGCGCACGCGTCGGCGAGCACGTCGAGCCCGTCGCGCCACGTGTCCATCGTGTCGCGGAGCGGGGCGACGGGGTGGGCCGCGACGATGACGGGCGAGGCCTCGTCGACCGGGGTCGCGACGATGCTGGGCATGCCGGGCGTCGTGGTGATCGACGTGCCGTCGTCGGCCGTGGCGACGGTGTACTCGCCCAGGGCGGTCGACACGAGCAGAGACGTCGGCTTCGCGGTCGCCACGTCGTCGTAGCTGGAGGTGAAGCCGGCCATCGGGAGACCCGCCGCGTTCATGGCGTCGGCGACGGCCTTCGCGGTCTCGGCGTCGGTCTCGGGCAGGGTGACGACGTCGGCGCCGACCTCGACGGCCAGAGCGGCGATCGCGTCGGCGCCGGGCGCACCGCCGAGGGTGTTCCACGACAGGACGGTCACGTCGGATTCGAGGGCGTCGGTGAAGTCGTCGCGACCGATGCCGCGCGAGGCGAGCACACCGGTCGAGACTGCGCCGGCGACGAGCGCGAGCACGGCGATGGAGGCGGTCACCGAGCGGATGCGACGGGCGAAGAGCCCGACCACGAGCAGGACGACGGCCGCGACGAGGGCGACGCCCGCCGCCACGATGCGGAACGACACGACCTGCGTCGCCGGCCAGCTCCTCTGCAGGTCGAGGGCCTGAGGCCAGATGGCGAGCAGCAGCGCTGCAGCGGCGGCGAGCACGAGGACGAGGGCGACGAGACGACGGATCATGGCCCGACCGAGCATAGGCGACGACGCCTACGATGAGGGGATGCCGTCACGACCGATCGACCTGCACACGCACAGCAGCGTCTCCGACGGGACGGAGACCCCCGCAGAGCTCGTGCGGGCTGCATCGGCGGCGGGGCTCGGCACCATCGCCCTCACCGACCACGACTCGACGGCCGGCTGGGCCGAGGCGACTCGGGCGGTCGCGGGCACGGGCGTCACGCTCGTCCCCGGCATGGAGCTCAGCACGCGCTTCGGGCTGAACAGCGTGCACATGCTGGGCTACCTCTTCGACCCGACCGACCCGGCCCTCGTCGCCGAGACCGCTCGACTGCGCGACAGCCGCCTGCACCGGGCCGAGCGGATCGTCGAGAGGATCTCGGCCGACTACGACATCAGCTGGCAGGACGTCCTCGACCAGTCGACGAACGGTGCCACGCTCGGCCGTCCGCACATCGCCGACGCCCTCGTCGCCCGGGGCTTCGCCCCCGATCGCAGCGCGGCGTTCGCCGGCATCCTGCACTGGCGCTCCGGCTACTACGAGCCGCACGAGGCCCCCAGCCCGCTCGTCGGAGTGCGGTTGATCCGCGATGCGGGCGGCGTCCCCGTGATCGCGCACCCGGCGACGCACGGTCGCGAGCCCAACGTCTCGGAGAAGGGCTTCGCGGCGCTCGTCGACGCGGGCCTGATGGGCGTCGAGATCGACCATCGCGAGAACACCCCCGCCGGCGCTGCTCGTCTCCGCGAGCTGGCCGCGCAGCACGACCTGATCGTCACCGGCTCGAGCGACTACCACGGCGAGGGCAAGCCGAACCGGCTGGGCGAGAACAGCACCGACCCCCGGCAGTTCGAACGGATCGTCGCGGCGGCCACGGGCTGGACGCCGATCGTCGGCTGAGGAGGCGCGGGTCGGGTCTGGTCTGGTGACGTGCCGAACCCGACCGGGCTGCGGGAGTCCGGTGTGCCGGACCCGAGCGGGCTGCGGGAGCTGGGCGTGCCGGACCCGACCGGGCTGCGGGAGCTGGGCGTGCCGAACCCGACCGATCGGCCGCGACACGCCGTTCGCCGGGTCGCTGAAAGGGCCCGCGGCCTTCTGGTCGCGATTTGCACAGCGGTGGGACTGGTGGGTGGGGGTCGAGGGGCGTCACGTGAGACGACCCCCTGGCCCTGGTGGGCGAGGGGGTCGTGTCGGGTGCGGCGTCGGCCGTAGGGCTCAGCCCTGGGCGGGTGCGTCGCCGCTGGGACGACGGCGGCGACTGCGACGGCGGGGCTCGCCGCCCTCGCCGGAGTTCTCGGACGAGGCGGATCCGACCGACGCGCTCGTGGGCGGAGTGGTGGCCCCGCGACCCGAGCCCTGACGCCCCGACGAGCGACCGGCATCGTCGTCACGACCACGCGAACGGCCTCGCGACCCGGGGTTGCGTTCGCGGGGGGCGGAGGCCCCGCCCTCGACGGCGGCCTTGGGTGCGCTGCGCAGGCGGCCCTTGGTGCCAGCGGGGATGTCGAGGTCGGTGAACAGGTGGGGGCTCGACGAGTAGGTCTCGACGGGCTCGGGCTGCCCCATGTCGAGTGCGCGGTTGATGAGCGCCCACTTGTGCAGGTCGTCCCAGTCGACGAACGTGACGGCGATGCCCGTCTTGCCGGCGCGGCCGGTGCGACCGGCGCGGTGCAGGTAGGTGTCGTGGTCGTCGGGCACGGTGTGGTTGATCACATGCGTGACGTCGTTGACGTCGATGCCGCGGGCCGCGACGTCGGTCGCGATGAGGATGTCCTTCTTGCCCGCCTTGAAGGCGGCCATGGCCCGCTCGCGCTGCTCCTGGTTCAGGTCGCCGTGCACGGCGGCGGCGTTGAAGCCGCGGTCGTTGAGCTCTTCGACGAGCTTGGCGGCCGCACGCTTGGTGCGGGTGAAGACGACGGTCTTGCCGCGGCCCTCGGACTGCAGGATGCGCGCGATGACCTCGTCCTTGTCGAGCGAGTGCGCGCGGTAGACGACGTGCTTGATGTTCGCCTGCGTCAGGCCCTCGTCGGGGTCCGTCGCGCGGATGTGGATCGGGCGGTTCATGAACCGGCGGGCCAGCGCCACGATCGGGCCGGGCATGGTGGCCGAGAACAGCATCGTGTGCCGCGTCTCGGGGACCTGCTGGAAGATCTTCTCGATGTCGCTCAGGAACCCGAGGTCGAGCATCTTGTCGGCCTCGTCGAGGACGACCTCCTGGACGCCCTTGAGATCGAGGAGGCGCTGGCTGGCCAGGTCGAGGAGGCGCCCGGGGGTGCCGACCACGATCTGCGCCCCGGCCTTCAGCTGCTCGACCTGGCCCTCGTAGGCCTTGCCGCCGTAGATGCTGACGACCTTCGTCGAGCGGTTCGAGGTGGCGACCTCGAGGTCTTCGGCGACCTGGACGCACAGCTCGCGGGTGGGGACGACGACGAGCACCTTGACGCCGGGGGTGGGGTCGAGTCCGATGCGCTGGGCGATCGGGAGGCCGAAGCCGAGGGTCTTGCCGGTGCCGGTCTTGGCCTGGCCGATGATGTCCTGGCCGGCGAGTGCGAGCGGGATCGTCTGGGTCTGGATGGGGAACGGTTCGACGATCCCCTTCGCGGCCAGTGCGTCGACCATGTCCTGGTCGATCGAGAGGTCTGTGAAAGTCACTGTTGTTGCCCTGTCTCATATAGGCGGATGCAGCGAGTTTAGCCCGTCGCTCCGAGCGGGCCTCCGGACCCCGTAAGCTGTCGGCGTGGTGTCATGGATGGGCCGAGGGTCGAAGCGCGTGGTTCCCACGCTGCAGTGGCCCCGACCCTCTGCGAAGCAGCTCCCCATCAACCGGGTCGAGCTCGGCGCTTTCACCCCCGATCTCGAGGTCTACCTCGGGCAGGCCGCCTACCTGCAGCTCGCGCTCTCCGAGGCCCTCGGCCGTGCCGCCGGCTCGGCACCGTCGGTCGGCGCTCAGGCCGTCACCGCCCGCGTCGCCGGGGCGACGCTCGACCGACACCGCGGTCTCGTCGCCGAGATCGAGCGCATCGGCAGCGACCCCGCCGGCTCGATGGAGCCCCACGTCGCGGCCATCGACGAGTTCCGCCGTCGCACGACCGGGTCGACGTGGTTCGAGACCATGCTGGCGCACTACGTCTGCGCCGGTCTGCTCGACGACGTCTTCGTCCGTCTCGCGGCGGGTCTCTCGAACGATCAGCGGGATCGTATCGTCGCCGTGCTCGAGGCCGGCGACGACGCGGAGACCGTGGCGGACGTCCTGTCGGCGTCGATCGAGACCGACCCGCGACTGGCATCCCGCCTGGCGCTCTGGGGTCGTCGTCTGGTCGGCGACACCCTGCTCGTGGCTCGGGCCGCGATCTCGGCGTCGCACGAATCGGCGGACGACGAGCGTCTCGAACCCGTCTTCACGGAGCTCATCGCAGCTCACACGCGCCGGATGGACGCTCTGGGCCTGACGGCCTGACAGCCTGACAGCCTGTTCGGCTGACGGCCCGACCCGCTGACAGCCTCGGGCCGCCGTGCGTCGGCGGGGTCAGCCGACGAGGCGCGCCACGAGAGCGTCGTCGTGCGCCCGCCGCGAGCGGGTGGTGACCCGGCAGACGACCGCCGAGACCACGGCGGGGGCCACGAGCGACACGACCCAGATCCATCCGCCGTCGGCGGGCCAGCCGAGCCAGGTCAGGCCCTCCCAGACGACGGCCGCGACGGCGGCGCCCATGGCCGGAGCCAGTGCGACGCCGCGCGTGTCGCGCCCGGGGAGGACGAAGTGCGCGAGGAGGCCGACGATGACCCCGCCGAGCACGACGAAGAGGAGCTCCATCGTCAGCCGACGAAGCCGACCCGGCGGCTCTCCTCCGAGCCGACCTCGACGTAGGCGAGCGACGCCGTCGGGACGAGGTAGGTCTTGCCCTTCGCGTCGGCGAGCGTCACGTACGACTTGCCGCCGTCGAGAGCGTCGGCGACGACCTTCTCGACCTCGGCCGCGCTCTGCGACGTCTCGAAGCTGATCTCACGGGGGCTGTTGGTGATGCCGATTCTGATGTCCACGACGTCACGATATCCGACGGCGTCGACCGTCGGCGGCGCGTTCACTGTCGGCGCAAGCGCTCGACCCGAGTGTCGGCGGCAGCCAGTAGCGTCGACGACATGGTGACCACCGGCTTCCGCCTCCCCGTCGAGCAGCGCCGCGCCTCCTCGCCGCTGCGTCTCGACGAGTCCCAGGCCCGCGTGGTCGGTCTGCCCGACGGCGTGTCCGCCGCGGTCATCGGGGCCCCCGGCACGGGCAAGACCACCACGCTGATCGAGACGCTCGTCGATCGGGTCGAGGGCCGCGGGCACGGTCCCCGGTCGGTGCTGGTGCTGACACCGGCGCGATCGACGGCCACGCGCCTCCGCGACGTCATCGCCGCCCGACTCGGCGTCCCGACACCGGGGCCGATGGCACGGACGATCTCGTCGCTGGCATTCGACGTGGTCGGCCACTCGGCGCTCCTCGCCGGCGCCGAGCCGCCCACCCTGCTCACCGGCGGCGATCAGGACTCCATCGTCCGCGAGCTGCTCGAAGGGCACGAGGCCGACGGCACCGGCCCGCGGTGGCCCGAGCACCTCGGCCCGCAGGTCCGGCGGCTGCGCGGCTTCCGCACCGAGCTCCGCGAGATGTTCATGCGCGCCACCGAGCAGGGCCTGTCGCCCGACGACCTCCGTACCCTGGCGTCTCGCCGCCCTCGGCCCGAGTGGGCGTCGGTGGCGGACCTGCTCGACGAGTACCACCGGGTGGTCGACGGTCTCTCCGGTCGGCATCTCGACTCCGCCGAGCTCGTCGCCTACGCGGTGGCCGCCCTCGACCGCGGCGAGACCGCGCCCGTGGTCGAGGGGCTCGAGCTGGTGCTCGTCGAAGACGCCCACGAGGCGACCGAGTCGACCGTCTCGCTCCTCCGGGCACTCGTCCGACGGGGCGTCGCCGTCATCGCGTTCGGCGACCCCGACCTGTCGACGAACGCCTTCCGTGGCGGCAGCCCCGACATCCTGGGTCGGCTCGGCCCACGGCTCGGCGTCGAGGTCGTCGAGACCATCTTCCTGTCGACGGCCCACCGGCACGACCCCGTGCTTCGCGACCTCGTGTCCCGGGTGACCGGGCGCATCGGCACGGCGGGTGCGGGGCGCCAGCACGCCGCAGTGGCGGGTTCCGAGAGAGCCGCCGGCGTCGGCGACCCCGCCGGTGACGTCCCGCCGATCGTGACCGTGCGGGCCGACAGCCCAGCCCACGAGATCTCGTCGGTCGCGCGTCTGCTGCGCGAGCACCACCTGGTGAGGGGCGTGCCCTGGTCGCGGATGATGGTGATCGTGCGGAGCGGTGGCCAGGTCGCCTCCGTCGCCCGGGGCCTGCAGGCAGCCGAGGTGCCGACCCGCACCTCCATCGCCGGTCGCGCCGTCCGCGACGAGCACGCCGCCCGCCACCTCATCGCGGCCGCGTCCGTCGCCGTGGGTCGAGACCGGCTCACCCCGGAGATCGCCACCGACCTCCTGACCGGGCCGTTGGCCGGGCTCGACGCGCTCGCGGTGCGCCGCCTCCGATTGGCGCTCCGTGCCGACGAGCTGTCCGCCGGCGGCACGCGCTCCGCCGATGCGCTGCTCGTCGAGGCTCTCGACGGGCCGGGGCGCTTCGTGACGATCGACTCTCGCTTCGCCGCGCGCGCCGGTCGCTTCGCCGCCAGCCTCGACGCGGCGCGGCGGGCCGCGGCAGGCGGCGCCAGCATCGAGGAGGTGTTCTGGGGCCTGTGGGAGCGCAGCGGCCTCGCGGCCCAGTGGTCGGCGCAGTCCGCGGGGCGCGGCATCGTGTCCGCCGAGGCCGACCGCCATCTCGACGGCGTCGTGGCGCTCTTCACAGCGGCCAAGCGGTTCGTCGAGCGGACCCCGGAGGCCGACGCGATCGGATTCCTCGACTCGCTGCTCGACGCGGAGGTCCCTGACGACACCCTGTCGCCCCAGACCTCCGTCGAGTCCGTGCTGGTCTGCTCTCCGTCGGGCGCCGTCGGTCTCGAGGTCGACGTCGTCGTGGCCGCCCGCCTGCAAGACGGGGTGTGGCCCAACCTCCGACTCCGCGGGGCACTGCTCGGGCCCGACGATCTCGTCGACGCGTCGCGCGGCGAGTCGGCGCCGACGTCGGCCGTCGACGATCGGGCGGCGGTCCTCTCCGACGAACTCCGCATGTTCGCGCTCACCGTGTCCCGGGCGACCCGTCAGGTCGTGCTCTCGAGCACCGAGAACGACGACGAGGGGCCATCGGTCTTCCATCGGCTGCTGCCCGACGGCACCCCCACGGCACCCGCCGGGCATCCGCTGTCGCTCCGGGGGCTCGTCGGGCATCTGCGGCACGCCCTCGTCGACTCGCCCAGGGGCGCCCGGGCCGAGGCCGCCGCCGTCGGTCTCGCCCGACTGGCGGAGGCGGAGGTGGCCGGTGCCGACCCGGCCCAGTGGTACGGACTGGCGGCCGCGACCACCACGGCCCCGCTCGCCGATCTCGACGACCCCGAGGTACGCGTCCCCGTATCGCCGTCGCAGCTCGGCGCCTTCGAGGAGTGCCCTCTGCATTGGTTCGTCGACCGCTTCGGAGGGTCGGCCCCGAACTCCGCCATGGGTCTCGGCACGGTGCTGCACGACGTCATGGAGCACGCCGTCGACAGCGACGTCGAATCGCTCTGGGCGGCGGTCGAGGCCCGCTGGAGCGAGCTGCAGTTCGAGGCGCCATGGATCGACGAGGCCGAGAAGAGACGTGCGCGCACGATGACCGAGAGTCTCGCGTCGTACCTCCGCGACTTCGAGGCGAGCGGCGCCGAGCTGATCGGCGCGGAGTCGACCTTCGAGCTCGACATCGGGGCGGCGAGACTCCGGGGTGCGATCGACCGCGTCGAGCGGACCCGCGACGGGGCCGCGGTCATCGTCGACCTCAAGACCGGTCGATCGGCCCCCACCTCGGCTGCCGCGGTGGCCGAGCACCCGCAGCTGGGCAGTTACCAGGTGGCACTGGCCGACGGGGCGATCGAGGCGGTCCCGGACGGCACACCGCCCGGCGGTGCGAAGCTCGTCATCGTGTCGTCCGGCGTCCGCGGCAAGCTCTATCGCGAGCCGTCGCAGGCCCCCTTCGACGACGAGACCCTCCAGCTGTTCCGCGATCGGGTGCGTACGGCCGCAGAGCAGATGGTGGGGCCGGTCTTCCTGGCGCGACTCGACGACCACTGCACCGGGCGCCACGGCGGCTCGTGCACCATCCACATCGTCGGAGAGGTCAGCGGATGAGCCTGACGACCAGCGCCTCCTCGGCTGCGGCGCCGATGTCCGCACTCGAACTGGCGCACATGCTCGAACTGCCCCCGCCGACGCCCGAGCAGCAGGCCGTCATCGAGGCGCCGCTGACGCCCGCGCTGGTCGTCGCGGGAGCCGGCAGCGGCAAGACCGAGACCATGGCCAACCGGGTCGTCTGGCTGCTGGCGAACGGGCACGTCCGCGTGTCCGAGGTGCTCGGGCTCACCTTCACCCGGAAGGCCGCCGGCGAGCTGGGCGAGCGGATCGAGCGGCGGATCTCGCAGCTCGACGCGGCCGGGCTTCTCGGCGATGCTCTCGATCCGTTCGACCTGCCCACGGTCTCGACCTACAACGCCTTCGCGAACGGGATCTTCCGCGACAACGCCCTCCGCGTCGGCCGGGAGAGCGAGTCGCAGGTGCTCGGCGACGCCTCGGCCTGGCAGCTCGCCAGATCACTCGTCGTCGCGAGCAGAGACGACCGGCTGGCGGGTCTCGGTCGCAGCGTCGACTCCCTCACGGAGGCCGTGCTGCGACTCAGTCACGCGCTCAGCGAGAACGTCACGTCGGCGGAGCCGGTCGCCGCCCTCGCCGAGCGGTTCCTCGACCTCGCCGGTCTGCCCTCGACGAAGGGCAGCGCCTACAAGTCCGTCACCGATGCCGTCGGGGCCGTGTCGGCGCTCCCGCCCCTGCTCGAGCTCGCCGACGCCTTCGCCGACGAGAAGGCCCGACGGGGATTCGTCGAGTACTCCGACCAGGTGGCCCTCGCTCTCGAGGTCTGCGAGACGGCACCCGATGTCGTCTCGGAGCTGCGCGACCGGTTCCGGGTCGTGCTGCTCGACGAGTATCAAGACACCAGCGTCGTGCAGACGCGCCTGCTCTCGAGGCTCTTCCGGGGCACGGGGGTGATGGCGGTCGGCGACCCGCATCAGTCGATCTACGGGTTCCGGGGGGCGAGCGCCGCGAACCTCGGGCGGTTCCCCGTCGACTTCGACGCGGCCGAGGGCACCCGCTACAGCCTGTCGACGAGCTGGCGGAACGCCTCGACCGTCCTCGACGCGGCCAACCGGGTGGTGGCCGACCTGGCGACCTCCGGCGACGACCTCGTGGGGACGCTGCGGCCCCGTCCGTCGGCCCCGCGCGGTGCGGTCGAGGTCGCCTACGAGCAGACCCTGCCCGAGGAGGCCGCCCGGGTCGCCGAGTGGTTCGCCGGCCGGCTCGCGATCCCGACCGTGGTCGACGGGCGACCGGCACGACGCACCGCCGCATTGCTGTTCCGGTCGAAGAAGACGATGCCGGTCTTCGTCGAGGCGCTGGCCGCCCGGGGCGTGCCGTACCACGTGCTGGGAGTCGGCGGTCTGCTGCAGCGGCCCGAAGTCGTCGACCTCGTGGCGTGCCTGCGGGTTCTGCACGACCCTGCGGCGGGGTCCGAGCTCATCCGCCTGATGGCGGGTGCCCGATGGCGGGTGGGCGTCCACGACATCGCCGCGCTCCGGGGGGTGTCGTCGTGGCTCTTCTCGCACGACCACGCCCAGCAGGCGCTCTCCGACGAGGTCACCGCCGGGTTCCGTGCGTCGGTCGCGGTCGGTGAGCACGGCTCCATCGTCGACGCCCTCGACTTCGTCGCGACCGCGCCTCTCGCGCACCGGCAGCTCGAGGCGTTCAGCCCCGCGGGTCTCGACAGGCTGCGCCGTCTCGGCGCCCAGCTGGCGTTCCTCCGCGGTCGGACGGGTCTCGATCTCGTCGACCTCGTCACGGTCGTGCAGCAGGAGATGCTCCTCGACGTCGAGGTGGCCGCGGCCACGGGTGCAGGGTCGGGCGGTGCCTGGCTGCAGGCGTTCGACGACGAGCTCTCGGGCTACGTCGCCACCGACGACGGCGCCTCGCTCGGTGGCTTCCTCGCCTGGCTGACGGCGGCAGAGCGCCGCGACGACATGGGCCCGCGAACGGAGGCGGGCGAACGCGGCACCGTGCAGCTTCTGACCGTGCACGGTTCCAAGGGCCTCGAATGGGACGTCGTCGGAGTGCCGCGCCTCGTCGAGGGCGAGTTCCCCGGCACGTCGCGTGCGGGCGTGGGCTGGCTCGGCTTCGGAGAGCTGCCGTACGAGTTCCGCGGCGACGCGGCCGAACTCCCCGAGCTCGGGTGGCGCGGGGTCGACGACCAGAAGGACTTCGACCGCCGGCTGAGCGAGTTCAAGACCGAACTCGTCGCGCGTCACGAGGGCGAAGAGCGCCGACTGGCCTACGTCGCGTTCACCCGGGCCAAAGACGAGCTCCTCCTGAGCGGCTCGTTCTGGTCGTCGACCGTCAAACCCCGGAAGCCGAGTCGGTACCTGACCGACCTCGCGGCCGCGGGTCTCGTCGATTCCGAGAGTGTTCCCGAGGCGCCGGAGGACGACGAGAATCCATTGGCCGAGGCCACCCGCGAGCTGCCCTGGCCGGGGGATCCCCTGGGGGCGCGCCGCGCAGCGGTCGAAGAGGCCGCCGGTCGGGTCGGTCGGCTCATCGCGGCACGACGGGCTCATGCCGAGACGGTCGAGACGGTCGAGACGGTCGAACCGACAGATCGGCGGGCGGGCGAGCAGCAGACCGATGCGGACCGCGCGCCCCTCCTCTGGGCCGCCGACATCGACCTCCTCCTGCTCGAGCGCGACGCCGCACGAGCGGGGGCGGGTCTGCTCGATCTGCCGCAGCGGATCCCGGCGTCCCGCTTCAAGGACTACGTCGACGACCCGGCCTCGGTGGCAGCAGCGCTGCGGCGGCCCCTGCCCGAGCGCCCCTACCGGGCCACGCGTCTCGGCACCCTGTTCCACGAGTGGGTCGAGTCCCGGTACCGGCCCACGGGGCGGGTCGAGGTGCTCGACGCATTCGCCGTCGAGACCGACCTGGACGACGAGCAGGTCGGCGGGACGCGGGGTGTGGTCGACCCGGACGACGCGCGTCGGCTGGCCGAACTGCAGGCGACCTTCGAGCGCTCCGACTGGGCGGCCCTCGAGCCCGTCGACGTCGAGCTCGAGGTGCACCTGCCGCTCGCCGGCCGCACGGTCATCTGCAAGATCGACGCCGTCTTCGCGCGCGGCGACCGCTTCGAGGTCGTCGACTGGAAGACCGGGCGTTCACCGGTCGACGCCGACGACCTCGAGCTCAAGCAGCTGCAGCTGGCCCTCTACCGCGAGGCCTACGCCGCGTACCGGGGCATCCCCACCGAGCAGATCGACGCGGCGTTCTACTTCGTGGCCGACGACCGGGTCCTCCGGCCGGAGCACATCGCCGACCGGGCCGAGCTGCTCGACCTCTGGGGTCGCGTCGAGAGAGGAGTCAGCCCTCAGCCGTGACGCCGTTCCGTGGTCGACAGCAGCTTCTCGACGCCGTCGATGTCGAGGGCTGCCGTCTGACCGGCGCCGATCGCGCCGCTCCGGTCGAGTTGCAGCGAGTCGACCAGGCCGCCCATCAGCTCGACGGCGTCGTCGACCACCTCGGTGCTCTTCGTGCTCGTGCCGTGCAGCAGCCACTTCGCGAGTTCGAGCTCGTGATAGAGGGTCGCCCGGTGGCGCAGCTGGTGGTCGCTCGAGCCGCGCTCGGCGTTGTAGGCGTCGAACGCCTCGTCCACCGACGACGGCGTGCCGAGCAACCAGGCGAGATCGCGTGCGGGGTCGCCGACGTGCAGCTCGTGCCAGCCGAGGACGCCGGTGACGTCGCCGCCCGAGACCAGGATCGACCCGGCGTCGAGTGCGCCGTTGACGACCGTGGGCTGGAACTGCCAGAGCAGGTGATCCTGGATCGCCGCCTCCCACCGTTCGAGCAGGGCGGCCGGCAGGAGGCGCGTCGAGGCCGCCCGGTCGACCAGCGACGCCGTCGACCGCATCGCCTCGAACGGCGTGTGGCTGGTCAGACCCGCGTCCGTGACGAAGCTGGTCGGCAGGGAGTGGATGGCCGCGATGCCCCGGCCGACGACCGCGGGCAGACCCGAATCGGGGGTGACCCGGGAGGCGGGGACGTGCTCGCCGGCGATGAAGTCGTAGACGATGCCCCGGGTGCGACCGAGGGGCGCCTGACCGCGGTACTGGGGGACGCCGAAGGGCAGGCGACCGCGGACGCCGGCGCTCAGGGCGCGCAGGGCGACGAGGTCGGCCGACTGGCGGGCCTCGGCCCGCTGCGAGCGGGGCACGCGGATGATCCAGTGCTCGCCCAGGCGCCCGTTCAGCAGCGCCGAGTCGTAGTCGCCGCCGGTCGGGGAGCCGTACGGGGCGGCCGCGGAGACGTCCAGGTCGGCGACTGCCGCCGTGGCCAACGCGGCTAGAGTGAGATGAGATCTGGCCATGCCCTCAGGGTAGGCCGCCCGGTGTGGTGCCCCGTCGTTCGCCACGCTGTCAAACCGTGATGATTGGTCGTTCGATGTCCTCGCCTCTGACGGACCGCCTCCCGCTCGCCCGGCACCAGGTCGATCGCGACTACCTGACGCGTGATCGCGCCGGCGCCGTGTCCGACCTCCTGGCCTCGGAAGACACCCGGGTCCTGCCCCTCTGGCGCGGGCGCACGCTCATGGCCTCCGAAGACCGCCTCGCTCTGCTCCCGGCCAGTGACGTCCCCATGGCCGACGACTACGTCTACCTCGGGCTGTCGCAGGCGGCCGACGCGGCCGAACCCGTCGGCACCCCGCTCGTGGCGGCGCTGCTCAGCGACGACCAGGCGCGTGCGCTGGAGTCCGACGAGGCGTCATGGGGCAGCCTCCGGGCCTTCGGCAGCGCGCTGAGCGCCCGCGACGCGGGTCTGGCGGTCGAGGCGGTCGCCGTGGCCAACTGGCACGACTCGCACCGCTTCTCGCCGCGCAGCGGTCGCGAGCTCGTGAGCGACAAGGCCGGGTGGGTCCGTCGCGACCCCGAGAACGGCCACGAGGTGTTCCCCCGGACGGACCCCGCGATCATCGTGGCCGTCACGGACGCCGACGACCGCCTCCTGCTCGGGTCGAACGCCCTCTGGGAGAACAACCGCTACTCGCTGCTCGCGGGCTTCGTCGAGCCCGGCGAGTCGCTCGAGCAGGCCGTGCAGCGCGAGATCTTCGAGGAGTCCGGCGTGAAGGTCGTCGACCCCGTGTACCTCGGATCGCAGCCCTGGCCGTTCCCGGCCAGTCTGATGCTGGGGTTCCGCGCCCGGGTCGACGTCGACGACCCCGGCGTCCTCGAACCCGACGGCGCGGAGATCCTCGAGCTGCGCTGGTTCAGTCGCGCCGAGCTCGCCGCGAGTCTCGGCGAGGTCATCCTGCCCGGCCGCACATCGATCGCCCGCGCCATCATCGAGGACTGGTTCGGCGGCGAGATCGACCAGTGACCGAGGCCGCCGAACTCATCGCCGGGCTCGACGAGCAGCAGCGGGAGGCGGCCCGTCGGCTGCTCGGTCCGGTCTGCCTGCTCGCGGGCGCCGGAACGGGCAAGACCCGTGCGATCACGCACCGGATCGCCTACGGCGTCGCGACCGGGGTCTACGCGCCGAACCGCGTCATGGCGCTGACCTTCACCTCGCGGGCCGCCGCCGAGCTCCGCGGTCGTCTCCGGGCGCTGGGCGCCGGGGGAGTGTCGGCGCGCACCTTCCACGCGTCGGCGCTGTCGCAGCTGTCGTACTTCTGGCCGCAGACGATGGGCGGTCAGATGCCGCGCCTGATCGACGGCAAGGGCAAGCTGATCGCGCACGCGGCCGAGCGGCTGGGGCTGAAGCTCGACACGGCGTCGCTCCGCGACATGGCGGGCGAGATCGAATGGCGCAAGGTCTCCCGTCTCACGCTCGAGTCGTACGCTCAGGCGCTGCCCCAGCGGTCGCTGCCGCAGAACGTGAGCCCCGAACGCGCACTCGACCTGCACGCGGCCTACGAGGACATCAAAGACGAACGGCGGCAGCTCGACTTCGAGGACGTCCTGCTCGCCACGGTCGGCATGCTCCAGCTCGAGGCGCGCGTCGCGCAGCAGGTCCGAGAGCAGTACCGGTTCTTCGTGGTCGACGAGTACCAGGACGTCTCGCCGCTGCAGCAGGAGCTCCTCGAGCTCTGGCTCGGCGACCGCAACGACCTGTGCGTGGTGGGCGACGCCAGTCAGACGATCTACTCGTTCGCGGGCGCGTCGGCCGACTACCTGCTCGGCTTCGGCTCGCGCTACGACGACGCCACCGTGGTCCGCCTCGAGCAGAACTACCGCTCGTCGCGTCAGATCGTCGACACCGCCAACCAGCTGATGCGAGGGCGACCCGGTGCGCTGCACCTGCATCCCGCCGTCGAGACCACCGGGCCCGTCCCCCCGGTCGTCGAGTACCCGAGCGACTCCGCCGAGGCCCGCGGCGTCGCGCAGACGATCGCCGACGAGATCCGATCGGGTGTCGCTCCGGAGGAGATCGCGGTGCTGTACCGGGTCAACGTCCAGGCCGCGGCGATCGAGCGGGCACTCGCCGACGTCGGCGTCTCGACCCGGATCCACGGCGCGACGAGGTTCTTCGAGCTCCGCGAGGTCAAGGAGGCGCTGATGATGCTGAAGGGCGCCGCCGTCAGCATCGTGGGCGAGCCGCTCTTCAAGACCGTCAGCGACGTCCTCCGGTCGCTCGGTTGGACCCAGGAGGCCCCCGAGCAGCGCGGCGCCATCCGCGATCGGTGGGAGTCCTTGAACGCCCTGATGGGCCTGGCCGAGGCCTCGCCCGCCGACACGACCCTCCGCGCATTCGTCGACGAGCTCCTGGCGCGGCAGGCGGGCCAGCACGAGCCGACCATGCCCTCGGTCACCCTCGCGACCCTGCACTCCGCGAAGGGCCTCGAGTGGCGGAGCGTCTACCTCGTCGGTCTCAGCGAGGGGCTCGTGCCGATCAGCTACGCCCAGAACCCCGAGGCCGTCGACGAGGAGCGCCGCCTGCTCTACGTCGGGGTCACCCGCGCCCGCGAACGCCTCCGTCTGTCGTGGAGTCAGACCGGGCAGGGCCGAGGAGGCGCGCGTCAGCCGAGCAGGTTCCTGGAAGAACTGCGCATCCGCAGTCGGAATGCGGCCGAGTCGACATCGTCGTGATCCGACCCGTCTCGAGGTCGATGCGCAGGACGGCGCCGGCGGAGCCGGCATCGGCCCGGCGGCCGCCCACCACGAGCGGCTCCGAGTCGAGGAGTCGTCGCGCGGCCGCGGCCGCCGCCTCCCGGAGGACGAGTGGTCTGGGTCGAGCCACGGGTCGTGTGCTGAGCTGACCCGCTATCGCGGGCCAGGCCGAATCGGCGTCGCCGGCCGTGAGGTGGAGGCATCGAGCGCAGGCGGTCAGCCCCGGCACGACGAGAGGGCCGATGCGCACGGAGCGGTCGCCCGTCCGGACGAGGAGATGGGGAAGATCGCCCCGCATCCAGTCCGACGCCGTCACGGGGTCGGGGGCCGGGCCGCCCACCAGCACGCCGACGGCGGGTGGGCTCCGAGGGTCGAGTCGCACCGCACCGACGGTGTGGACCGCGGTGTGCACCGGCAGGCCCTCCGACTGCAGCAGCCTCCCGATGTCGTCGGCCAAGGGTCCGCTGCCGGCGAGGAGCACGGCGAAGGCGGGCGGAGCCTGCGTCGGTCGGCGGTCGAGGGCGGGCTCGAGCCGTGCCACGAGGCGTGCGGCGTCGAGTCGGTCGCCCCCGGTCTGGGCCAGGATCGCGTCGACGCCGCCGTCACCCAGTCCGTGCGCCACAGCCCAGACGAAGGTCTCGTCGAACGCCGTCACGTCATGGAGGACGACGTACGCGCGTTCCACGCCGATCTGCAGAGTCGAGGGGTCCCGCCAGACGACGGCGGTGTGCGGGGGGAAGCGGAGAGGGCGGGACATCCGACGATCATGGTCGCCGACACGGTGGTCGACGCGGTTGTCCACAGGCGCCCCGGCCCCTCGTCCGATTCAGCGCTCGGGGGAGGACCCGGGTTCTCCGGCGGCGCCGTCGCCCCCCTCGTGCGGCCGATCGCCGGACGTGTCGTCGAGGAGCTCCGCGATCGCGCGGTCGACGTCGTCCAGAGCCGGCTCGGCGTCGGTCAGTCGAGCGATCAGACCCTGCGGGTCGTCGATGTCCTCGCTGGAGGGCACGATGTCGGGGTGCGACCACAGCGAGTCGCGGCGTTCGGCACCCACGGCCTCGGTGATCGCCGACCACATGGCCGCGGCCTCGCGCAGTCGCCTCGGGCGCAGCTCGAGACCAACGAGGGTCGAGAACGCGGACTCGGCGGGGCCACCGGCCGCGCGACGACGACGGACCGTCTCGGCGATGGCGCCCGATCTCGGCAGTCGTGCCGTGGCCTCGGCCGTGACGACGTCGACCCAGCCCTCGATCAAGGCGAGCATCGTCTCGAGGCGGGCGAGCGCGGCGAGCTGCTCGTCGGACTTCGGCGGGATCAGAGCGCCGCTGGCCATCGCGTCCCGGAGCTCGTCAGGGCTGGACGGGTCGAAGTCGACGGCCAGCGCCTCGAGGCGCTCGGTGTCGATGCTGATGCCCTGGGCGAATTCGCGGATCGACGAGATGAGGTGGAGGCGCAGCCACCGGGCGTGGCGGAACAGGCGGGCGTGCGCCAGCTCGCGGACGGCGAGGTAGATCTGGATCTGGTCGGTCTCGATGTCGAGGCCCTCGCCGAACGCGGCGACGTTCTGCGGCAGGATCGCGGCCTGCTGGTCGTCGAGCAGCGGGATGCCGACGTCGCCGCCCGAGACGACCTCGAGCGAGAGCTGACCCACCACCTGACCGAGCTGCATGGCGAAGAGCGTGCCGCCGACGCTGCGCATCACCTGGCTGGCACCGGCCAGCAGCGACTGCATCTCCTCCGGGGCCTGATCTCTCAGCACGCCCGTCAGCGAGTCGGCGATGGACGATGCGACCGGCTCGGCGAGCTGACTCCACACCGGCATGGTGAGACGCGACCACTCGGCCCGGGTCACCAGTCGCGGCGCCACCGTCAGCTCGGAGACGAACGTGACGTCGTCGAGCCACAGGGCGGCGACGTGGAACGCCTGCTCGAGAGCGGCCCGGTCGGCGGCGGGCGTCTCGACGGCCGATCGACTGCCGGCGGCGACGGCCTGCTCGGTGGCGACCTTCCAGTCGATCCCGTCACCGCTGCTGTCGACGGCGTTCTGCAGCTGGCTCATCAGCCGGGCCATGAACGCCGGGTCGTCGGGCAGGCCCGCCACACCGGCGAGCTGGGCCGGGTCGATCTCGGAATCACCGGACAGGAACTGGCGCAGCATCTCGCGGAACTCGTCCTCCGGCCCGCGCTGCGAATCATCGGTCATACGAACTACGCTAACTGCTGGCCATCGGAACAACCTCGAATTCGGCGCCCGCCCCGGGCTCCCCGCTCCGCCCGTGGCGAACATCGAAAGGACCGTCGTGGCCTTCTTCTCACCCCCGACCCGCGCCTCCCTGTCCCGGCGCCGTCCCGGCCGGGTCGGCTGGTCGCTGCTGGGGGTGGCTCTCGTCTCCGGTCTGGTGCTCACGTTCCTGCCGTCGCCCTATCTCATCGAGCAGCCGGGCCCGGTGTTCGACACCCTCGGCAGCGCCGAGTACGAAGGCGCCGACCAGCCGCTGATCACCGTGACGGGCGCCGAGACCTACCCCACCGCCGGCACGCTCGACCTCCTCACCGTGAGCGTCCAGGGCAACGAGTCGGTCCGGCCCAGCTGGGTCGAGGTCGTGTCCGCCTGGTTCGACCCGAGCCGGGCCGTCGTCCCGGTCGAGGCGATCTACCCCTCGGGGGTGACGAACGAGCAGGTCGACGAGCAGAACACGGTCGACATGCAGAACTCGCAGAAGTCCGCCATCGCCGCGGCCATGATCCACGACGGCTACACGGTGCCCAGCAGGGTCACGATCAGCCAGGTCTCCGCCGGCGGCCCGGCCGAGGGCGTGCTGGAAGAGGGCGACGTCGTCATCAGCGTCAACGGCACCAGCCTCGAGGCCGACGGCGACGTCGACACGCTCCGGCGGCTCGTGGCCGAGAACGGTGTGGACGAGGCCGCCACGGTCGTCGTCGAGAGAGCCGGCACGTCGATCACGACGGAGGTGACCCCTCAGGAGGTGCAGCGCACGGCCCTGCTCGGGGTCGGCGTCAGCGTCGACTACGACTTCCCCTTCGACGTGTCGCTGAAGCTCGACCAGGTGGGCGGTCCGAGCGCCGGCATGATGTTCGCGCTCGGCATCATCGACAAGACGACCCCCGGCGAGCTGAACGGCGGCGAGCAGGTCGCGGGGACGGGCACGATCACCGCCTCGGGCCAGGTGGGCCCGATCGGCGGGATCCGTCAGAAGCTCTACGGCGCCCGGGACGCCGGGGCGAGCGTGTTCCTCGCACCGGCCGACAACTGCGACGAGGTCGTGGGCAACGTGCCCGACGGGCTCGACGTGTACTCGGTGACGACGCTCGACGACGCCGTGACGGTGCTCGAGACCGTGGCGGACGACGGCGACACGGCGTCGCTTCCGACCTGCACGGCCGACTGAGGGCGGCCACCCAGCCGGGTCATAGGTCGGCGGTCGAGGGTTGAATGGTCAGGTGCGGCCCGTAGGATGGCCCCTCCACGTACCCCTGAGCCAGGAGCACACACTTGACGTCACCAGCATCGTCGCGATCCGCACGCCGTTCGCCCCGATTGCCCGTCCTGGTCACGGTGGCGATCCTCGCCGCTCTGGTCATCGCGTTCTTCATCTTCTCGTCCCTGCTGACCGACTACATGTGGTTCGACCAGCTCGGGTTCGCGAACGTGCTGACCACCCAGTGGATCGCCTCGGCGGTGATGTTCTTCATCGGGTTCCTGGCCATGGCCATCCCGGTGTACGTGAGCATCGAGATCGCGTTCCGCTTCCGGCCGGTGTACGCCAAGCTCAACTCCCAGCTCGACCGCTACCAGCAGGTCATCGAGCCGCTGCGTCGTGTCGTCGTGATCGGCGTGCCGATCGTCCTCGGGCTGTTCGCCGGCATCGCGTCGTCGACCAGCTGGCAGGTCGCGCTCCAGTGGCTCAACCGCACGCCCTTCGGCACGACGGACCCGAAGTTCGGTCTCGACGTCGGCTTCTACGTCTTCTCGCTGCCCTTCTACCAGGGCGCCGCCGGGTTCGCGTCGGCGGTCGTCCTGATCTCCGGTCTCGCCGCCGTCGCGACGAGCTACCTCTACGGCGCGCTGCGCTTCACGGGGCGCGAGGTCCGCATCTCGAAGGTCGCGCGCATCCAGCTCGCCATCACCGCAGCCGTCTACCTGCTGCTCCAGGGCGTGAGCCTCTGGCTCGACCAGTACGCGACCCTCACGCAGGGCGCCAACAAGCTCCTCACCGGTGTCACCTACGCCGATGACGCCGCCGGCATCCCCGGCAAGCAGATCCTCGCGCTCGCCGCGGCGATCGTGGCCGTGCTCTTCATCGTGACGGCCATCATCGGCCGCTGGCGTCTGCCGGTCATCGGCACCGCGGCATTGATCATCGCGAGCATCATCGTGGGCGGCATCTACCCCTGGATCGTCCAGCGCTTCCAGGTCGAGCCGAGCGAGCGCACGGTCGAGGCGCCGTTCATCGAGAACAACATCGACGCGACCCGTGAGGCCTACGGGGTGGCCGATGTCGAAGAAGAGACCTACGACGCCCAGTCCGACGCCGAGGCCGGTGCACTCGCCGGCGATGCGGTGACGACCGCCAACATCCGCATCATCGACCCCGCTCTCGTCACCGACGCTTTCGCGCAGCTCCAGCAGTACCGCCAGTACTACAGCTTCCCCGAGCAGCTGTCGGTCGACCGGTACACGATCGACGGCAACACGCAAGACACCGTCATCGCGGTCCGCGAGCTGAACACCGATCAGCTCGGCGCATCGGCGACGCCCTACAACACGACCTTCGTCTACACGCACGGTTACGGCGTGGTCGCCGCCTACGGCAACCAGCGCTCCGCCGACGGTCAGCCCGTGTTCCTCGAGTCGGGCATCCCCGTGACGGGTGCGCTCGGCGACGCCGACGAGTACGAGCCGCGGATCTACTTCGGTCAGCAGTCGCCTGCGTACTCCATCGTCGGCGGCAACGGGGACAACGACATCGAGCTCGACTACCCGTCGGGCAGCAACGACAACGGGACGAACCAGACGACCACCTTCGACGGTGACGGCGGGCCGAAGCTCGACAACCCCTTCAAGAAGCTGATCTACGCGATCAAGTTCCAGTCCGAGCAGATCTTCCTGTCGGACGCCGTGAACGACGAGTCGCAGATCCTGTACGACCGCGACCCGTCGGAGCGCGTCCAGAAGGTCGCCCCGTACCTGACCATCGACAGCGCGCCCTACCCGGCCGTGGTCGACGGCAAGGTCGTGTGGATCGTCGACGGCTACACGACGACGCGCGACTACCCGTACTCGAAGCCTCAGGCGCTCAGCGACGCGATCGCCGACACCTACACCGAGCGCCCGACGTACGCCTCGAACGAGATCAACTACATCCGCAACTCGGTGAAGGCCACGGTCGACGCCTACGACGGATCGGTGAACCTCTACGCCTGGGACACCGAAGATCCGATGCTCCAGACCTGGCAGAAGATCTTCCCCTCGACGCTGACGCCGCTGGCCGACATGTCCGTCGACCTCATGCAGCACGTCCGCTACCCGCAGGACATGTTCAAGGTGCAGCGCGCCATCCTCGGCACGTATCACGTCACCGACTCCGACTCGTTCTACTCGAGCGACGACGCGTGGGTCACGCCGAACGAGCCGACGAGCACCGCGACGACGCCGCCCCTGCAGCCGCCGTACTACCTGACGCTGCAGTTGCCCGATCAAGATCCGGCCTTCTCCATCTACTCGACGTACATCCCGCAGCAGTCGGGAGAGAACGCTCGGAACGTCCTGACGGGGTATCTCGCGGCGAACGCCGACGCGGGGTCGACACCGGGGGAGGTCGCCGACAGCTACGGCGATCTGACCCTGCTGACCCTCCCGCGAACGGACACCCTCCCCGGCCCGGGGCAGGTCCAGAACAACTTCAACACGGACACCGCCGTGGCGAACCAGCTGGCTCTGCTCACCCGCGGTGACACGAGCGTCGTCCGAGGCAACCTGCTCACGCTCCCCGTGGGCGGCGGTCTCCTGTACGTTCAGCCGATCTACGTGAAGTCGACGTCGGAGACCTCGTACCCCGTGCTGCAGCGGATCCTGGTCTCGTTCGGTGACCAGATCGCCTTCGAGGACACCCTCGACGGCGCCTTGGACGAGCTGTTCGGCGGGAACTCCGGTGCGACAGCCGGTGACAACGGCGTGCCGACGACCGACCCGGCGGCCGACGACGGTGCGACCGACGACGGCGCGACCGATGGTGGTGACACGGGCGGCGACACCGAGACCCCGGCTCCGACCACGGCTCCCGACGCCGGCTCGGGAACGGACAACCCGGCGCTCGACCAGGCTCTGGCCGACGCGCAGTCCGCTCTCGACGACCGGGCCGCGGCGTACGCCGACAACGACCTCGTCGCGGCGGCGGAGGCGGACGCCCGTCTGCAGACCGCCCTCGAGGACGCGGTCGCAGCGAGCGGCGAATAGCACTCGCACCATCGATCGACGAGACCCCCTTCGGCGCTGCCGGAGGGGGTCTCGTCGTCTCCCGGAGGCCTGGACCGGTCGCGACTGGACGGACTGCGAAACGCGTGCTAGTGTTTCTTCTTGTGCCGCGGGGTGGAGCAGTTCGGTAGCTCGCTGGGCTCATAACCCAGAGGTCGTAGGTTCAAATCCTGCCCCCGCAACAGAAGAAAGAAAAGCCCTGGTCATCGACCAGGGCTTTTCTCGTTTCCCGCCATGCGCGTCTCGTCTCTCGAGGTTCCGCACTCGTCCCTGCGCATGTCATTCTGACCTCATGCCGAACCTCCGAGTCGTCGTCGCTCCCGATTCGTTCAAGGGGTCGGCCGGCGCAGCCGCCATCGCCTCCGCCGTGGCGCGGGGCTGGCTCCGCGTCAGCCCGGACGACGTTCTCATCAAGGCGCCTCTGGCCGATGGCGGAGAGGGGACCCTCGATGCCTTCGAGGCGGCCGTCCCCGGGTCCGTCCGCCGTGAGACCGACGTGCCCGGCCCTGACGACCGGATCGTGCGGGCGCCCTGGCTCCTGCTGCCCGACGGCACGGCGGTCGTCGAGCTGGCGGCGGCCAGCGGGCTCGTCCTCCTGGAGGCGCCTCGTCCCTACGACGCGCATACGCGCGGGCTCGGGCGGGTCATCGTCTCGGCACTGGACGCGGGGGCCACGAGAGTGGTCATCGGTCTCGGGGGCAGCGCTTCCACCGACGGCGGCGCGGGGCTGCTCGTCGAACTGGGGGCGCGCCTCCTCGACTCCGTCGGAGACGCCGTGCCCGACGGCGCCCACGGGCTCACGGCCGCGGTCCGCATCGACCTGAGCGGGCTCCGAGCGCTGCCGCCCCGAGGGGTCACGGTGCTCGCGGACGTCCGCAACCCGCTCGTCGGGCCACGGGGCGCCGCCGCCGTGTACGGGCCGCAGAAGGGCGCCACGAGCGACGACGTGCTCGCACTCGACGAGGGTCTGCGTCGCTTCGCCCAGCTCGTCGACGTCGATCCCGAGACCCCGGGGGCCGGGGCGGCGGGCGGGACGGGCTTCGGTCTGCTGGTCTGGGGGGCCGCGCTCGTCCCGGGAGCCGAGGTCGTGGCTGACCTCGTGGACCTCCCGTCGCTCATGACCCGCGCCGATGTCGTCGTCACGGGCGAGGGGCGCCTCGACGAGCAGACCGCCGAGGGCAAGGTGGTCTCGGTCGTCGCATCGATCGCGGGGCGGGCCGACGTCCCGGTGCTCGTCGTGGCGGGCTCGATCGCCGACGGCGTCGCCGATCAGTCGGTCTCCATCGCCCTGTCCGAGCTCGCAGGAGGCGCGGAGGAGTCCATCGCCCATCCCGAGCTCTGGGCCGAGCGGGCCGGTGCCGCCCTGGCGGTGCACATGATCACCCGAGGGGTGCGGGGCGAGCTGTCGTCAGAGGCGGAGCGCGGCGAGGCGGCGGGTGGCCTCGTCGATGACCTCGACTCGCTTGCAGAACGCGAAGCGGACGAGTGACGAGTACTCGTCCGCCAGGGCGGGGTGGCAGAAGGCGCTGACCGGCACGCCGACCACGCCCGCGATGCCGGGCAGCGCCCGGCAGAACGACGCCGCGTCGTCGAAGCCCAGCGGGGCGGCGTCGGCGACGACGAAGTACGAGCCCTGCGAGGGGGAGACCTCGAAGCCCGCCGTCGAGAGTCCGCCGGCGAGGAGGTCGCGCTTGTGCTGCAGATCGGCGGCGAGCCGGTCGAAGTGGTCGCGGGGGAGTCGCAGCCCGGCGGCGATCGCGGGCTGGAAGACGGAGCCGTTGACGAAGGTCAGGAACTGCTTGACGCTCATCACCTGGGAGACGAGCTCGGCGGGCCCGGACAACCAGCCGATCTTCCATCCCGTCGCGTTGAAGGTCTTGCCGCCGCTCGAGATCGTGAGCGTGCGTTCGGCCGCACCGGGGAGGGTCGAGATGGGCACGTGAGGGACATCGTCGAAGACGAGGTGCTCGTACACCTCGTCGGTCACGATGATCGCGTCGAACTCGTGGGCGAGGGCGACCACGGCCCGACGCGTCTCGTCGTCGAGCAGGGTGCCGGTGGGGTTGTGGGGGTCGTTGACGATCACGAGGCGGGTCCGCGGCGAGAACGCCGCCCGCAGTTCGAGGGGGTCGACCCGGAAGTCGGGACCCCGCAGCGGGACCGTGCGGTGCCTGCCGCCGGCGAGTCCGATCACCGCGCCGTAGGCGTCGTAGAACGGCTCGAGGGTGACGACCTCGTCGCCCGCGTCGACGAGGGCGAGCACCGTCGCGGCCAGCGCCTCGGTCGCGCCGGCGGTCACGAGGATCTCGCGCTCCGGGTCGAGGTCGATTCCGTAGAAGCGCGACTGGTGCTCGGCCACTGCCTCGAGCAGGGTCGGCATGCCGCGGCCCGGCGGGTACTGGTTCAGTCCACCCGCCAGGGCGTCCCTCGCGGCGGTGAGCACCGCCTCCGGAGGGTCCTCGTCGGGGAAGCCCTGTCCGAGGTTGACGGCGCCGGTGGACGCGGCCAGTGCGGACATCTCGGCGAAGATCGTGGGCGACAGTCGGCCCGCATCGTCGAGGAGCATGGCGCCGCGGGCCGTCCGCTGCCACGGTGTCGGTGAGGTCATGGTCCCTCACCGTAGCCCTCGGCGTGCTGCATGACGGGGCGGCGACCGGGAGTCGGATCCAGGCGTCGCTTATCGGGCGTGCAGCCCGCGCACAGGTTCGCCGAATGCTCTGCACAGGTGGACGGACCAGGCTGATGACGCTTGAAAGGAGCATCCGCTGATGAACGAGAACCCCCGGGGCGCAGACGACGCCGACGACACGACGCGTGGACCCCACGACGGCGAGGCGGCCCGAGACGACTCGACGGGCCGCGACGGCTCGACCGCCGGCGGTGACGAGGTGACGTACGGGGCCCCTCGGCTCCCCGACGGCGGTGCAGCCCCCGACGGAGACCCGGCACCTGGCGGCTACTCGGCGCCCGGCAGCTACTCGGCGCCCGGCAGCTACTCGGCACCGGGCAGCTACGCCGCGCCCGGCAGCTACTCGGCGCCCGGCTACCCTGAGCAGTCCTACGGCGGTCAGTCGCCCTACGGTGGTCAATCGCCCTACGGTGCCCAGCAGCCCACTCCGGGCCAGCAGGGTCACGGATCACCCCAGGCCTACGGGGCCCAGCAGGCCTACGGGGCCCAGCAGAACGACGGGAATCAGCACGGCTACGCCGGTCAGGCCGGCTACGCGCAGGGCGGCTACGCGCAGGCCGGTGCCGACGGCACCCCCACGCAGCAGTACGGGCACCACGGTGCGTACGCCGCGCAGAACCCCTACGACACGAGCACCTGGCAGGCGCCGGCACCCGCGCAGAAGACGAAGCGGAACCGCGGGGTCGGCGTGCTGGCGGCGACGCTGGCCGTCGGACTCGTCGCGGGCGGTGCCCTGGGCGGGGTGATCGGCGGATCCGTGGCCGATGGAGGCGCGGGCACGTCGACCGCGGCCGGACCCTCTCGGGATCTGACCGTCAACGACTACGACGACGCCACCGTGGTGACGGCCGTCGCGGCGAAGGCCACGAAGTCCGTCGTGACGATCAACGTCGCGTCGGGCTCCTCCGGCGGAACGGGTTCGGGGGTCATCCTCTCCGACGACGGGTACATCGTGACCAACACGCACGTCGTCACCCTCGACGGGGCGAGCGCGTCCGGCTCCGTCAGCGTGACGATGAGCGACGGCAGCATCCTGCCCGCCGAGGTCGTCGGGCTCGATCCCGTCGTCGACCTCGCCGTCCTCAAGGTCGACGCGACCGGTCTGACCCCCATCGAGTTCGCGGACTCCTCGAAGCTCAACGTCGGCGACACCGCCGTCGCGATCGGTGCGCCCCTCGGGCTCTCGAACACGGTCACCGACGGCATCGTCTCGACGCTCAACCGCAGCATCACGGTGCAGTCGTCCGCGGCTCCCTCCGACGGGTCCGACCAGGGCGACTCGAACGACAACAACGGCCAGGGCCCGTTCTCGTTCAACAACGGCGACGGTGCGCAGCAGGCCCCGGCCAGCAGCGTCATCTCGCTGCCGGTCATCCAGACGGACGCCTCGATCAACCCCGGCAACTCGGGCGGTGCGCTCCTCGACTCCGACGGCGAGCTGATCGGGCTGAACGTCGCCATCGCCAGCTCGGGCGAGTCCTCCGGCAGCATCGGCGTCGGATTCTCGATCCCGTCGAATCTGGTGAAGCGCGTGGCGGGTGAGATCCGCGACTCCGGTTCCGCCTCGCACGGTCTGCTCGGCGCCAGCGTCGACGACGCGACGAGCGACTCGGCCGCCACGCAGGTCGGGGCCCTCATCGTCCAGATCAGCCAAGGAGGCGCGGCCCAGTCGGCCGGGCTCCGTCAAGGCGACGTCGTGACCGAGTTCAACGGCGTCCCGATCAGCGACCGCACCGATCTGACCGCGCAGGTGAGATTCCTGGCAGGGGGCAGCGACGCCGAGCTGACCTACGTCCGAGACGGGCAGAAGGGCACCGCGAAGGTGTCCCTCGACACTCTCACCACCTAGAGGCAGGGGGTCTCCTCCTCAGGGCGGGTCGTGGCGCATGTCGCCGCGGCCCGCCCATCGCTGTTGATAGGCTCGCTGTCGATCGTCGGGGCATCCGACACGACCCACCGCGCCCCGTGCGCCGCGAGAACCCGAGGCCCGACCGACATGACACCGCTCGAGACTCCTCTGCCGGGTGTCTCGTACGTCATGCCCGTGCTGAACGAGGAGCGCGACATCCGCTCCGCCGTCGAGAGTCTCGTCGCGCAGGACTACCAGGGACCCTTCGAGATCCTCCTGGCCCTCGGGCCGAGCGTCGACCGGACGAACGACGTCGTGGCCGAGATGTCGGCGGCCGACCCGCGCATCCGCAGTCTGGCCAACCCGGTCGGCTCGACGCCGGCCGGTCTGAACGTGGCGATCCGTGCCTCCGTCCATCCCGTGACCGTCCGCGTCGACGCGCATTCGGTGCTGCCGACCGACTACACCCGTCTCGCCGTCGCGGCCCTGCAGCGCAGCGGCGCCGACAACGTGGGCGGGATCATGAAGGCCGAGGGGCGCACCCCCTTCGAGAAGGCGGTGGCGCGGGCGTACGGCAGCCGCGTCGGGCTCGGAGGCACGCCTCATCACGTCGGCGGAGTCGAGGGGCCGACCGAGACCGCGTACCTCGGGGTGTTCCTCCGCTCGCGCCTGATCGAGGTGGGGCTCTTCGACGAGGGCATCAAGCGCGGTCAGGACTGGGAGCTCAACCGCAGGTTGCGCGCGACCGGCGGCACCGTCTGGTTCACCCCCGACCTCGTGGTCACCTACCGACCGCGTCCGAGCATCCGGAAGCTCGTCCGCCAGTTCGTCGCCACCGGTCTCTGGCGCGGCGAACTGGCGCGCCGGTTCCCCAAGGCCAACACCGTCCGCTATCTGGTGCCGCCGGTGATGGTGATCAGCGTGCTGCTCGGTCTGCTGCTCGGTCTCATAGGTCTCGCGGCCGCGGTCGTGGGCAGTCCTCTCGCCTGGGCATCCCTCGGCCTCGCGGCACCCGGCGTCTACCTGCTGTTCGTCGTCGCCGCCGCCCTGCTGGCGGCGCGAGGCGAGAGCGTGCGGACCAGGTTGTGGTTTCTCGTAGTCTTGCCTTCCATCCACTTCGGCTGGGGCTTCGGATTCGTCTTCGGTTTCTCGAGCCTGACGAAGAACATCACCGCACACACCGGAAGATAGGCGATCCGATGACCGCCCCGCCCACGAGACCCTCGTCGATCGCCGAACTGCGTCGGGTCGCCCAGCCGCCCGAGGTCCGCAGCAGGGCGAACGCCGAGCACTGGACGGCGTCGCTCTACCTCCGCGACCTGTCGCCGTACCTCACCTGGATGCTGCTCAAGACGAGCGTCACGGCCAACGGCGTCACCGGGCTCATGATCCTCACCGGGTGGGCCACCGCCGCCGCCCTCCTCGTCCCCGGGGTCGGGGGCGCCGCTCTGGCGCTCGTGCTCGGGCAGCTGCAGATGCTGGTCGACTGCAGCGACGGCGAGGTCGCCCGCTGGCGGCGGACCAGCTCGCCCGCGGGTGTGTTCCTGGACAAGGTGGGTCATTACTCCACCGAGGCCCTCATCCCCGTCGCCCTCGGCATCCGCGCGGCCGGGTACCCCTTCGACGCTCCCGGCGACTACCTGTGGACCACGCTCGGCTTCGCTCTGGCCCTCGTCATCGTGCTGAACAAGGCGCTGAACGACATGGTGCACGTCGCACGGGCCCACGCCGGCCTGACCCGACTCGAAGACAAACGGGGTGGGGTGAGCGCGCCCAGCAGCCGCCTCCTCTCGCGCCTGCGCGGCGCCGCCCGCTTCCTGCCGTTCCATCGTCTGTACCACTCCGTCGAGCTGACCATCCTCGCCTTCGCGGTGTCACTCGTCGGATTGGTCGTCGGCCAGCCGATCGCCGACCGTGTGCTCCTCTCGGTGCTCGTGCCGCTGGCTCTGCTCGCCCTCGTCGGGCACTTCGTCGCGATCATGGCGTCGAAGCGGGTGCGCTCCTGACCGGGTCCGGGCTGCCGCGCGTCGGGGTCGTCAGCCTCACGCAGGGGAGGCGCCCGGCCGAGCTCGAGGCGGGTCTGGCGAGTCTGCTCGCTCAGGAGGGCGTCGAGCTCGACATCGTCTGCGTCGGCAACGGGAGCGGCCCCGGCGACGTCCCGTCGGGCGTGCGCACCCTCGAGCTGGGCGACAACGTGGGCATCCCCGCGGGTCGGAACCGCGGCGCCGACCTCGTGACCGGCGAGTACGTGTTCTTCCTCGACGACGACGCGTCGTTGCCGTCGACCCGCTTCCTGGTCGACGCGGTCGCGATCCTCGAGAGCGATCGGGGCATCGGTCTGCTGCAGCCCCGGGTGATGGACGCCCAGGGGGCGGCCAACCCCCGCCGGTGGATCCCCCGACTGCGGAAGGGCGATCCCCGCACCTCGGGCGACGTGTTCTCGGTCTGGGAGGGCGCGACGCTCCTGCCCCGCGATGTCTTCGACGCCTGCGACGGATGGGGAGAGCCCTACTTCTACGCGCACGAGGGCATCGAGCTCGCCTGGAGGGTCTGGGCCCAGGGGCGCCGAGCGCACTACGAGGGTGGTCTCGTGGCCAATCACCCCGCCATCGACCCGACCCGTCATGGCGAGTACTACCGTCTGAACGCCCGCAACCGGGTCTGGCTCGCCAAGCGCAACCTGCCGTGGCCCCTCGTCCCCGTCTACGTGGCGTCGTGGACGGCCGTCCAGCTGCTGCGCTGGGGACGGACGCCGTCGAAGCTGAGGCCGTGGTTCGCCGGCTGGGCCGAGGGGTGGCGCAGCCGCCCCGGCGGCCGTCGGTCCATCGGTTGGGTAACGGTCGGGCGGATGACGAGGGCTGGTCGACCGCCGGTCATCTAGCCTGGAACGACGGCGGAGGCGTTCCGCCGTCGCCCCTCGAACGGAGATCGACCCTGTGGCATTGACCCGTGACCTCACGCTCGCCTGGAGTCTCGTCGGTCGACTCGCGAAGTCCCGTCGCAGCCGCCGAGCACTCGAACGGACCGACGCAGCAGGGCGGGCCCCGCTCGACGGCACGGTGCGGGTGGCCGTCTACTTCGCCGACACGTCCGTGAACATGTACCAGATCCGCCAGTGGTACGGCCCCCTGGCGCGTCTGAACGAGCGCTATCCCGTCGCCATCGTGGCGCGGTCTCCCGGTGCCACGGTCGAGCTGCTCGCCGAGTCGCCGGTGCCCGTGGTCTACGCCCGTCAGGTCGCAGACCTCGAGACGTTCGTCGCCTCCCAGCCCCTCGCGCTCACGCTCTACGTGAACCAGAACGCGAAGAACTTCCAGATGATGCGCTACGGCCGCATGTGGCACGTCTTCGTGAATCACGGCGAGAGCGACAAGATGTACATGACGACGAACCAGTTCAAGGCCTACGACTACGCCTTCGTCGCCGGCGACGCCGCGCTCGACCGGCTCTCCGCCAAACTCTGGGACTACGACCTCGAGAAGCGCGCCGTGCCGATCGGCCGCCCCCAGGCCGACCACGTGGCCGGTGTCGTGCCGTTCGAGGCCGACGGCAAGACCGTCGTGCTGTACGCCCCGACCTGGGAGGGCGATCGGTCGTCGGCCGCCTACGGCTCGATCGCGTCGCACGGCGTGGACCTCGTGTCGGCGCTGATCTCGACCGGCCGTCATCGGATCGTCTACCGACCCCACCCTCGGAGCGGAGTGGTCGACCGCGACTACCGGCGGGCGCACGAGACCATCGTGAAGGCGATCGCCGCCGCTAACCTCGCCGATCCATCGGCGCAGCACGTCTACGATTCGGGGTCCGAGCTCGGCTGGCAGCTCGTCGTGGCCGACGTCGCCATCACCGACATCTCGGCCATGGTCTACGACCGGCTGGCGACCGGCAAGCCCCTCGTCGTGACGCGCCCCGTGTCGCCCGATGCGGACGTCGACGAGCGAGGGTATCTCGGCGATGCGGAATGGCTCACGGCGGCCGGTGCCGGCGATGTCGCCGAGCTCGTCGATCGCGTGCAGGCGGATCCGGAGGCGCGGGGCAGGCTGGACCACTGGGTCACGCATCACTTCGGCGACACGACGCCCGGCATGGCGACGCAGCGATTCGAGGCCGCGGTCGCCCGTCTCGTCGCGCTGCGGGACGAGTACGCGGCGACGCATCCCGTCGACGCCGACTCCGTCCGCCCCGCGCAGGACGACGCTGACGGCGACATCGACTCCTGATCACGGGAACGAGTCGCCAGGCATTAGGCGCCTGTGGATGAATGCATGATGTATTCAGCATCTGGATAGAGATCGCTGCATCGCGTATCCATGAGGTATGCCTGAGCCGACGTCGACCGCCGCCCGCATCTTCGGAGACCGAGTCCGGGAGGAACGCCAGAGGCTGGGGCTCACTCAGGACGAGTTGGCGCACCTGGCGGGAATGAACGTCTCGAACTACGGCAAGATCGAGCGCGGGATCGGCAACCCCGTGCTCCACACGATCGTGAGACTGGCCGTCGTGGTCGGTGTCGACCCTTCGGTGCTGGTCACCGGGATGACAGCGGAGCACCTCCCGCCCGTGCTCGAGACCTTCACGGCTGCCGACTACGTGAAGGAGCGCACCGCGCGGCGGACGAGCTGAACCCGGGGTCGGCGATCAGAAGCTGAACCGCCAGAGGAACTCCTCTCGCGTCGGCCGGAACCAGCGGACCACCGCGATGGAGTTCTGCGTGAGCTCGGAGGCGATGACGCTGACCGACAGGGCGTCGCCGGGGTCGAGCCTGTTCGTGGCGACGGGGACGAGCAACCCGCACCCGAGGAGGGTGACCCTGATGCCGAGGACGGGCTCGCCCGCCACATTGACCAGACGATGGACCCTGGGGGCCTTCGACCGATCGACGTGGAAGGGGACTGCGTAGGCGGTGGCTGTACTGGTCATGGCCCCACGGTAAGGAGCGCGACCGACGTCAGCCCCTCCAGCCTGTGGACGGCGTCCTCCTGTGGAGGGTCGCGATGGGCCAGCGGCGAGACGACGGGAGCGGACGGCCCCGGGGGTCTCAGGCGTCGAGGTCTGCTGCGAAGAACTGCGGGGCGGGGCCGAAGGCGTCGCGCGCGCTCATCACGACCTTCCGTCCGAGGAGGTGGTTGCCCGTGCCGCCCACCACGGCGCCGATGCCGAACGGGACGGCCCGCCCGATCACCGTGGCGGTCTGCGATGCGGCGAACCGACGGACGAACGACTTGCGGACCGAGTCGGTGAGACCGCTGATGGCGGCCTTGGGCAGCTTCTGCGTGACGAGCTCGCCCCAGAAGGCGGATCGCGCCGGCGCCGTCCCGAGGGCCTCGCCGGCGAACTGACGGACCAGGCTCGCCCCGGGAGCCCCCATCATCATCGCCATGACGAGGGCACGGGCTCGGTCGGGATCGGTGATGGCGATGCCGTGCACCTCGGTGACCGACTGGGCGAAGAGGGCGCTGGCTTCGAGGAACCCCGCGGTCTCGACACCCGACAACGCCAACGAGACGCCCCAGCCGACACCCGGGATGACGGCGCTCGCGCCCACCGCGGCGCCACCGGTCGTGACGGCGGTCAGGTACTCGCGCTCGAGGATCCGGATGAGCTTCTCGGGGGTCGCCTTCTTGTGACGACGACGCAGTGTCCGGACGTGCCGTACGACGACGGGTCGCTGGATGGCCAGGAGACGATCGAGGCGCTGGAGCCACGGCGACTCGGCGAACACCTCGCCGGATTCGTCACGACCCGACTCGACCTCCGTCCCCTGGGCGGGGACGACGGGGACGACGGGGACGACGGGGGTCACGGGGGACGACGGATCGTGCTTCGGGCGCATCGCTCGACCTTACGCCGCGGGCCGGGGAGGATGATCCGAGTTGTAGCGGGACAGTGCTTCGGCGAGTGGGCCGTCGAAGACCAGTGCGCCCTTGTCGAGATACAGCCCGCGGGTGCAGAACCGCGTGAGGTCGCGCTCGTTGTGCGAGACGAGGAAGAGCGTCCGCCCGGCGGCCAGCATCTCCTCGATGCGGCGGTAGCACTTCTCGCGGAAGGCCTTGTCTCCGACGGCGAGCACCTCGTCGACGAGGATGACGGGCTCCTCGAGTCGGGAGATGACCGCGAAGGCGATGCGTACCTTCATGCCGCTCGACAGGTGCTTGTAGGGCGTGTCGACGAAGGCGGCGATCTCGGCGAAGTCGATGATCTCGTCGAACCGCGCGTCGATCTCCGCACGGGTCATGCCGTGCAGCCCGGCCGTCAGGTAGACGTTGTCGCGCACCGTCAGGTCGGCGACGAAGCCTCCGGTGATCTCGATCAGGGGTGCGACCCCGCCCTCGACCGCGACCGTCCCCGTGTCGGGCAGGATGACTTCGGCGACCAGCTTCAGGAGGGTCGACTTGCCTTGGCCGTTCCGGCCCACGACACCGATGGCCTCGCCGGCGTGCACGTCGAAGGAGACGTCTCTCAGAGCCCAGAACTCGCCGGGACGGGAGCGGCGGCTGCTGTCGGCGAACAGGTCCTTGAAGGAGCGACGACCGCGGCGGTTGCGCCGGAATCGTATTCCGACTCCCTCGACGCGGATGACGGGATCGCCGGGCTGTCGAGTCGCGCTGGGGGCGGGCATGTCAGATCTCCTTCAGGACTGCGCGCTCGCTCGCCCGGAAGACGACCAGGCCGATGCCGAGGATGAGGATGCTCATGCCGGCCCCGACGAGCACCTCGAGCAGGTCCAGCTGGTCGGGGAAGAACGCCGCGCGGTACAAGCCGAATATGCCGCTCAGCGGGTTGAAGGCCGCGAGGAGGTGGAGGCTCTCGGGGAGGTTCTGAGTCCCGTAGATGATCGGCGAGGCGTAGAAGAGGAACCGGAGTGCGAGTTTCGTGGCCCTCTCGAGATCGCGGAAGAAGACCACGAGCGGGGCGACGATGAGGCCGACACCGGTGACCAGGATCGCCTGCATCACGATGGCCAGGGGGAAGTAGACCACCTGCCAGTGCAGCTCGGCCTTGGCCACGATGGCGAACAGCGCGAGGACCGGCAGGCTCAGGAGGAACTCGATGCCCTTGGAGGCGACGAGCCTGTTCACCCAGATGGTGCGCGGGATCTTGGTCGATCGGACGAGCTTGGACTCGCGGATGAACGCCCTCGTGCTGTCGGAGACCGCTCCGTTGAACCACATCCAGGCCAGGAGTCCGCTGAGCAGGAAGACGATGTAGGGGTCTTCTCCGACGTCGCGCTCGAAGACGACCGTGAAGACGAAGAAGTAGATGCCGGCCATGACCAGCGGATCGAGGATCGACCAGATGTAACCGAGAGCCGAGGTGGAGTAGCGGACACGGAGGTCGCGGGTGGTCAAGAGCCACAACGTCTGCCGGTACCGCGTGAAGGCGCTGCGCGGCGGACGTTCGATCATGGCTTGGCTCACGGGTGTCCTTCGTCGATCAGGACACCCACCTCAGACCTGCGTCGATCAGACGAAGAGGTTCGCGCGCTCCAGGTCTTCGGCGAAGTCGACCTCGACGGCGTAGAGGTCGGAGATGTCCACGGGCTCAAAGAGTAGCCCGTCCTGCTCGATCGCCAGTTCGATGCCACGCTCGAAGTAGTCCTGGTTGTCGACCTTGTTCAGCTGACGCATCAGGACGGCCTTGTCGGCGCGGGAGACGTAGTTGATCCCGACTGCCTCGCCGAGACCGCCGACGACCTGCTTGGAGAGCTGGGCGATGAAGCCCTCGGCGTCGGTCGTGTACTTGACCTCCTCGTCGGAGACCTTCGAGGTGTTGACGGTGACGAACGACTGATCGGCGCGGACCTGGCGTGCGGCGCGGCGGAGCGCCTCGGGGTCGAAGACGACGTCGCCGTTCATCCAGAGGACACCGCCGGAGGCGCTGGCCCGGAGGGCGCGCAGCAGGCTCTTGGACGTGTTGGTCTGGTCGTACTGCTCGTTGTAGACGAACGCGGCCGAGGGGAACGCCTCGACGATGTGCTCGAACTTGTAGCCGACGACGACGGTGGTCCGTGCTTCGGGGCCGAAGGCCTCGTGGATGTTGTCGAACTGCTGACGCATGATGGTGCGGCCGTCGTTGAGTTCGGTGAGCGCCTTGGGCAGCGAACGGCCGAGGCGGCTTCCGAGGCCGGCGGCCAGGATGACGACCTGCTGGGGTGCTGTCGAGTCGGTTCTGCTCACGTCTTGTCTCCTCACAGGGGCGAGGTCGGGCGAGCCGACTCTCTGGGTGACCCGGCGGAGGATCCCGGCCGTCTCTGGCTCGGGTCCGTCTCGTGTTCGAGCGGTGTTCACCGCGGGGTCTCGATCTGGACACGTCGTTGTGCCTGGGGAGTCTATCGCGGGGGGCGCTTCTGGCGGTAGTGTCCGCACCCTCTTCGTTTCCCATTCGTGATGCGCCCCGGTAGGCCGTGCCGGTCCACGCGCGTTGGTACGGTTGACCGATGGCTGTGACGACGGACGACGAACAGGGCGACGAGCGCGCCGACGACTCGCCCCGTTCGGGCGACTCGGACGACGGCCGGACGGACACCACGACGGGGACTGCGATTCAGGGGGACGACATGGACGGCGACGGCATCGAGACCGGCCGCGGGGGCGACGAAGCGGTGGCGCCGACGCCGACCGTCCGACCAGGTGGTCGTGCTCCGCGTCGCCCCGCGACGCCACGCTCTGCGGCCGATCGCTCCGCCGCCGCGAAGAAGGCGGCCGCGACCCGGGCCGCGAACGCCCGCGCACGGGCCGCCGAGGCGGCCGCCCGCGCGGCCGCCGAGGAGCTCGCCGCACGCGAGGCTGCAGCCGTTCAGGCGCAGGAGGACGCGACCACCGTCGCGGACGACGACGTCGCCGGTGATGAGGCTGAGCTCGTCGCCGAGACGGACGAGACCCTGGAGGCCGACAAGGCCACCGACACCGACCAGGACACCGTCACCGACGAGGCCACGGACACCGACAAGGCCACGGACACCGTGGAGGCCGTCGAGTCCGACGAGACCGTGGAGGCCTCCGAGGACGACGAGACGACCGCGGTGCGGGCTGACGCCGACGCAGTCGTCGGCACTCGAGACGAGGCGACCGGGCCCGAGCCCGTCGTCGGCACCCGAGACGAGGCGACCGGGTCCGAGTCCGACGTCGAGAAGGTCGTCGCCGTCGACGGGACCGATGCGCAGGAGGCCCCCGTCGTCGACGAGGCGACCCGCGCCTCCTCGGAGGCCGTCGAGGCGCCGGTCGTCCTGTCCATCTCGGGTCTCGTGAAGCGCTACGGCGCCACGACCGCCGTCGACGGCATCGATCTCGAGGTGAGAGCGGGTTCGTTCTACGGCATCGTCGGCCCGAACGGGGCCGGCAAGACCACGACCCTGTCGATCGTCACCGGTCTGCTGCGCCCCGACGAGGGCAGAGTCAGCGTGCTCGGCAGCGACGTCTGGTCCGATCCGGCCGCAGCGAAGCGCGCCCTCGGCGTGCTGCCCGACCGGCTCCGGCTCTTCGACCGTCTGACGGGTGCTCAGCTCCTCTACTACTCGGCGACTCTGCGGGGGCTCGACGGATCGACGGCGCGCAAGCGCACATCGGACCTCGCAACGGCCTTCGGCCTGCAGGACGCACTCGGGCGGCTCGTCAGCGACTACTCGGTCGGCATGACGAAGAAGCTCGCCATCGCGGCCGCCATCATCCATTCGCCGCGGGTGCTCGTCCTGGACGAGCCCTTCGAGTCGGTGGACCCGGTGTCGGCGCAGACCGTGACCGACGTGTTGCAGCGCTACGTGGCGGGCGGGGGCACCGTCGTCCTGTCGAGCCACAGCATGGATCTCGTCGAGCGCATCTGCGACAGCGTCGCCGTCATCGTCGACGGTCACGTGCTGGCCAGCGGGACGGTCGACGAGGTCCGTGCCGGGCGCTCACTCGAGCAGACGTTCGTCGAACTGGCCGGCGGTCGGGCCGTCACGGAGGGCATGGAATGGTTGCAGAGCTTCTCCGACTGAGGCTCCAGACGATCGCCAACACGGTGCGCTTCGGTACGCGTGCGCTGCTCGCCGCCGTCGTCTCGGTCCTCGTCGTCCTCCTCTCGTCCTCCGCGCTCTCGGCTCTGGCCGGCGGGCTCCGCGGTTCGTCGCTCGACGACGTCCGGGCCCTCGTCGTCGGTGGGGGCTCGCTGCTCCTGCTCGGCTACTTCGTCGTGCCGTTCGCACGGGTGCGCCCGCCCTGGGCCGATCCACGCCGGCTCGCCCTCGTCGGCACGCCTGAGCCGGCCGCCGCCGCAGGGCTGGCACTCGGTGCCCTCATCGGGCTCCCCGCCTTCGCGCTCGTCGTGCTGTCGCCCGGGTACGTCCGTGCCTGGGAGGGCACCGGGGCGTCGGCGTCCGTCGCCGTGGTGGCCGCCGTCGCCGCGGGTGCGACGGCCTTCCTCCTGTCGCTGGTCTCGTCCACGCTCAACACCGTCGTGCTCACCTCGCGTCGGTCGCGGCAGTTCCTCCTGGGCGGGGGAGTCCTCGTGGCCCTGCTCGTCGTGCCGTTGATCGTCGATCTGGTCCGCGCCTCCTGGACGGGCTCCGCACCCACCGGCGTGCTGGCCGGGATCCTCGCCTGGACGCCGTTCGGAGCGGCCCTCGCACTGCCCGGGCACGCCGCCGAGGGCGACACCGCACGGGTCGTGTTCGATGCGCTCATCGCGGCGGCCTCGCTGGCGGGGCTCTGGTGCGCCTGGCGCGGGCTCGTCGCCCGAGCGTTCGTCGATCGGCCCGAACCCGAGCTCGACGACGACACAAGCGGTCTCGGATGGTTCGAGTTCGTGCCGGCCACGCCGATCGGCGCGGTGGCCGCCCGGAGCCTGACGTACTGGATGCGCGACGCGCGTTACCGGATGTCCCTCGTCGTCATCCCGATCATCCCTCTGCTCGTGATCCCGCTGGGCATCGCGGGCGTGAGCTGGAACTGGCTGGCGCTCGTCCCGGTGCCGCTGATGTGCCTGATCGTCGGGTTCCTGCCGCACAACGACGTCGCCTACGACAGCACGGCGCTGTGGCTGCACGTGGCCGCCGACACGAAGGGGTCGTCCGACCGGATCGGTCGACTCGCGCCGCCCCTCCTCATCGGCATCCCTCTCGTCGTCATCGGCTCCGCCGTCGCGGTCTGGGCCTTCGGCGACTGGCGCGCCCTCTGGTCGGAGATCGGGATCGGGTCCGCCCTGCTGCTCAGCGGACTCGGCCTCTCCAGCGTCATGTCGGCGGCCATGCCCTACGCGACCGTGCGTCCGCACGACGATCCGTTCCAGCAGCCCCAGTCGAGCGGCTCGTCGTCGGTGCTCGCCCAGACGCTGATGATCGGCGGGGCGCTCGTCTCGGCCGTCCCCGCGCTCTGCTTCGCGGCCCTCGACCTCTTCGGCGGCGACACGTCGGCGGGTCCGTGGTCGATGGTGTCCGGTATCGCGGTGGGTCTGGTCGTGCTGATCGTCGGGGTCGTCGTCGGCTCCCGCGTGTTCACGAGGCGCGCGCCCGAGCTGCTGGCCTCCGCTCTCCGCAGCTGACGGCGCGATCCGAGGGGCAGCCCCTCGACGCGGGTGCGGCCCGGCGTCGTACCATGGTCGGCATGAGCAACACGGAAACCGGCGGTGGCCTCGATGTCCTCGATCGCGAACTCGAGAAGCTCCTCAACGAGGAGAACATCGACCCGGGCGATCACGAGCGCTTCTCACACTACGTCAAGAAGGACAAGATCATGGAGTCCGCCTTGAGCGGCAAGCCCGTCAAGGCGCTCTGCGGCAAGAAGTGGACTCCCGGTCGCGACCCGGAGAAGTTCCCGGTCTGCCCGACGTGCCGCGACATCTACGAGAAGATGACGAAAGAGTAGAACCGCGCACCACCTGATCGTGGCGCCAGGGCACCCCTCGCCCGATCAGGCGTAGACGGTCGGGATGACGGGTTCGCCGCGACCGAGGCGGAATGCGCCGGCAGGCAGCTCGGCGACCGCGGTGCGCCTGTGCTCGCGTGCTCGCTGGACACCGGCGTGACCCATGAAGCGCTCGTCGACGACGCCGCCGGTGACCAGCGGGACGAGCAGGGCGCGTTCACCGTCGGCGGTCTCGTGGTCGCCCACGCGGACGAGCTCGGTGGTGGCGACGCCGCCGGACAGCACCCGCACGGGAGCCTTTCGGCCGCCGACGCTCGCCTTGTCCGCCGACTTCTTCGCGACGGAGAGCCACGCGCCGTCGTCGCCCCGGCGGGCGACGAGCTTGTAGACCATCCCCGCGGCCGGGTGCCCGGATCCGGAGACCACCGACGTGCCGACTCCGTAACTGTCGACGGGCGCGGCTCGCAGGGCGGCGATCGTGTACTCGTCGAGGTCGTTGGTGACCGTGATGCGGGTGCCGGTGGCCCCGAGGCCGTCGAGCTGACGACGCACCTGCGCCACGAGCGAGGGCAGGTCGCCGCTGTCGATGCGCACGGCGCCGAGGCCCGTGCCCGCGACCTCGACGGCCGTGCGGACCGCCTTCTCGATGTCGTAGGTGTCGACGAGCAGAGTCGTGCCCGAGCCGAGGGTGGCGACCTGCGCTCGGAAGGCCTCCTCCTCGCTGTCGTGCAGCAGGGTGAAGGCGTGCGCGGCCGTCCCCATGGTGGGGACGCCCCAGGTGCGACCGGCCTCGAGGTTGCTCGTGGCGTCGAAGCCCGCGATGTAGGCGGCTCGGGCGGCGGCCACGGCGCTCCGCTCGCCGGTGCGTCGCGAGCCCATCTCGGCGAGGGGGCGACCGTCGGCTGCGGCCACCATCCGCGCTGCGGCGCCGGCCACCGCCGAGTCGTAGTTGAAGACGCTGAGCGCGAGCGTCTCGAGCAGGACCCCCTCGGCGAAGGTCGATTCGACCACCAGGATCGGCGAGCCGGGCAGATAGACCTCGCCCTCGGCGTAGCCGTGCACGTCGCCCGAGAACCGGTAGTCGGCGAGCCAGTCGATCGTGGCGCCGTCGACGATGCGCTCGTCGCGGAGCCAAGACAGCTCGGCGTCGCCGAATCGGAAGCGGGTCAGCTCGTCGAGGAACCTGCCCGTCCCGGCCACGACGCCGTAGCGGCGCCCCTCGGGGAGGCGACGGGCGAACACCTCGAAGACGCTGTCGCGGTGGGCGGTGCCGGCGCGGAGCGCGGCCTCGACCATCGTCAGCTCGTACCGGTCGGTCAGCAGTGCACTGGTCACGGACTCAGCCTAGGCCGCGCGAGCCGGGCGGACCGCACGAGCCGGGTAGGCTGGGCGACCGTGACGGACGCACCCATCGGAGTCTTCGACAGCGGGGTCGGGGGGCTGACGGTGTCCCGGGCCATCATCGACCAGCTGCCCCGCGAGTCCATCCTCTACGTCGGCGACACCGTCCACTCGCCCTACGGACCGAAGCCGATCGCGACGGTGCGCGAGTACGCCCTCGCCGTCATGGACGACCTCGTCGAGCAGGGCGTCAAGCTGCTGGTCATCGCGTGCAACACCGCGTCGGCAGCCGTCCTCCGAGACGCTCGCGAGCGCTACACGATCGGCCGGGGCATCCCGGTCGTCGAGGTCATCCAGCCCGCCGTCCGGTCGGCGGTCAAGCAGACCAGGGCGAGACGCATCGGCGTGATCGGCACCGAGGGGACCATCAACTCGCGCGCTTACGAGGACGCCTTCGCGGCGGCGGCCGACCTCGAGCTCTTCACCCGGGCGTGCCCCCGGTTCGTCGAGTTCGTCGAGGCGGGCGACACGTCGAGCGCCGAGCTGCGGGCCGTCGCCGAGCAGTACCTCGCCCCGCTCCGCGACGCCCGGGTCGACACCCTCGTGCTCGGCTGCACCCACTACCCCCTGATGTCCGCGGCCATCCAGTACGTGATGGGGCCTGACGTCCATCTGGTCTCGAGCGCCGACGAGACGGCCGCCGACGTCTACCGCACCCTCGTCGACCACGACCTCGAGGCCCCGGCGGGCAGCGTGCCCCGCTACGAGTTCGAGGCGACCGGCGACGACCAGGGGTCGTTCCTCCGTCTCGCCAAGCGCTTCCTGGGGCCCGAGATATCCCGGGTCGGCCATCTCGAGACCGGCGCGATCGACCTCCCCCCACGACCTTCCCGCACGACCGAGCAGGGGCCGAGCACCGGCCCGAGGAGAACAGCATGAGCGACGACACGACCACCAGCACCAGCACCAGCACGATCGTCCGCGCCGACGGTCGACGGGTCGACGACCTCCGCACCGTCACCATCGAGAAGGGCTGGAGCTCGCAGGCCGAGGGCAGTGCGCTGGTCTCGTTCGGCGACACGAAGGTGCTCTGCACCGCGTCGTTCACGAACGGCGTCCCCCGGTGGCTCACGGGCAAGGGCAAGGGCTGGGTGACCGCCGAGTACTCGATGCTGCCGCGGGCCACCAACTCGCGCAACGACCGCGAGAGCGTCAAGGGCAAGATCGGCGGTCGCACCCACGAGATCTCCCGTCTGATCGGTCGCAGCCTGCGTGCGGTCGTCGACACGAAGGCTCTCGGCGAGAACACGATCGTGCTCGACTGCGACGTGCTGCAGGCCGACGGCGGCACCCGCACCGCGGCGATCACGGGCGCCTACGTGGCTCTCGCGCAGGCCATCGAATGGGGTCGCGAGAAGAAGTTCATCGCGCAGAAGGCCTCGCCCCTGACCGACAGCGTCTCGGCCGTGTCCGTCGGCATCATCGACGGCGAGCCGATGCTCGATCTCGCCTACGTCGAGGACGTCCGCGCCGAGACCGACATGAACGTCGTGGTCACGGGCAGCGGTCTCTTCGTCGAGGTGCAGGGCACGGCCGAGGGCGCGCCCTTCGACCGTCGCGAGCTGGGCGAGCTGCTCGACCTCGCCGTCGCGGGCGCCGCCGATCTCACGCGCATCCAGCTCGAGGTGCTCGGCAAGTGACGAAGGTCGTCATCGCCACGCACAACCAGGGCAAGGTGGCCGAGCTCCGACTGCTGCTGGCCGAGACGGCGCCGGGCGTCGAACTGGTCGCCTACGACGGACCGGAGCCCGTCGAAGACGGCGACAGCTTCGTGGCCAACGCGCTGATCAAGGCGCGGGCGGCCGCCGAGCACACCGGGCTCCCCGCGCTCGCCGACGACAGCGGCATCTCGGCCGCCGCCCTCGACGGCGCGCCGGGCATCCACTCGGCGCGCTACGCCGGCACCCGAGACGCCGACGACAACATCGACAAGCTGCTCCGCGAGGTCTCGGCCCACGACGACCGCTCCGTCTGGTTCTCGTGCGCGGCCGCGCTCGTCGTACCCGGCGAGGAGGCGTCCGAGCACGTCGAGTCGGGGGAGTGGCGGGGGACCCTGCTGGAGGCGCGGGTCGGCTCGAACGGACACGGCTACGATCCGGTCTTCCGCCCCGACGGCGAGACCCGGAGCGCGGCCGAGCTGACGACCGACGAGAAGAACGCGGTCAGTCACCGTGCGAGGGCGTTCCGGGCGATCGCGCCCTACGTGGCGGCGCTGGCGGACTGAGTCGACCCGCGCCTCCTCGGCGTCAGCCCTGGTGAGGCATGCCCGAGACCTCGGACGCGCCGGACAGGTCGACGTCGTCGGATCCGCCGGTCGGCCCGGTCTTCTTGGCCTGGTGCACGCCGTGGAGGTAGTGGATCGCGATCGGGACGACGGTGGCCAGCACCGCGCCGAGCAGGATCAGATCGATGTACGAGCTGACGAAGTCCGCGATCGGGGGGATGTGCCCGATGCCGAAGCCCAGCAGGGTGATGCCCATTCCCCAGACGACCGCCCCGATCGCGTTGAAGAGCGAGTAGCGGCGGTAGCTCATGTGGCCGACGCCCGCCATGATCGGCGCGAAGGTGCGGACGACCGGCACGAACCGCGCGATGATGACGGCCATCGGGCCGAACCGCTCGAAGAAGGCGTTCGTGCGGTTCACGTTCGCGACGCTGAAGAGACCGCTCTCCTTCCGCTCGAAGATCCGAGGGCCGACCTTGTGTCCGATCAGATAGCCGAGCTCGCCCCCCGCGAAGGCGGCGATGCTGATGAAGACGGCGATCAGCCAGATCGGCATGCCGAGGGCGCCCGGGTTCGTGGCCGCCAGGATGCCCGTGATGATCAGCAGGGTGTCGCCCGGGAACAGGAACCCGATGAGCAGTCCGGTCTCGGCGAAGACCAGGACGCAGACGCCGAGCACGGCCCACGGGCCGAACGCCGAGAGGAGGTACTCGGGGTCGAGCCAGGGGATGGAGACGAGGGGCAGCATCGGGTTGTTCTCCGGTCGGGTCGAGTGCGGGAGAAGGGACTTGAACCCTCACGCTCGAAAGCACAGGAACCTAAATCCTGCGTGTCTGCCAATTCCACCACTCCCGCGGCAGGGTCAGTGTAGCGAGCCGCTCGACGGGAACGCGATCGCCTGCCGGCACCGGACGGGCAGGAGGCGCTACCGCTGCGACCGGGGCACGTGCGGCGAGTACCGGGGCACGTAGCGCACCAGGATCGCCGCGCCGATCAGCCCGAGCACGCCCATCACGCCGCTGGCCACCGAGATCGAGACGAGGGCCGTCACGGCCGAGATCAGCAGGGGCGCACCGGCGCTGCCCGCGTCGCCCGTGAAGCGCCAGGCGCCGAGGAACGGCGCGGGGTCGCGCTCGTCGGCGAGATCGGCACCCAGGGTCATGAGGATGCCGCTGCCCACCCCGTTGGCGAGCGACATGAAGACCGCGACGGCGACGAACCACCCCACCCGGGCGTCGAGGTCGTGGGTCAGCGAGAGGGTCAGGTACGAGACCCCCAGGCCCACCATGCAGGGCACGGCGCTCCAGAGGCGGCCGAAACGGTCCATGATCTGACCGCTCGTGTAGAAGAGCGCGAAGTCCACCGCGCCCGCGACGCCGATGATGATCGCCGTCTCGGACGCCCCGAGTCCGATGCTGACGGCCCACAGGGGGAGCATGACCTGCCTGCCGGAGCGCATGGCCCCGATCAGAGCGGCACCGCTGCCGAGCTTTACCAGCACCCCGCGGTGTCTCCAGAGCGTCGCGAAGAGCCCCTGGCGCTCCAGGGCGACGAGATCGGGCTCGTCGGAGGCCCGACGCGCGGCGGGGCGCTCGCCGAACGAGGCCGCCGGATCGCGCAGGACGAGCAGCGACACGGCCGCGCCGAGGCAGCCCACGATGTGCACCACGAACGCGGACTGCACGCTGCCGGTGAGCTCGATCACCCCCGCCGAGAGGAACGGCCCCACGAAGTAGCCCAGCCGGAAGACGCCGCCGAGGCTCGACAGGGCGCGGGCGCGGATGGCGACGGGCACGAAGCTCGTCATGAACGCGTGCCGAGCCAGGGCGAACACCGCGGTCGCCAGACCGATCACCAGCACGCCGATCGCCAGGACGACCTCGTTCGGGGCGAGGAGGCAGGTCACCAGCCCGCCGATGCTGACCAGGGAGGCGCCGATCATGCTGCTGCGCTCGCCGACCCGCGAGACCAGCCAGCCGCTCGGGATGTCGCCGATCAGCTCGCCCACGAGGATGAGCGCCGCGACGAACGCGGCGAACGGCAGGGAGGCGCCGAGTCCGCTCGCGACGACGGGGATGATCGGGATGATGGCGCCCTCGCCGATCGCGAACAGGGCCGCGGGGAGGAAGGCGGCCAGAGCCACCGACCGCATGCTGAAGTCGGGCGCGGAGTCGGTCATGTCGTCGGCCAGACTAGCTCCGCCCCGGCGGGGGCCCGTCCGCTGCGTACACTTGTCGGATGAAGGTTCTTGCAGCGATGAGTGGCGGCGTCGACTCGGCGGTCGCCGCAGCGAGGGCTGTCGAGGCCGGTCACGACGTCGTGGGGGTCCACCTGGCGCTCAGCCGGATGCCGGGCACCCTGCGGACGGGCAGCCGCGGCTGCTGCACCATCGAAGACAGTATGGACGCGCAACGGGCGGCCAACAAGATCGGCATCCCCTACTACGTCTGGGACTTCAGCGAGCGGTTCAAGCTCGACGTCGTCGACGACTTCGTCGCCGAGTACACGGCGGGCCGCACCCCGAACCCCTGTATGCGCTGCAACGAGCGCATCAAGTTCGCCGCCCTGCTCGAGAAGGCGCTCGCCCTCGGCTTCGACGCGGTCTGCACGGGGCACTACGCGACCATCCTCACCGACGACCAGGGCAATCGCGAGCTGCACCGCGCCTCCGCGTGGGCCAAAGACCAGTCGTACGTGCTCGGGGTGCTGACGACCGAGCAGCTGGCGCACTCGATGTTCCCGCTCGGGGCGACGCCGTCGAAGGCCGAGGTGCGCGCCGAGGCCGCCGAGCGCGGCTTCAGCGTCGCCACGAAGCCCGACAGCCACGACATCTGCTTCATCCCCGACGGCGACACCCGCGGCTGGCTGGCCGACCGGGTCGGGGCCGAGACGGGCGAGATCCTCGACCGCAGCGGTTCCGTCATCGGCAGCCACGAGGGCGCGCACGCCTTCACCGTCGGTCAGCGCAAGGGGCTCAACATCGGGTTCCCGGCGGACGACGGCAAGCCCCGGTTCGTGCTCGAGGTGCGTCCGGTCGACAACACCGTCGTGGTCGGGCCGAAGGAGGCCCTCGACATCGCGGAGATCGCAGGCGGCTCGTTCACCTGGGCCGGTCTGCCGCCGGTCGACCCGACCACCGCGTTCGACTGCGATGTGCAGATCCGCGCGCACGCCGATCCCGTTCCCGCGGTCGCGCGGGTGTCGGTGGTCGAGGGTAAGACTGAACTCGTGATCACACCTCGCGAACCCCTCAACGGAGTCGCCCCCGGGCAGACCGCCGTCGTCTACGTCGGCACCCGGGTGCTCGGCCAGTGCACCATCGACCGCACGGTCAGCGCCGTGCCGGTCCCGGCCGTCGTCGCCTGAGCAGCCGGCCATGAGCGACAGCGACGCCGTTCCCGCCGACCTCGCCGAGGCACGTGACGAGGCCGAGGGTCTCACCGCACGGATCCTCGATCTCCGCGACCAGTACTACGAGTCGAACGCTTCGACGGTGTCGGACTCCGAGTACGACGCCCTGGTGCGGAGGCTGGACGCGATCGAGCGGGCGCACCCCGAGCTCCAGAAAGACGACAGCCCCACGCAGACCGTCGGCGGCCGGGCCGAGACCACGCAGTTCGCCCCGGTCGAGCACGCCGAGCGCATGCTCAGCCTCGACAACGTCTTCAGCGACGACGAGCTGGCCGAGTGGGCCGCGAAGGTGCAGCGCGACTCGGGGTCCGAGCGCGTCCGGTTCCTGACCGAGCTGAAGATCGACGGTCTCGCCATCAACCTCCGCTACGAGAACGGCGTGCTCGTCACCGCCGCCACCCGCGGCGACGGTGTCGTCGGCGAGGACGTCACGGGCAACGTGCTCGTGATGGGCTCGATCCCCGAGCGCCTGTCGGGCACGGGTCACCCGCCCCTGGTCGAGGTGCGCGGCGAGATCTTCTTCCCCGTCAGCCAGTTCGACGAGTTGAACGCGCAGCAGCGCGAGGCAGGCGAGCGGGTCTTCGCCAATCCCCGCAACGCGGCCGCCGGGTCGCTCCGTCAGAAGGAGGAGGGCAAGAGCCCCGAGAAGCGCGAGCTGATGCACGCCCGCCTCCGTCGCCTGCGGATGCTGGTGCACGGCATCGGCGCGTGGCCGGTCGGCGACCTCGAACGCGCCACCGAGGTGCGTTCGCAGTCGGAGGTCTACGAGCTGCTGGGTGGCTGGGGTCTGCCCATCTCGACGCACCATCGGGTGTTCGACACGGTCGCCGACGTGCAGGCGTTCATCCACGACTACGGAGTGAGGCGCGCGTCGGTCGAGCACCAGATCGACGGCATCGTGATCAAGGTCGACGACCTGGCGCTGCACGAAGAGCTGGGCTCGACGAGTCGTGCGCCACGGTGGGCCACCGCGTTCAAGTACCCGCCCGAAGAGGTCAACACGACTCTGCTCGACATCGTCGTCAGCGTGGGGCGCACCGGTCGGGCGACGCCGTTCGCCGTCATGGAGAAGGTCGAGGTGGCCGGTAGCGAGGTGCGGCAGGCGACACTGCACAACCAGCAGGTCGTCAAGGCCAAGGGCGTGCTGATCGGCGACACCGTCGTGCTGCGCAAGGCCGGCGACGTCATCCCCGAGGTGCTGGGGCCGGTCATCGAGCTGCGGGACGGCACGGAGCGCGAGTTCGTCATGCCGACCGACTGCCCCGAGTGCGGCACACCGCTCCGACCCGCCAAAGAGGGCGACATCGACCTCCGCTGCCCCAATGCCCAGAGCTGCCCCGCGCAGGTGCGCGGTCGGGTCGAGCACATCGCGTCGCGGGGGTCGCTCGACGTCGAGGGGCTCGGCGAGGTCGCCGCCGCGGCGCTGACCCAGCCCGTGGAGCCCGCCGAGCCGCCGCTCCGCACCGAGGCGGGGCTGTTCGACCTCACGATGGCCGACATCTTCCCGGTGAGGGTCGTCGTCCGCGATTCCGAGACCGGCATGCAGAAGCTCGAGGCCGACGGGGCTCCCAAGCTGGTGACGCCGTTCCGGCGTCGGCGGACGAAGCGGGACGGCCCGTTCGACCCCGACGCCGACGGGTTCTCGGGCGACGAGACGTCCGTCCCGTCCAAGAGCGCCCTCGAGATGCTCGGCAACCTCGACAAGGCGAAGACGAGCCCGCTCTGGCGCATCCTCGTGGGTCTCAGCATCCGCCACGTCGGTCCGGTGGCCGCACGAGCTCTCGCGAACCACTTCGGCTCGCTCGACGCCATCCGATCCGCCGACCGCGACGAGCTGGCGGCCGTCGACGGCGTCGGCGGCATCATCGCCGACGCCCTGATCGACTGGTTCTCCGTCGACTGGCACGTCGAGATCATCGACCGGTGGGCCGCCGCTGGGGTGCAGTTCGCCACGCCCGGGCATCCGGGGCCGGGGGCTGCCGAGACGGCCGGCGGGGTGCTCTCCGGGCTGACGGTCGTCGCCACCGGGAGTCTCGAGGGGTTCAGTCGAGAGGGAGCCCAGGAGGCCATCCTCGCCGCCGGCGGCAAGGCGGGCAACAGCGTCAGCAAGAAGACCGACTTCGTCGCCGCCGGGCCGGGGGCCGGTTCGAAGCTGACGAAGGCGGAGGCTCTCGGCGTCCGCATCATCGACGCAGCGCAGTTCCATGTCCTCCTTAAGGAGGGCCCGACGGGGCTGGCCGAGCCCGAAACGGGGGACGATACCGACATCGAGGCGTAGCGCATCTGGTGGGGCGTCATCGGCTCCCCCTACGATATGAGCGCACATCGTCTTCGGGCTGTAGGGGGTTCGGGGTACAGGTGTGCCTCGAGGGGGAAGACCCGACGTGCTGTTCCTCGCTACAGCAATCCTTTCCGCATCGATCCACCTCCTCGGAGCGATCGATGCACCGGCGACATCGGTCGTGCCGTCCGAGGCCGTGTCGACGGCTCACGCCGAGGTCGAGACCGCTCTCGTCTCCGCGAGTGCGACCGTGCCAGCACGGGTTCCGGCCTGGGCGGGACCCGAGGCGGGGGAGTCCGCCGACGCGGTCGCCCTGGCGTGCGGTGGAGAGACGACCGAGGGCGTCGACGGGGCGGGTTGCCTCGGTGAGCTGACCCGCGCCTCCTCGGAGTCCGTGCGGTCGTTCGCTTCGCACCTGGACTCCGCGGGAGACGACGTCAGTGCACTGTCGGCCGCGGTGACCGCCGACGTCGAAGCCGACGTCGTCGGCGACTGGTGGGGAGCCCTCGACCCGTCGCGACGGAACGAGCTCATCGCGCTGGCACCCGGTCTCGTGGGCAACCTCGAGGGGGTGCCCTACGGCGTGCGCGACGGAGCGAACCGGGTCTTCCTGAGCGAGGCCGTGGCGGCCGTGGACGACCGTCTCGCGAGCGGCGAGGCCGGCCCTGACGACGTCGCCCGCGCCGCGATGCTCGCCGCCGTCGGCGAGGCCCTCGCCGATCGCACCAGCGGAGCGGCCGACCGGCAGCTCGTCCTGCTCGACACGGTCATGCCGGGTCGGGTCGCGGTGTCGATCGGGGATCTCGACGCGGCCGACGACGTCAGCATCCTGGTGCCGGGGATGCTCTACGGGGTGACCGGTCAGGTCGTCGACTGGTCGATCACGGCCGGTGGGCTCTACGACGAGCAGTCGAGCTGGGCGGGCCTGCCGTCCGGACGGGCGGCCGCCGACGCCCCCTCGACCGCCGTCGTCGCGTGGATGGGCTACCGCACGCCCGATCTGACCAACGTGTACTCGCTCGACCTCGCCCGGGTCGGCGCCGGGCACCTGGTGGACTCGCTCGCCGGGCTCGACGCCGCACGCTCGGCGCACCCCGCGAGGGTCACCGTGGTCGCGCACTCGTACGGTTCGACGACCGCGACCCTCGCGCTGTCGTCCGGGCGGACCGTCGTCGACTCGCTCGTGCTGCTCGGCTCGCCCGGGAGCGTCGTCGAGACGTCGACCCAGCTCGCCGTGCACGGCAGCGACGTCTACGCGGCGGCGGGCAGCTTCGACCCGGTGGCCGGCAGCGGCGTCTTCGGCGCCGACCCCGGGTCGCCCGGGTTCGGCGCGGTGATGCTGCACACCGGGGGAGGCCTCGACGGCGTGACCGGAGAGGCCCTCGCCGCGGCGCTCGGGCACAACGACTACCTGCGCCCCGGCACCGAGTCGCTCCGCAGCATCGCCCTGATCGGGCTCGGTCGCGGCGACCTCGTCGACTCCGACGAACGCACCCCGGGCACCGGAGGCCCGGTGCTCCCCGACATCACGCTCGTGCGCCCGCAGGATCTCTACGCCCGCGACTGAGAAGGCGCAGGAGGCGCGGGTCGACTCGCACCGCGCCTCCTCGGTCGGAGCCTCCCCGTAGAATCGACGGCGACCCCCAAGCGCAGTACCCCCACACGATCCCTGTGACGGAGCACCATGTCTGACATCACGCGCGAGCAGGTCGAGCACCTCGCCGGTCTCGCCCGAATCGCCCTCACCGCCGACGAGATCGACACGATGACCCGAGAGCTCGGGCAGATCGTCGACAACGTCGCGAAGGTGGCCGAGGTCGCCACCGACGACGTCCCCGCGACGAGCCACCCCATCCCGCTCGAGAACGTCTTCCGCCCCGATGTCGTGGGCGAGACGCTCACGGCCGAGCAGGCGCTGTCCGGCGCCCCCGACCACGACGGCTCGCGCTTCAGAGTGAGCGCCATCCTCGGAGAAGAGCAGTAGAGATGACCGACACCGCAAGCCTCATCCGCCTCAGCGCGGCCGACCTCTCCGTCAAGCTCGGCTCCGGCGAGGTCTCGTCCGTGGAGGCCACGCAGGCGCACCTCGACCGCATCGCCGCGGTCGACGGCGACGTCCACGCCTTCCTGCACGTCAGCGACGCCGCCCTGGCCACGGCCGCCGACGTCGACCGCCGTCGCGCCGCCGGCGAGCCCCTCGGGCCGCTGGCCGGTGTGCCGATCGCCGTCAAGGACGTCCTCTGCACCATCGACATGCCGTCGACCTCGGGCAGCCGCATCCTCGAGGGCTGGGTGCCGCCCTACGACGCCACGGTCGTCAAGAAGCTCCGCGCCGCGGACCTCGTGCCGCTCGGCAAGACGAACATGGACGAGTTCGCGATGGGCTCGTCGACCGAGTTCTCGGCGTACGGCCCGACGCACAACCCGTGGTCGCTCGACCGCATCCCCGGTGGCTCGGGCGGCGGCTCGGCCGCGGCGGTCGCGGCCTTCGAGGCGCCCCTCGCGCTCGGCAGCGACACCGGCGGCTCCATCCGTCAGCCGGGCGCCGTCACCGGCACCGTGGGCGTCAAGCCCACCTACGGCTCCGTCAGCCGGTACGGCGCCATCGCCCTCGCCAGCTCGCTCGATCAGGTCGGTCCGGTCAGCCGCACCGTGCTCGACTCCGCCCTGCTGCACGACGTCATCAAGGGCCACGACCCGCGCGACTCCACGTCGCTCCGTGACGAATGGCCGTCGTTCACCGACGCCGCTCGCGCCGGTCTCGCCGGCGGCGCCCTGAAGGGCGTCCGCATCGGCGTCGTCAAGGAGCTGAACGGCGAGGGGTTCCAGGGCGGGGTCAAGACGCGCTTCACCGAGGCTCTCGATCTGCTCACGGCGGCGGGTGCGGAGATCGTCGAGATCTCGGCGCCGAGCTTCGAGTACGCGATCAGCGCCTACTACCTCATCCTGCCGGCCGAGGCCTCGAGCAACCTCGCCAAGTTCGACTCCGTCCGCTTCGGCATGCGCGTCGTGCCCGAGGGCGGCGGCACCGTCGAGGACGTCATGGCCGCGACCCGCGAGGCCGGCTTCGGCCCCGAGGTGAAGCGCCGCATCATCCTCGGCACCTACGCGCTGAGCGCGGGGTACTACGACGCCTACTACGGCAGCGCCCAGAAGGTCCGGACCCTCGTGCAGCGCGACTTCGCGAAGGCGTTCGCCGAGGTCGACGTGCTCGTGTCGCCGTCCGCTCCGACCACGGCGTTCCCGCTCGGCTCGAAGATCGACGACCCGCTGGCGATGTACCTGAACGACATCACGACGATCCCGGCGAACCTCGCAGGAATCCCCGGCATCACGATCCCGATGGGGCTCGCCGCCGAAGACGGTCTGCCCGTCGGGTTGCAGTTCATGGCTCCGGCCCGTGAGGACGCCCGCCTCTACACCTACGGCGCCGCACTCGAGCAGCTGCTCGAGCAGAGCTGGGGACGCACCCTCATCTCGCAGGCACCCGATCTCAGCAGCACCGAACAGCACGCCGCCACCGAGGGAGTCATCTGATGGCCAAGGCAGACCTGATGGACTACGACGAGGCGCTGCAGAGGTTCGAGGTCGTGCTCGGCTTCGAGGTGCACGTCGAGCTCGCCACGAAGACGAAGATGTTCTCGGACGCCCCGAACTTCTTCGGCGGTGCCCCGAACACCAATGTGACCCCGGTCGACCTCGGCCTGCCGGGCTCGCTGCCCGTCGTCAACGAGCAGGCCGTCCGCTACTCGATCAGCCTCGGGCTCGCCCTGGGCTGCTCGATCGCCGAGAGCTCGCGCTTCGCCCGGAAGAACTACTTCTACCCCGACAACCCCAAGAACTACCAGGTCAGCCAGTTCGACGAGCCGATCGCCTACGAAGGCGAGGTCGAGGTCGAGCTGCCCGACGGCACCGTCTTCCGGATCCCGATCGAGCGGGCCCACATGGAGGAGGACGCCGGCAAGCTGACGCACGTCGGCGGTTCGACCGGGCGCATCCAGGGCGCCGAGTACTCGCTGGTCGACTACAACCGCGCCGGCATCCCGCTCGTCGAGATCGTGACCAAGCCCATCATCGGCGCGGGCGCGCTGGGCCCCGAGCTGGGCGCCGCGTACGTGTCGACCATCCGCGACATCGTGCGCTCGCTCGGTGTCAGCGAGGCGCGCATGGAGCGCGGCAACCTGCGCTGCGACGCGAACGTCTCGCTGCGCCCCCACGGCCAGGAGAAGCTCGGCACCCGCACCGAGACCAAGAACGTCAACTCGTTCCGCTCGGTCGAGCGCGCGGTGCGCTACGAGATCCAGCGGCAGGCCGCCATCCTCGCCTCGGGCGGCACCATCACCCAGGAGACCCGCCACTGGCACGAAGACACCGGTCGCACGTCGGCGGGTCGTCCGAAGAGCGACGCCGACGACTACCGCTACTTCCCCGAGCCCGACCTGCTGCCCGTCGTGCCTCCCCGTGAGCTGATCGAAGAGCTCCGACTCGCCCTGCCGGAGGCCCCGGTGGCCCTCCGTCGCCGGCTGAAGGCCGAATGGGGCTTCGCCGACCTCGAGTTCCAGGACGTCGTGAACTCGGGCATGCTGACCGAACTCGTCGAGACCGTCCAGGCCGGCGCCTCACCGCAGGCGGCGCGCAAGTGGTGGACGGGCGAGATCGCCCGTCTGGCGAACGCCCGAGGCGTCGAACCGTCGACCCTCGTGTCCCCACTGCACGTCAGCGAGCTCATCGCGCTCATCGAGTCGGGCGATCTGACCGATCGCCTCGCGCGTCAGGTGCTCGAAGGCGTCGTGGCGGGCGAGGGCGCACCCGGCGAGGTCGTCGAGAAGCGCGGGCTCAAGGTCGTCTCCGACGACGGCGCGCTCATCGCGGCGATCGACGAGGCCCTGGCCGGTCAGCCCGACGTCCTCGCGAAGATCCGCGACGGCAAGGTGCAGGCCGCCGGCGCCGTCATCGGCGCGGTGATGAAGGCCATGAAGGGCCAGGCCGACGCGGCCCGCGTGCGCGAGCTGGTGCTCGAGCGCGCTCAGGCCTGACGACCGGCGGCACGAGCATCGCCGTCGACGGGGGAGCCGCCGTGATCGAGCAGGTGCCTGCGCGTCGGCACGAGCGCGACGGCGACCGATGAGCGTGCCCCGGTGGATCCGACCCGCCGCCCCGGTCGGGGTGGCGGTCATGGGTCTCGCCGTCGTCGTGGCCGTCGCGGCGACGTGGCTGCCCCTGCGCGTCGTCGTCATCCGCACGACGGACGGTGCCGGGGCGGCGTTCGCGAGCAGGTCGGACCTCCTCCTGGTCGCCGTCGCGGTCGCCGTCGTGATCCTGATCGCGTATCTGGTCTCGGCCGCCGCGCTCGCCTGGACGCCCGCACGGCACCTGCTCGTGCCCCGCGCCTCCTACTGGAAGCACGAGTCCCGACGCCGTGAGCTGCGCCGTCGACTCGCCAGCCACCTCGCCCGAGGCACTGCGGCGGGGCTCTGGTTCGTCGCCGCGCTGATCGTCGTGGCACTCGTCGGCCAGTCCGGTGGTGCCGTCGCCGCATGGTGGATCCCGCTCGCGGTGTCCGTCGTCTACGTCGTGGGGATGCTCGTCTGGCTCAGCTGGGTGCTCACCGGCGGATTCGCTCCGCCGCGGCGATCGGCGCAGACGGGAACGACGGCCGCGCGGTCGACTCCCGCACGCGCCGCCGAGGGCGCGGCGCAGGGGGTCTCACGCCGGTCACCCCCTCGAGACGGGCCCTCTCGCGACGCCCCGGCCCGCGTGGCTCAGCCCCGCGCGGCTCAGCCCCGCGCGGCTCAGCCCCGCGCGGTCGGGGCGAAGGCCGCGTCCCCCGTGGGTCGCACCTCGCCGCGGCCCGGCGAGCGTCGCCGGTCCGACGAGGCCGGGGCGTCGAAGAGCCCGCCTCGCCCCTACCAGCCATCACCGAGACCGCAACCCCGAACCCGACCCGAACCACCGCAGAGAGGTCCATCGCCCCGTGACTGACGACCGATACGGAGACGACGTGCTGAGCGGCGACTGGAAGCGCTCGAAGCGGCCGGTCGCGACGCCGACCGACGCCGTCCGCGATCTGGTCGTCGAGGACTCCGCGAGCGGCTTCACCGGGGCCGTCGTGCGGGTCTCGGCGGGCCTGGTCGAGCTGGAGGACTGGAAGGGCCGCGTGCGGGCGTTCCCGCTGTCGGGATCGTTCCTGATCGACGGCGCGCCCGTGGCGCTGCGGGTGCCGCGGGCGGCGCCGGCCGGCCGGGCACGCACCGCGTCGGGATCGTTCGCCGTCGACGGGGCCCGTGCCCGGGTCGCCCGCGAGAGCCGGATCTTCGTCGAAGGACGTCACGACGCCGAGCTGGTCGAGAAGGTATGGGGCTCCGACCTGCGGATCGAGGGCGTCGTCGTCGAGTACCTCGAGGGCGTCGACCACCTGGCCGAGGTGCTCGCGGAGTTCCGTCCGTCGCCCACCCGGCGGGTGGGCGTGCTGGTCGACCACCTCGTCGCCGGCTCGAAGGAGAGCCGGATCGCCGACTCCGTCATGGCGGGGCCGTCGGGGGCGGGCGTGCTCGTCGTCGGGCACCCGTTCGTCGACGTCTGGCAGGCGGTCAGGCCCGCGCGCGTCGGTCTCGCCGAGTGGCCCGCGGTGCCCCGCTCGATCGAATGGAAGCACGGCATCTGCGACGCGCTCGGCTGGCCGCACGACGACCAGGCCGACATCGCCGCCGCCTGGCAGCGGATCCTCGGGCGGGTGCGGACCTTCGCCGACCTCGAACCCGCTCTGCTCGGCCCCGTCGAGCGACTGATCGACTTCGTCACCGTCGACTGACGGCACCCGGGCCCCGACCCGGTGAATCGCCCGGGGGTACGCGGTCATCACCGCCCGATGCCCGTAGATTCGGGGCATGGCGGAATCGATCGAGGGGCGCGTGCAGAGCGCCGTCGACGCCTGGCTGCGCTGGCTGCCCCGCTGGCGCATCGGCACGGCCCGCGGGCGCACCCGCGTGTGCCGGCTCTGCTTCGGGTCGCCCGTCGCCGTCGCCGCCGGTTTCGACCGCGACGTGCCGCACGCCGTCCAGCACGCGCTGCTGAACCGGCTGCGTCACATCGTCGACGACGAGGTCGAGATCTACACGGCCCGCAACCTGCCGCTCGTCGACCGGGAGCTGCGTCGCGAGGCCGACGGCGTCGTCGACGTCGGCTACCGCCCCGACGTCGGTCTCGACCCCGAGTTCGAGGGGCTCGACGTCGATCCCGAACCGGACCCCGCTCAGCCGTTCCTGTTCACGCTGGCCGGTCTCGCAGAGGAGGACGCGCCTCCTGCCGGGTCCCGCACGGTCGACCCCGTCGAGTACTCCGACGAGGCCAAGGAGGCGCTGCGTCGAGAAGTCGCGCTGGCCGACGACCACGCGCAGTCGGTCGGCACGAGCCTCTGCTTCGCCCTCGTCGCTCAGCGGGAGCGCATCGGCGACGCCGTCGAGCGTCTCGTCGAACCGCAGATCGACGACCTGCTTTCGGAGCTGTCGCAGACGCTCGAGCAGCCCTCCTGAACCCGCTCCCGCTCGAAAGGCAGACATGACCGGCATCTCACGCAGCGGGCGCTCGAGGCGCTCCACAGGGCTCTGGTGGGTCGCCGTCGTCGATCTCCTGCTCGTCGCAGCGTTCGTCCTCATCGGCCGCAGCAGTCATGCCGAGGCCCTCGACCCCACGGGCGTCGCGACGACCCTCTGGCCGTTCGTCGTCGGTCTCGCCGTCGGCTGGGCGACGGTGCTCGGCGTGGGCTGGTCGATGCGCGGCCCCAGGGCGGGGCTGGTCGTCTGGGTGGCGACGGTCGTCGTGGGAGTGCTGCTGCGTGTCGCGAGCGGACAGGGCGTCGAGCCGAGCTTCGTCGTCGTCACGGCGATCGTGCTCGGGGTGTTCCTGGTGGGCTGGCGACTGATCGGGCTGCTCGCGGCCCGCCGACGAGGCGCCGGCCGACCCGTCTGACCCGCGCAGGGGTCGTCCACAGCCTGACCCGGCATACTCGAGGAGCCGATCCGAGCCCGTCCCGAGCGGGACCCGAACCGACCCAGGGACACATGACCTCCTCAGCCGCGCCGACCGCACTCCTGACCGCCGCATCCGCCCCCGGATCGTTGACCGAGAGCGGGGGCATCGTCGGCATCGCGTCGCGCGTGATCGACGCGCTGGGCGAGTGGGGCGTCGGTCTGCTGACCTTCATCGAGACGATCTTCCCGCCGATCCCGAGCGAGCTGATCCTGCCGTTGGCCGGTGCACTCGCCGGCAGCGGCGACATGAACATCGGCCTCCTCATCGTCGTCACGACGCTCGGAGCGTACGTCGGTGCACTCGTGCTGTACCTCCTCGGTGCGAAGCTCGGTCTCGAACGGAGCATCCGATGGCTCTCGAAGCTGCCGCTCGTCGACCGCGAGGACTTCGACAAGGCGGCGGGCTGGTTCCACCGGCACGGTCGCTCGGCCGTCTTCTTCGGGCGCTTCATCCCCGGCGTCCGCAGTCTCATCTCGCTGCCGGCCGGCGCCGACCGCATGCCCCTCGTCACGTTCTCGCTCTTCACCATCGTCGGCAGCGGCATCTGGAACACCCTCCTGATCTCCCTGGGTGCCGCCCTCGGAACCCAGTACGAGCTGATCGACGAGTACGCGAAGTACCTCGACTACATCGTCTACGGCGCGATCGCCGGCGTGATCGTCTGGCTCGTGGTGCGGGCGCTGCTGCGACGCCGACGACGCGGCGACTCCGCCGGCGCCCACGACACCCGCGAGCCCGGCGATCACCGAGACGCCGACGGCGACGTTCGCGGCTGATCCGCACGCTGCGCACAGGCAGGCGGCGGCGGGCGACCGTACTGTCGTGTTCGGCAGGTGCCTCCGCACCGCACACCACGAACGGAAGGGAACCGCTCCGATGGGATTCCTCGACAGACTCCTCGGCCGCGACGACGACCAGGCCAAGCCCGGCCCCAGGGCGGACACCCGGCCCTACGGCCAGCAGTCGTACGACCAGCAGCCCTACGGCCAGCAGTCGTACGACCAGCAGCCCTCCGGCCAGCAGTCGTATGACCAGGCGACCTCCGGCCAGCAGCCGTACGGGCAGGCGTCCGCGCCCCGGGCGTCCGCACCGCAGGCTGCACGGACCGACGACGAGATCGCCGTCGAGCGCTATCGCTACCTGCTGCGGACGGCCCCGCCCGAGACCATCGAGCAGGTGCACGCCGAGGCCTTCGAGAAGCTCACGCCCGAGCAGCGTCGCCTGGTCTTCGACGAGCTCAGCGCGCAGGCGTCCGAGAGCGAGCGCCCGCGCGGCGACGACCCGGCGTCGCTGGCGCAGGCCGCCACCCGGTCCGAGCTCCGCCAGCCGGGCACCCTCGAGCGCACGCTCGGCGGCGGCAGCCCCTCCGAGGGGCAGAACGCCCAGGGTCGCCGCGGGCCCGGCATGGGCTCGATGATCGGCGGCTCGCTGCTCGGCACGGTGGCCGGCTTCGTGATCGGCTCGGCGCTGGTCGGTGCGTTCCTGCCCGACGGCGGCGCCACGGCCGACGGCGGCGAGGGCGACCAGGGCGATGGCTCCGACCCGGGCGACACGGGCACGGAGACCGCGGGCGCCGACACCGGCGCGGGCGACGGCGGCGGCGACTTCGGGGGTGGCGACTTCGGTGGCGGTGGATTCGGCGGGGGCGACTTCGGGGGCGGCGACTTCGGCGGCTTCGACATCTAGCACCGTGCGGCGCTGCGCCATGGTGACGGCCGAGGAGGCGCGACTCACGCGAGTCGCGCCTCCTCGGTCGTGAACGACTACCGTCGGAGACCCGCGAACGCGAGGATGAGTCGAGGAGAAGCATGAGCACCAGCAGGATCGCCGTCGTCACCGGAGGAACCGCCGGACTCGGCCGTGCCACCGTCCGAGAGCTCGCCGCCCGCGGCTGGGACGTCGCGGTGCTCGCCCGCGGTCAGGACGGACTCGACGGGGCCGTCGCCGACGTCGAGGCCGCCGGGCGTCGCGCTCTCGGCATCCCGACGGACGTCGCCGACCGTGCGCAGGTCGAGGCCGCCGCCGATCGCGTCGAATCGGAGCTCGGGCCCATCGACCTCTGGGTGAACGACGCCATGGTCGGGGTGTTCGGCGAGTTCCTGGACACCGACCCCGACGACTTCGAGCGGGCGACGGCCGTCAACTACTTCGGCTTCGTCAACGGAACCCGTGCGGCCCTCTCGCGGATGGTGCCGCGCGACAGCGGTCACGTGATCCAGGTCGGCTCGGCGCTGGCGCACCGCGGCATCCCCCTGCAGGCCGCATACTGCGCCGCGAAGCACGCCGTCCAGGGCTTCACGGAGTCGGTGACCACCGAGCTGCTGCACAACAAGAGCGCGGTCCGCATCTCGACGGTCGACATGCCGGCGCTGAACACCATCCAGTTCAACTGGGTCCGCACGGATCTGCCCGACCACCCGATGCCCGTCGCGCCGATCTTCGAACCCGAGGTCGGCGCCCGGGCCATCGCCGCCGTCGCCGAGAAGCCGCGTCGCCGGTCGTGGATCGGCGAGCCGACGCTGGGCACGGTCATGGGCAATCGCCTCGCCGCGGGGCTGATGGACGTCTTCCTGGCCAAGACCGGCTACTCGGGTCAGCAGGCGCCTCAGAAGAAGGAGCCGATGCTGCCCGACAACCTCTACGAGCCCACGGCCGGCGACCACGGGGCGCGAGGCATCTTCAGCGATCAGGCCCATTCGACGAGCCCCCAGGTCTGGTACACCGAGCACCGCGGCCTCGGTCGCGGTCTCGCGGTCGCCGCCGCCCTCGGCGCCGGATTCGCGACCGTCCGGGCGGTGTCGGGGCGTCGCCGATGAGCCGGCCCTACGACGCATCGGTCGTCGGGGCGGGTCCCAACGGGCTGGCCGCGGCGGTGGTGCTCGCTCGGGCGGGGCTCAAGGTGCAGCTCGTGGAGCGGGCGTCGACCATCGGCGGCGGCACGCGCACGGCCGAGCTGACCCTGCCCGGCTTCCGCCACGACATCTGCTCCGCCGTGCACCCGATGGCCATGGCCTCGGGGTTCTTCCGGCGGTGGGGGCTCGAGCAGCGCGTCGAGATGATCGTGCCCGAGATCTCGTACGCGCATCCCGTCGACGGAGGCACCGCGGGTGTGGCGTACCGCGACCTCGAGCGGACGGTCGCCGGTCTCGGGGTGGACGGGCCGACCTGGCGCCGCATGTTCGGCCGCCTCGTCGACCTCGAGGACGAGATCTCGCAGTTCACGCTGTCGCCCATCCTGCAGGTGCCCAGGCACCCCGGCACGGTGGTGGAGTTCGGCCTGCGCATCCTCGCCCAGGGCGGCCCCTGGTGGGACGCCGGGCTGAAGACGCGCGAGGCGACGGCCCTGCTCGCCGGCGTCATGGCCCACGCCATCCGTCCGATGCCGAGCCTGTCCGCCTCCGCCGCCGGTCTGACCCTCGCCGTGCACGGGCATGGGCGGGGCTGGGCTCTGCCTCGCGGCGGCAGCCAGTCGATCGCCGATGCGCTCGCGGCCGACCTCGTGGCGCACGGCGGGGTGATCGAGACCGACACGGAGATCACCGACCTCGGGCAGCTCGACAGCGACGTCGCACTGCTGGACGTGACGCCCCGGCAGCTGATCTCGATGGCCGGCGCGCGCCTCCCCGACGGCTATCGTCGTCGCCTCGAGCGGTTCCGCTACGGCGGGGGAGCGTCGAAGGTCGACTTCGCGCTCAGCGGCCCGGTGCCCTGGGCGGTCGACGCCCTGCGGGGGTCGCCGACGGTGCACCTCGGCGGCGATCGGGCCGACGTGGCCCGCGCCGAGCACGACGTGGCCAGGGGGCGGCACTCCGACGACCCGTTCGTGCTCGTCGTGCAGCCGAGCGTCGTCGACGACACCCGGGCACCGAGCGGGCAGCACTCGCTCTGGACGTACGCGCACGTGCCGTCGGGCAGCACCCGCGACATGACCGAGGTCATCACGGCGCAGATCGAGCGCTTCGCGCCGGGCTTCCGCGACGTGGTGCTCGCGTCGCACTCGTACAGCGCCGACGAGCTCGAGGCCCACGACCCGAACTACATCGGCGGCGACATCGCCTCGGGTGCGCCGAGCCTCAAACAGCTCGTCGTGCGCCCGGTGCTGTCGACCGAGCCGTGGCGGACCCCCGTCGCCGGCGTGTACCTCGCGTCGTCGTCGGTGCCGCCCGGGCCGAGCGTGCACGGGATGGGTGGCGCCTACGCCGCCCGCAGCGCCCTCCGGCACGAGTTCGGCATCACCGACCTGCCCCATCTGGGACCCGACCGGGAGGAGCCGGCATGAGCATCGAGGAGCGATTCATGGACGCATCGCCCGACAACGTCTTCGCGATCCTGCGCGACGGCTGGTCGTACCCGAGCTGGGTCGTCGGGGCGTCGCGAGTGCGCGATGTGGAGCCCGCGTGGCCGGAGGCCGGCTCGAAGATCAGCCACTCGGTCGGCGTCTGGCCCGCGGTGATCGACGACTCGACGAGCATCGTCGAGTGGGACCCGCCCCGTCGCGTCGTCATGATCGCGCGCGGCTGGCCCCTGGGGGAGGCGCGGGTCGGGTTCGCGGTCAAGCCCATCTCGGGCGGTTCGCACGTCACCATGACGGAGGACGCGGTGTCCGGCCCGGGGACCCTCGTGCCGAGACCGCTGCAGAACGTCATGCTCAAGCACCGCAATCGCGAGACGCTGCAGCGGCTGGCCTGGCTGGCCGAGGGGCGACGGGACGGCAAGGCCGACTAGGTCGGGTCTCGCCGCCCCCGGGCCAGGACGCCCGGGGCGCTGTCGGTCAGTGACCGAGCAGCTCGTCGCGCACCTTGCGGCGCAGCACCTTGCCGATCAGCGAGGTCGGCAGGGCGTCGACGACGACGATGCGTCGCGGCACCTTGTAGGGCGTGAGGTGCTTGCGGGCGAAGGCACGCAGCTCGGCGACGTCGACCTCGGCACCGGGGGAGACGACGATCGCCGCGGCGACCTGCTCGCCGCCGGGGCTCGGCATGCCGACCACGGCCGCGTCGACGACGCCCTCGAAGCGCGTCAGGACCTCTTCGACCTCGGAGGGCGCGACGTTGAACCCACCGGTGATGATGAGCTCCTTGATGCGGTCGACGACGCGCACGAAGCCGTCGTCGTCGACGGTGACGATGTCTCCGGTGCGGAACCAGTCGCCGTCGACGAAGACCTCGCTCGTGGCCTGCGGCTTGCGGTAGTAGCCGGTGAACACCTGGGGGCCGCGCACGATCAGCTCGCCTGACTCGCCCGGGGCGACGTCGACCGTCGGCTGGTCGGGGTCGACGACCCGCACCTCCGTGCTCGGCAGCGGGAGCCCCACGGTGCCGGCGCGGCGGGTCGGCCCGACGGGATTGGCCATGAGCACGGGCGAGCACTCGGAGAGCCCGTAGCCCTCGACCAGCCAGCCGCCGGACTCGGCCTCCCACGGCTCGACGACCTCGGCGGACAGGGGCATGGCGCCCGAGATCGCGACCTCGACGCCACGCAGCGAGACGCCGGCGTCGTCGGCCGCCTTGCGGAGGCGCGTGTAGATCGGCGGGACGGCAGGCAGGAAGGTCGGCGGTCGCTTCTTCATGACCTTGAGGACGAGCGCCGGGTCGAAGGCGGGGAACAGCACGAGGCGCGCCCCCATGCTCATCGCGAAGGTCAGGCAGAGCGTCAGGCCGTAGGCGTGGAACATCGGCAGGACGGCGTAGACGGTGCACGCGCCCTGCTCGATGGTCGGCACCCAGGCCCGTGACTGCGCCGCGTTCGAGAGCAGGTTGCGGTGCGTCAGCTGCGCGCCCTTCGGCGTGCCGGTGGTGCCGCTCGTGTACTGGATGACCGCGAGGTCGTCGGTCTCGGGGCGGGGGTGCTTGGGGCGGATCGGGCGCGAGCCGACGACGTCCTCCCACGGGGTCGTGCCGCGGACCGGCGCGTAGAGGCGCTCGCGGGACTCGCGTGCCTTGGCGATCGGCAGACGGAGGGCCAGCCGCGTGCCGAACGGCATCGCCTTCGTCACGTCGACCGAGACGACGTGGTCGACCGCGACGTCGTCGGGGAACGCCTGGATCGTGTCGACGACCTTGTTCCAGGCGATGGCGATCTTGGCGCCGTGGTCTTCGAACTGGTGACGCAGCTCGCGCGGCGTGTAGAGCGGGTTGTGCTCGACGACCACGGCGCCGAGACGCAGGACGGCGTAGAACGCGACGACGTGCTGCGGGCCGTTCGGCAGCACGAGGGCCACGGTGTCGCCGTGGCCCACTCCGAGCTTCCGCAGGCCCTCGGCCGCACGCGCGATCTGCTCGACGAGCTCGGTGTACGAGGTCGTGGCCCCGAAGTACTCGAGCGCCACCGCCTTCGGGTAGCGCTTCGCGCTGCCGTCCACCAGGTCGAGGAGAGAGCCCGTGACGGGCTCGATCTCGTGCGGGACGCCGGGGGCGTACGAGTCAAGCCAGGGACGCGGGGTCTCGATGGTCACCCTCTCACTCTAGGGCGAACGAGGCCGTTCGATCGTGCGCGTCGTGCAGCGACGCGGGGAAGGGGCACCTGGACGCCGTCCAGACGGGCGGGCGTTGGATCGGGGGGACCCGCACCCCGACGAGAGGAACACCGTGAGCAAGGTCTGGTTCATCACCGGAGCATCCAAGGGCTTCGGCCGAGAGTGGGCCGAGGCCGCACTCGAACGAGGCGATCGCGTCGCCGGCACCGCACGGAACCTGGACGACGTCGCCGGTCTCGTCGAGCAGTACGGTGACGCCTTCCTGCCGCTGCAGCTCGACGTCACCGACCGCGCGGCCGACATCGCCGCCGTGCAGGAGGCCGCCGAGACGTTCGGTCGTCTCGACGTCGTCGTGAACAACGCCGGCTACGGCCACTTCGGCATGGTCGAGGAGATCAGCGAGACCGAGGCCAGGGGGCAGCTCGAGACGAATCTGTTCGGCGCCCTGTGGGTGACGCAGGCTGCTCTGCCGATCATGCGCGAGCAGGGGTCGGGCCACATCGTGCAGGTGTCCAGCATCGGCGGCATCAGCGCGTTCCCGACGGTCGGCATCTACCACGCGTCGAAGTGGGCGCTCGAGGGCATCAGCCAGTCGCTGGCGCAGGAGGTGGCGGGCTTCGGCATCCACGTCACCCTGGTCGAGCCCGGCGGGTTCAGCACCGACTGGTCGGGCCCGTCCGCGTCTCGCAGCGACGAGCTCGAGGAGTACGCCGAGGTGCGCGAGGCCGCCTCGAAGCGCCCGTCGGCCGCCGACCCGGGTGACCCGAAGGCCACGCGCGGCGCGATCCTCAAGGTCGTCGACGCCGAGCAGCCGCCCCTCCGCATCTTCTTCGGCAAGGCGCCGCTCGGCATCGCCACCAAGGACTACGAGTCGCGTCTCGCGACGTGGAACGAGTGGCAGTCCGTCTCGGTCGAGGCGCACGGCGGCTGACCCTCCGTCGCCGACGCCCGCCGTGCCTCCTGCGTCTCCCGAGACCTGCAGGAGGCGCGGTGTCCGTTCCCGGGAGTCCTCAGGTCCGAGAGCGCATGATCGGGCCATGACCGACCTCGTCTCCCCGCTGCGCGCCCGTCTGCAGCAGACCTTCAACGGGCAGGCGACGGGCACGCCGCAGTGGATGATCGACCTCGAGAAGGGCGACGACGAGGGGTTCTTCGAGCCGGGGTCGGCCGTCTGGGCCGTGCACGGGGCCAAGGCGACCATCGCCGCCGGGGTTCGGGCGCTGCTCGTCCAGGCCCTCCACCCCGGTGCGCTCGCCGGAGTGCACGACCACTCGCGCTTCAAGGAGGACCCTCTGGGGCGGCTCGCCGGGACGATCCGCTGGATCTACACGGTCACCTACGGCAGTCGGGACGCCGCGACCCAGGCGTCGAACTGGGTCTCGCGGCTGCATACGAAAGTCGTCGGGCAGTACGACGACCGTCACGGCGTCTCGCACGGTTACGCGGCCAACGACCCCGAGCTGCTCAGCTGGGTGCACATGGCCTTCGCCGACTCGTTCCTGGCCGCCTTCCATCGATGGGGCGGGCGCGAGGTGCCCGGAGGCCCCGATGCCTACGTCCGCGAGTGGGCCGTCGCCGGCGAGCTGATGGGTGTGCCGAATCCGCCGCTGACCGTTGCCGAGATGCAGCACCAGCTGATGGACTTCGATCGCCGGGGAGTCCTCGAGCGGACCTCCCGCACCGACGACGTCGTGCGGTTCATCCGGCGTCCGCCGCTGTTCCCCGTCCTCCGGGCCGGCTACCCCCTGCTGTTCAACGGCGCGGTCGCGACGCTGCAACCCCGATTTCAGGAGCTGCTCGATCTGCGTCCGCCGCACGTCGGTCCCGTCGAGCTGCCGACCGCCGGTCCCGCCGCGGCCGTGCTGCGGGGAGTGGGCGCCGTCATGGGCCCGCGGCCGCCGGCTGAGAAGCACGCGCTGACGCGACTCGAACGACTCGGGTGGGCATCGGTCTGACCCCAGCAGGCGACTGAGAGGATGTCGTCGTGACCGACACCGCGCCTCCTCGTCCCCATCGACCGTTCCGCCTCCTGCGCGACGTCGTCGTGATCGTGCTGATCGCCCTGCTCGTCTCGTGGGGCGTCCGCACGTATCTGGTGCGGTCGTTCTACATCCCGTCCGCGTCGATGGAGAACACGCTGATGATCGGCGACCGGCTGGTCGTCAACGTGCTCGCCTCGAACGCGATGCCGCTGCACCACGGCGACATCGTCGTCTTCGAGGATCCGGGCGGCTGGCTGCCGGGGGAGCCGGGTCAGGACCTCGTCAAGCGCGTCATCGGTCTGCCGGGCGACACCGTCTCGTGCTGCGACGCCGAGGGGCGCGTGCTCGTCAACGGCGAGCCGATCGACGAGCCGTACATCACGGTGCCCGCGGGCGACCCGGCGTCGCTGACGCCCTTCGACGTCACCGTGCCCGAGGGGGCGCTGTGGGTGCTCGGCGACAACCGCGAGGACTCCGCCGACTCGCGGGCGCACCAGAGCGGGCCCTACGCGGGGTTCGTCCCGGAGGAGAACGTCGTCGGCCGGGCCTTCGTGGTGTTCTGGCCGTTCGACCGGGCCCGCTGGCTCTAGTCGTGCCGGGACGTCCCGTCTAGCCCGCGGCGATGAGGCTGTCGCGGACCTGCCGACGCAGCACCTTGCCGATCAGCGACTTCGGCAGCTCGTCGACCACGACGACCCGGCGCGGCACCTTGTAGGCGGCAAGACGGCCGCGGCAGTGATCGCGCACGGCGGCCTCGTCGAGGGTCGCGCCCGCGGCCAGGACCACGGCCGCGACGACGTCCTCGCCGCCCTCGGCGCGCGGGACCCCCACCACGGCGGCCTCGGCGATGCCGTCGGCCCCGAGCACGGCCTCCTCCACCTCGGACGGGGCGACGTTGAAGCCGCCCGTGACGATGAGCTCCTTGATGCGGTCGACGATGGTCACGTAGCCGTCGGCGCTCATGCTGACGATGTCGCCGGTGCGGAACCAGCCGCCCTCGAGGAACGCCTCGGCGGTCTCGTCGGGCCGGTTCCAGTAGCCGCGGAACACCTGCGGACCACGCAGCAGCAGTTCGCCCGCTGCCCCGGGAGGCACGGGTCGGGTCGGATCGGGGGAGTCCCGGTCGACGACGATCGCCTCCGTCGACGGGAACGGCACCCCGACGGTGCCGACGCGGCGGGTCGGGCCGATGGGGTTTCCGAGCGCGACGGGCGAGGTCTCGGTGAGACCGAAGCCCTCGACGAGCATGCCGCCCGTCACCCCCTCCCAGGCGGTCACGACGGAGGTCGGCAGATTCATGGCACCCGAGATGGCGAAGCGGGCCGACGACAGGTCGACGCGCTTCTCGCGAGCGCCGTCGGCGAGTCGCTGATAGATCGGCGGCACCGCCGGCAGGAATGTCGGCGGGTGCTTCTTCGCCGCCTTGAGCACGAGGTCGACGTCGAACTTCGGGAACAGCACCAGCCGCGCGCCGAGACTCATCGCGAAGGTGAGGCACAGCGTCAGCCCGTAGGCGTGGAAGAACGGCAGCACGCCGTAGACCGTCTCGGCGCCCTCGACCAGCCCCGGCACCCACGCGCGCCCCTGCTCGGCGTTGCTGCGGAGGTTGCGGTGCGTGAGGATCGCGCCCTTCGGCGACCCGGTCGTGCCGCTGGTGTACTGCAGCAGGGCGACATCGTCGACCTCGGGCCGGGGGTGCTTCTTCTTGATCGGGCGGTTCGACAGCAGGTCGTCGAACGTCGAGTCGCCCGTCGCGCCGTCCGTCAGCGCCGCCCGCGACGACCTGGCGGCGGGCACCGGCAGCTTCAGCGCCAACCGGGTGCCGAGCGGCATGCCCTTGGTCACGTCGACCGACACGATGGTCGTCAGACCGAGGTCGGAGGGCAGGGCGCGGAGGCGGTCGACCAGCTTGTCCCATGCGACCGCCACGGTCGCGCCGTGGTCCTCGAAGAGGTGGCGCAGCTCGCGGTCGGTGTAGAGCGGGTTGTGCTCGACGACGACGGCGCCGAGGCGCAGCACGGCGTAGAACGCGACCACGTGCTGCGGGCTGTTGGGGACGATCAGGGCGACGCGGTCTCCTCGACGCACGCCGAGCCTCCTGAGCCCCTCGGCCGCGCGCGCGATCTGGTCGCCCAGATCGCGGTACGACGTCTCGCGCCCGAAGAACTCGAGGGCCGGACGCGTGCGGTGCGCGGCCACGGCGTCGTCGATCAGGTCGACGAGGCTGCCCGTGACGGGCTCGATGTCGGCGGGGACGTCAGGAGCGTAGCTGTGCAGCCACGGGCGGTCGATCGGATCGGTCATGCCCCGAGCTTGCCAGGGTCGGGTGATGAACCCCCGGGAGGCGCGAATGCGACGGGCGTGTCAGCGGGCGTCGCGGCCCGTCAACGCGAGCAGGCGGATGTGGAGCGGGGCGTCGTCGCCGACCGGCACGGGCGACGCGAACAGCCCCGAGGCCTCGAGAGCGTCCTTCTGCGGCTCGAAGACGCCCCAGACGGCCTCGACCAGGGCGTCGTCCAGCTCTTCGTCGGCGCCGACCGCACGAGCGAGATCCCAGCTGTGGATGGTGACGTCGGCGACCTGCTCGGCCAGGTACTCGTGCACGGGGACGACGTCGGCGCTCAGTCGCACCTCGGCGTGCGGATCGGCGTCGCGCCAGGCCGCCGTCGCGGCGTTCGACCAGCGGTGCCAGGCCTCGACGAGGTCGTCGCCGAGCGGCTCGATGGAGTTCTCGGCCTCGGCGGGGTCGCCGCCCTCGAGCAGGAGGGGCACCCACTGCTGCTCGCGGGTCACGTGCCGGACGAGGTCGCGGACCTTCCACTCGGTGTCGGGTGTGGGGGCGTCCCAGTCGGCCACGGCCTCGACCCGGCGGGCGAACTCGTCGTGCGCGGTCTTCTGCAGGGTGATCCAGTCGACGGTCATGGGAGTCCTCTCGGGTGGTGCGGGGCTGACTGCCAGGGCCAACCGTACGGGGCCGCGCATTGTTCCGCGGGTCGGTGCGGCGGGTTCCCGTCATCGGGGGCGGGTCAGCGCTGACCCGCCGCCGATGACGGGAACCCGCCGAAGCCCCGGAGGCGCGGGTCGCGGGCCCGCCGGAGCCGAGGAGGCGCGGGTCGCGCACGAAGGGCCCGCATCCGACAGGCGGATGCGGGCCCTCGAGAGGTGCTGCTGCTTACGCGGGGAGCACGAACTGGATCTCGAGCGTGACGGTCACGTCGTTGCCGAGCGTGAAGCCGCCGGCCTCGAGGGCCGCGTTCCAGGTGACGCCGAAGGCGGTGCGGTCGATCTTGGTGGTCGCCGAGAAGCCGAGCTTGGTCTGGCCGTAGCCGTCGACGACGAGGCCGCCGAACTCGCTCTTCAGGGTGACGGGCTTGGTGACGCCACGGAGGGTCAGGTCGCCGTGCACGAGGAACTCGTCGCCGCTCTTCTCCTCGATGCTGGTCGAGACGAAGGTCATCTTGGGGTGCTCCTCGGCCAGGAAGAAGTCGCCGGTCTGCAGGTGACCGTCGCGGTCCTTCTGGTTCGTGTTGACCGACGCGACGTCGATCGAGGCCGTGACCTTGCTCGCGGTGTGGTCCTCGGCGGTGACGAGGGTCGCGTCGAACGACTCGAAGCTGCCCTTGACCTTGCTGATGGCGAGGTGACGGACGCTGAAGGAGACCTCGCTGTGCGTGGGGTCGAGGTTCCAGGTGCCGGCGGGGATGGTCTCGGTGGTGATTGCCATGGTGTTCTCCTATTGGTCTGGGTGACTGATGTGACGATGTCCGGTGGTGCGATGACGTCTGGGGTTTCGGTGACGTGTCACCGAAGGTCGGTACGAGTATATGCAAGTGCATCCACCCCTGGCGAATTCCCGTGACGCCGGGTTTCTCCGCGCAGGGTCGCTCAGGCGGGTCGCTCGTCGGGCGAGACCGTCTTCGACGGGTCGGTCTCGGCGAGGTCGCCGAGCGCCGCGTCGATCGCGGTCATGACCTCGGCGGGCAGCTTCACGCCCGCGGCCTTGACGTTGTCGCCGACCTGCTCGGGTCGCGAGGCGCCGATGATGGCCGACGCCACGTTGTCGTTCTGCAGCACCCAGGCGATGGCGAGCTGGGCCATCGTGAGGCCCAGATCGGCGGCGATCGGCTCGAGCTTCGCGACACCGGTGAGCACCTCGTCGGTGAGGAACCTCTTGATCGAGCTAGCGCCTCCCTTGTCGTCCGTGGCGCGGCTGCCGGCGGGCAGCTCGGCGCCCGGCTTGTACTTGCCGGTGAGCACGCCCTGCGCGACCGGCGACCAGACGATCTGGCCGAGACCGTGCTGCTTGCTGGTGGGCACGACCTCCTGCTCGATGACGCGCCAGAGCATCGAGTACTGCGGCTGGTTCGAGATGAGCTGCACGCCGTACTTGACGGCCAGCTCGTGCCCGGCACGGATCTGGTCCGCGTTCCACTCGCTGACCCCGATGTAGAGCGCCTTGCCCTGGCGGATGACGTCGGCGAACGCCTGCATGGTCTCTTCGAGCGGGGTGTCGGCGTCGTAGCGGTGCGCCTGGTAGAGGTCGACGTAGTCGGTGCCGAGACGACGGAGCGACCCGTCGATCGACTCGAGGATGTGCTTGCGGCTCAGCCCGACGTCGTTGTGACCGCGGGGCCCGGTCGGCCAGTACACCTTCGTGAAGATCTCGAGCGACTCGCGACGCTCGCCCTTGAGCGCGTCGCCGAGAACCTGCTCCGCCGCCGTGTTCGCGTACGCGTCGGCGGTGTCGAAGGTCGAGATGCCGGCGTCGAGCGCGGCACGGACGCACTGCGCGGCGACGTCGTTCTCGACCTGCGAGGCGTGGGTCAGCCAGTTGCCGTAAGTGATCTCGGAGATCTTGAGGCCGCTGTTTCCTAGGTATCTGAAGTCCATGTCGTCAAACTACGCGCCTCGGGTGGCCGACGGGCTGCCCCCCGACCGGGGGACGTTAACGGGAGATGACGGGAAGCTGGCAATTCCCCGGCAGCCGGGGGATCCGACCAAACCGATTTTCGAGCACCCCCCGAACCGGTGCCATACCCGAGGTGAGAACCCTCGGACGAGGGGCGCCGCCGACTGCCGCCCCGGCGCCGACCCCGAATCGCGCGACCTGCTGAGCATCACGCTGCTCGACGACACCCACGACCAACCCGACCTCTTTTGACAGGAGAGTGACCCGTGTCGACTGACCCGACGCACAATCCCGACCTGCTGGCAGCCGGTGAGCCCGCCCCGCTGCTGACCCCGCAGGCGCCGGCCTCGCCCGAGACGTTCGTCCCCAACCGAGGAGGCGCGGCGACGGCCGGCGAAGGACTCGCCGGCTTCCAGCTCCCCGACTGGTCCGCCCTCGAGTGGATCGGCTACTCGTCGCTCGTCGTCATCTCGCTGCTGCTCACCGCGGTGGCCGTCTCGACGCTCTGGTGGATGCTGCACGCGTGGCGCTCGAAGGACAACCTCGAGGGCAGCCAGTTCAGCGAGGACCCTCTCGACGCCGCTCACTCCTTCACCTTGCTGGTGCCGGGTCGGCACGAGGAGGAGGTCATGGGCCAGACCCTCGACCGACTCGCCCTGCAGGACCACCCGGACTTCGAGATCATCGCGATCGTCGGTCACGACGATCCCGGCACCGAGCGCGTCGCCCGCGAGGCCGCCGCGCGCCACCCCGAGCTGATCCGCGTGATCGTCGACTCGAGCGTGCCGAAGAACAAGCCGAAGGCCCTCAACCTCGCGCTGCAGTCGTCGCGGGGCGAGATCGTCGGAGTGTTCGACGCCGAGGACGAGGTCCACCCGCGCCTCCTGACGCTCGTCGACTCGCGTTTCACCGAGACCGACGCCGATGTGGTGCAGGGCGGCGTGCAGCTGATGAACTTCCAGAGCAGCTGGTGGAGTCTCCGCAACGTGCTCGAGTACTACTTCTGGTTCCGGTCGCGTCTGCACTTCCACGCCAAGGAGAAGTTCATCCCCCTCGGCGGCAACACGGTCTTCGTGCGCAAGGAGTGGCTCGACTGGTCGGAGGGCTGGGACGCCGAGTGCCTCGCCGAGGACTGCGAGCTCGGGGTCCGACTCTCGAGCGCCGGTGCGAAGGTCGTCGTGGCCTACAGCCCCGAGGTCGTCACCCGCGAGGAGACCCCCGGCACCTTCGTGTCTCTGCTCAAGCAGCGCACCCGCTGGAACCAGGGCTTCATGCAGGTCTACGGCAAAGGCGAATGGAAGAAGCTCCCCCGACTCCGTCAGCGTCTGATGGCCCGCTACCTGCTCACCATGCCCTTCATCCAGGCGGCCACCGGGCTGATGATCCCGATCTCGGTCGCGCTGATCCTCACGGTCAAGGTCCCGACGGCGATCGCGCTGCTCTCGTTCATCCCCCTGGCGCCGACACTCGTGCTGCTGGCCGTCGAGTTCACGGGTCTCCGCGAATTCGGTCGCACCTACGGGCAGAAGGTCCGGGCGCGCGACTACTTCCGACTCGTCTGGGGTCTGCTGCCTTACCAGATCTTCCTGGCCCTGGCCGCCGTCCGGTCCGTCTGGCGACAGGTCCGAAAGCTGAACGCCTGGGAGAAGACGGAGCACACGGGCGCCCACCGACCTGCCGCCGTGCCCGCCCCGCTCGGGCACGCCGCCCCGACCCCGACGACCGACGCGGCGGGCCGTTCGACCGACGACCTCGCCCTGACCGGAGGTGGTGACCGATGACCAGCATCCTCGACCGACCAGCCGACACGACCGTCGCACCGGACGCACCGATCCGGCCGCGTCCGGCCGAAGCGGATCGCGCCCCCCGGGTGTCGTGGCTCCGACGTCACGGCGCCTCCCTGCTCTGGCTCCTGCCCGTCCTCGCCGTCGCCGCCGTCGTGCAGAGCCTCAACATGGCCGGCTCGCCGCAGCGGATCGACGACGAGGGCACCTACGTCGCCCAGGCCTGGGCCGTGCAGAACCTCGGCGAACTCGCCCACTACACCTACTGGTACGACCACCCGCCCGTGGGCTGGCTGCAGATCTCGGCGTACACGGCCCTGACCGGCGCGTTCTCGCGCTACAGCATCGCCGTCCTGGCGGGCCGCGAGGCCATGGTGTTCTTCACCGTCGTCGCGGTCGCCCTGCTCTGGGTGCTGGCCCGCAGGATCGGGCTGAGCCGCGTGGCCGCCTCGGTCGCCGCCCTCGTGTTCGCCGTCTCCCCCCTCGCCGTGCAGTTCCACCGCACCGTGTACCTCGACAACGTCGCGACCCCGTGGCTCCTCGCCGCCTTCCTGTTCGCCCTGAGCAGGCGGCACCAGCTGGCCGGCTACGCGGCGGCCTCCGCGTCGTTCGGCATCGCCGTCCTGTCGAAGGAGACGTACCTGCTGGCCCTGCCGTTCCTGGCCTGGGTCATGATCCGGGGAGCCGACCGCTCGACGCGTCGGTACACACTGTCCATCGCCTCGGCGCTGCTCGTGCTGATCGGCCTCTCGTACATCGCGCTCGCCGGGGTCAAGGGCGAGCTGCTGCCGGGCGCCGGGCGCGTCAGTCTGCTCGAGGGGATCACGTTCCAGCTCGGCACCCGCGAGTCGAGCGGCTCGATCCTCGACACGGGCAGCCTCTTCTTCGCCACCGTGTCGCAGTGGTGGCAGCTCGACATGGTCGTGATCGTGCTGGGCGCGGCGGCCTCGGTCGTCGGCGTCTTCCTGACGAGGGTCCGGCCGATCGCCGTGATGATGGTCTTCCTCATCGCGTTCATGTTCCGCCCGGGCGGCTATCTGCCCGTCCCCTACGTGATCATGATGCTGCCGTTCGCGGCACTGCTGATCGCGGCGGTGTCGGACTCGGCCGTGCGCTCGCTCCGCGCCCGACGCGAGAGCCGGCTCGGCACGGCGGCCGGCCGCTCCGGCGCCGTCGTCTGGGTCGCCGTGACCGCGGTGGCCGCCGTCGCCATCGTGCCGCTCTGGACGACGCAGCTCCGCGGGTTCTTCCTCGCGGACCTCGACGCCCCGATGCGCGACGCGCAGGGATGGATCTCGGACAACGTGCCGAAGGACAGCCGACTGCTCGTGGACGACGCGATGTGGGTCGATCTCGTCGACGACGGATTCGCTCGGGACAACGTCATCTGGTTCTACAAGCTGGACACCGACGGCGCCGTCCGGGCGCAGTCGCCGAACGGCTGGCGCGACAGCGACTTCATCGTCACGACCGAGTCCGTCCGCACCTCGGGCGGCTCCTCGGAGGGCATCCGTCAGGCCCTCGACAACTCGACCGTCGTCGCGTCGTTCGGCAGCGGCGACCAGGAGGTCGACGTGCGTCGCATCGACACCGACGGCGCCGCCCAGGCCGCGACCGACGCCGACGCCGACGCGGCGGCCCGATCGCAGGTCGGTCGCGAACTCGCCCAGAACCCGTCGCTGCAGGTGTCCGACGTGTTCCGCCAGGCGCTCTCCGACGGCCGCGTCGACCCGAGGGCGATGATCGTCCTGGGTCAGCTCGCCGCGGCCGGCCCGATCAGCGTCGCCGACCCCGCCTCGCTGCCGGGCGAGTCGGAGGGGCTCTTCCGACAGCTGGAGATCATCCCCGCCGACGGTCGGTCGGTCGACGATCTGGCCGCCGTCGTCGACGGACTCGGATCGACCTACGCTCCTGTCGGCGCCGACCCGACCGATGACGGCCTGATCGCCACCTGGTCCGCCCTCCCGCCGAGCGGCCTGCTCGGCTGAGCCGCACGGCGGCGCGTGGTCGATCCGACGCGCGCCGCCCCTCCTCCCGCCGGCTCCTCCTCGAGCCGGATCCCGACCGGAAAGGAACCACCTCATGGCACCCGCCATCAGCACCATCCGAACCCCCGCCTCCTCCCGCCGCCGACTCACCGCCGCTCTCGCCCTGGGCGTCGCCGCGACCGCCGCCGTGGCCGCCTCGGTGGTGGGCGTCTCGCCCGCCCAGGCCGCCGAGGGCGACGGCTGGGTCCGTGTCGGCCACCTGTCGCCCGACACCAAGTCGGTCGACGTCACCCTCACCTCGATCAAGGGCGGTCAGGTCGTCATGGACCTCGACGACGTCACCTACGGTCAGGTCAGCCCCTACGAGGCGCTGCCCGCGGGCACGTACGTCGTCTCGATGACCGCCGCCGACGCACCGGCCGCCGAACCGGTGATCAGCACCAACGTCACCGTCGAGAGCGGGCAGCCGATCACCGCGCTGGCGTACGGCGAGAACGACGACCTCCGGACCGAGGTCTTCACGGATGACCTCACCGCCCCCGCGCCCGGCGAGGCGAAGCTCCGCCTCGTGCAGGCGGCGAACGTCACCGACACCGTCGACGTGGCGACCAGCACCGGCACCACGATCGCCAGCGACGCCCCCTTCGGCAGCGCCAGCGGGTACGCCAGCGTCGACGCCGGCCCGTGGACGCTCGACCTGACGGGCGACGACGTAGAGGGTTCGGCCGACGTCGACCTCGCCGCAGGCAGCGTCAACACGCTGTTCGTGCTCGACAACTCGACGGGTGGACTGACCGTCGTACCCGTCGTCGACAGCGCGTCGACCGCCGAGACCCCGCAAGGGGGCGTGCAGACCGGAGGCGGCTACCTCGCCGAGCACCCCGCCGACGAGGCCTCCAGCGAGACGCGGGGCTTCTGGGCGTCCGTGCTCGGCTTCCTCCGCATCGGCTGACGCCGCGGCGGAGCGAATGGACGGACGAGGAGGCGCGGCTCGGCGCCGCCGGGCACCGCGCCTCCTCGACCGGCACGACGATGACAGCACAGTGAGGAACGACATGACGAAGAAGACGAGACTGCTGCTCGCAGCGGCGGTCGTGGTGGCAGTGACCGTCACGGCCGGGATCGCCTCATTCGTCGTCGGCCCGTTCGGCGGTTCGCCGGACGAGGCGGGCGGACGGACGGGCGCGACCAGCGACCCCGGCATCACCCCCACCTCGGCACCCGAGCGGACGCCCGACCAGATCGGCGAGGCGTTCCTCGACGACTGGGTCGACTCCGACGGGCGCGTCGTCCGCCGCGACCAGGGCGACGACACCGTCAGCGAAGGCCAGGCGTACGGTCTCCTCGTGGCGGTCGGCGTCGACGACGAGAAGGCCTTCGACACCATCTGGGAGTGGACCACCGACAACCTCGTGCGCGACGACGGTCTGCTCGCCTGGCAGTGGGCGGACGGCGCCGTGGTCGACGACGGCCCGGCGAGCGACGCCGACGTGGACGCCGCTCGGGCGCTCGTGCTCGCCGGCGACGCCTTCGACCGCCCCGATCTGACCGCGGCGGGCGTCGAGCTCGGCGGCGTCGTGCTCGACACGATGACCGCGTCGACCGACGTCGGGCGGATCCTCCTCCCCGGGTTGTGGGCTCAGGGCGATGCGCCGTGGTCGTACAACCCCTCGTACGCCTCGCCCGCGACCTTCCAGGAGCTCGGCGCCGCCAGCGGCGACCCGCGCTGGGACGAGCTCGCGGCCGGCTCGCGCGCCGTGACGACGGAGATCCTCGACTCGACCGCGCTGCCCAGCAACTGGGCGCAGGTCGCACAGGACGGCACGGTCGTGCCCCTGCCGAGCGCCGACGGATCGAGCGGCACCGTCGAGTACGGCTACGACGCCGCCCGCCTGCCCCTGCGGTACGCCGAGTCGTGCGACCCGGCCGATGTGGCCCTCGCCGCGCGTCTGGCGCCGGTGCTCCAGCGCTACGACGAGCTGCCCATGCAGCTCGACCTGGGGGGCCAGTCGACCGGAGCCGACAAGAGCCCGTTGGCCTACGCGGCCCGGGCAGCCGCCGAGGCCGCAGCCGGCGACCGGCAGGCGGCGGCCGACGACCTGCGTCGCGCCGACGAGGTCGCCACCTCGACCCCCACGTACTACGGCACGGCCTGGTCGGCGCTCGCAGCCCTGCAGCTCGACGGCACGTCGATCGGTGAGTGCTCGCCTCTGGAGGAGGACTGACATGAACCCCACCACCTGGCTCCGCGAGCACACGAAGGCCGCCGTCGCGATCGGCGTCGCCGTCGCGCTGGCCGTCGGGGGCGTGACCGTCGCGGCCGTCGCGGCGCAGCCAGACGGCGCATCGTCGACATCGACCGGCACCGAGGAGGCGCGGGGCGGCTCGACCCCGTCCGTCTCGACCGAGGGGTTCCAGGACCCGGCGGCCCAGACGTACACCGCGCCTCCTGCGGGCGCCGAGCCCGTTCGGGTGCGGATCCCGTCGATCGGCGTGGACTCGGGGCTCGAGGATCTCGGCCTCGGGGCCGCCGGCGAACTGGACGCTCCCGAGGCGTGGATGTCGGCCGGCTGGTACGAGGACGGCGTCGTGCCCGGGGGAGTAGGCCCCGCAATCATCGCCGGTCACGTCGACTCGTCGACCGGGCCCGCGGTGTTCGTCGATCTGCCCGAGCTCGAGCCCGGCGACGAGGTGCTCGTGACCCTGTCGACCGGTGAGGTCCACACCTTCTCGGTGACCGGCAGCGAGACGGCTCCGAAGGCGAACTTCCCGACCTCGGACGTCTACGGGAGCACGCCCACCCCGACACTGCGGCTCATCACCTGCGACGGACGATTCGACTCGTCGACCGGGCACTACGAGGACAACCTGATCGTCTTCGCCGACCTGGTCTCGTGACCGGCTCGAACCCATCCGAACCCGACCCGACCCGACCCGACCTGACCCGACCCGACCCGACCCGAACGGGAGTAGACCCCACCATGAACGACGCGCTCGTGATCATCCCCACCTACGACGAGAAGGACAACCTCGACTGGATCGTCGGCCGCACGCTCGACTCCGGCGCCGCGGTGGACGTCCTGGTCGTCGACGACGGCTCGCCCGACGGCACCGGTGAGCTGGCAGACGCCTACGCCGCCCGCGACTCCCGTGTGCATGTGCTGCACCGCACCGAGAAGGCCGGCCTCGGCGCCGCCTACCTCGCCGGCTTCGCCTGGGGTCTCGAACGCGGCTACGACGCCCTCGTCGAGATGGACGCCGACGGCTCGCATCACCCCGAGCACCTCCCCGGCATGCTCGAGCTGCTGCGCGACAACGACCTCGTGCTCGGCTCGCGCTGGGTGCCCGGCGGCCGCGTCGAGAACTGGCCGATGCGCCGCGAGCTGCTCAGCCGCGGCGGCAGCTGGTACACCCGGGGCGCCCTCGGCATCCGCGTCGCCGATACGACCGGAGGGTTCCGGGTGTTCCGCTCGTCGGCTCTGCGCCGCATCGACCTCGACGAGGTGGAGTCGCGCGGCTACTGCTTCCAGGTCGACCTGCTCTGGCGTGCCCTGCAGGCCGGTCTCCGGGTCGTCGAGACGCCGATCACCTTCACCGAACGCGTCCACGGCGCCTCGAAGATGAGCGGCTCGATCGTCAGGGAGTCCCTGACCAAGGTGACCCTGTGGGGTCTCCGTCGCCGGTCCCTCGCGCTCGTCGAGCTGATCGTGCGGCACCGCCGCCTGCCGAGCGTCCGTGCGACGTCGCACCGCGTCGGACCCTCGAGCGGCGGCGTGTCGACGCGCTAGCGACCGACGGCGGACGGCGCACGCGCGCCCGGGCCCGTCGGGCCCGGGCGCGCGTCATCGACGGCTCCGGCGTCAGCGGACGATCGCCACCGAGTGCGCCGGCAGCAGCAGACTGGACCCGGGCTCGATCGACGCGTCGCTGGCGAAGAGGACGGTGCTGCTCGGCACCGCGACCCGCGCCTCCTCTGCGGCGAAGTTGATCGCGATGCGGAGCTCGCCGCGCGTGAGCACGAGCCAGCGGGCGTCGGCGTCGTAGTCGACCGAGACGGAGTCGAAGCGCGGGTCGGTCAGGTCGGGCTCGCTGCGCCGCAGGGCGCCGAGACGACGGTAGGCGTCGAGCAGCACGGCGTGGCGACCCGACTCGAGCTCGGACCAGTCGAGCTTGCTGTTCTCGAACGTCGACGGCTCCTGCGGATCGGGCACGGACGATTCGTCCCAGCCCATCTTCGCGAACTCGGCGATGCGGCCCTTCGCCGTCGCCTCGCCGAGATCGTGCTCGGGGTGCGAGGTGAAGAACTGCCACGGGGTGGACGCCGCCCATTCCTCGCCCATGAAGAGCATCGGCGTGTACGGGCCCGCGAGGGTCAGGGTCGCCGCGATGACGAGCTGACCGTCGTCGAGGGTGGCGGCGAGACGGTCGCCGATCGCCCGGTTGCCGATCTGGTCGTGGTTCTGGTTCGCGACGACGAGGCGCCAGGTCGGCATGTGGTCGGTGTCGACCGGCTGTCCGTGCGTCGCCTCGCGGAACGACGACCAGGTGCCGTCGTGGAAGAACCCCTTCGTCAGCACCTTCGCGAGCGCGCCGAGCGGCTCGAAGTCGGCGTAGTAGCCGGTGGTCTCGCCGGTCAGCGCGACGTGGACGGCGTGGTGGAAGTCGTCGCTCCACTGCGCGTCGAGGCCGTAGCCCTGCCGTTGCTCGGGGCCGAAGCCGCCGCCGTCGCGGGGGGTGATCAGGGTCGGGTCGTTGAGGTCGCTCTCGGCGATCAGCGACAGCGGGCGACGCAGGTGCGCGCTCAGGGCGGCCGTCCGCTCGGCCAGCTCCTGCAGCAGGTGCACCTCGCTGTCGTCCTTCAGGGCGTGCACGGCGTCGAGTCGCAGACCGTCGACGTGGTAGTCGCCCAGCCACATCGCCGTGTTGTCGAGGATGAACTCGCGCACCTCGTGCGCACCGTCGTCGTCGAGGTTGACGTTGTCGCCCCAGGTGTTGGCGTGCTTGCTCGACAGGTACGGGCCGAAGAGCGGCAGGTAGTTGCCCGAGGGGCCGAGGTGGTTGTACACGACGTCCTGGATGACGCCGAGGCCGGCGGCGTGCGCGGCGTCGACGAAGCGCTGGTACGCCTCGGGCCCGCCGTAGTTGTCGGTGACCGTGAACCAGTCGACGCCGTCGTAGCCCCAGTTCCAGCGGCCGTTGACCCCGTTGACCGGCAGCAGCTCGACGAGGTCGACGCCGAGGTCCACGAGGTACGGCAGCTTTCCGATGGCCGAATCGAGGGTGCCCTCGGGGGTGAAGGTGCCGATGTGCAGCTCATAGACCACGGAGCCGGCCAGCTGACGGCCGGTCCACGCGGCGTCGGTCCAGGCGAAGGCGCCGGGGTCGTAGGTCTCGCTGAGACCGTGCACGCCGTCGGGCTGACGGCGCGAGCGCGGGTCGGGCAGGGGGGTGTCGCCCCCGTCGAGCACGAACCCGTAGCGGTGACCGGGCGCACGGTCGAGATCGGGGGAGGCGCGCCACCAGCCGGTCTCGGGCTCGTGCGTCAGCGGCAGCAGCTCCCCGTCGAGGTGCAGCTGCACGGTGGTCGCTTTCGGGGCCCAGACGTCGTAGACGCTCATCGGTCTCCTCGGGTCGGTGTCGGTGTCGGGTCGGTGCGGTCGGTGAGTCGCGACATGCCGCCCACCTCGGGAGGTGAGCGGCATGTCGTGACTCCTCGACCAGGGGAGACGGTAGTCGGGCGCGGAGCGGCGCGGACGGGCGGGTCAGTCCTCTGCGGGGATCAGCAGGGCGACGGGGTACATGTCGAGCACCTCGGCCAGTCGCAGGCGACCGCCCTCGTGACGGCGACCCGTGAGGACGTCGCGATACGCGCCTCCTGCGGTCAGGACCTCGGTGTCGTCCCAGCCGCCGGCCTGCTCGAGGGAGACGGGGAGGCGCGTGGCGATGGCGATCGCGCCCCCGCGATCGACGGCGACGGCCGAGACGGCCTGCTCGCCGAACACCGGCAGCGCGGCGTAGCGGGTGAACAGGTCGGGGCGGTCGCGACGCAGCGTCAGGGCGCGATGCGTGACGAGCAGCTTCGCCGCGCCCGTGTCGTCGACCGGGGGAGTCGCGCCCGAGCGGATCGCCTCGAGGTAGAGACGACGCAGATCGAAGTCGACCGGGCGACGGTTGTCGGGGTCGACGAGCGAGAAGTCCCACAGCTCGCCGCCCTGATAGACGTCGGGGCTGCCCGGACCGATCAGCTGCATCAGCGTGACGCCGAGCGAGTTGCTGTACCCGGGGCCGCGGAGGACGTCGACGATGCGCTCGACCTCGTGCCGCACCTCCTCGTCGTCGAAGACGGCGTCGACGGCCGAGTGCATGCGCTCTTCGAAGGCCTCGGCCTCGTCGGTGCGGTCGGTCCAGGTGGTCGACGAACCGGCCTCGCGGGAGGCCTTCTCGGCGTAGGCGTGCAGGCGCTCGCGCGACGCGGGCCACGAACCGACGACCGTCTGCCAGAGGATGTTCTCGAACGGCCCGTCGCCCATCGGCGCGAGGTCGCGGAGGCGCTGGAGGGTGGCGGCCCACTCGTGCGCGACCTCGGAGAGCACCGAGATACGCGCCCGCACGTCGGCGCTCCGCTTCGTGTCGTGCGTCGACAGGGTCGTCATGCCGAAGGGGCGCTCGGCGAGGCGGCCCTGCTGGCGGGCGTGGAACTGCGCCGGAGTCACCGAGAACTCGCTGGGGTCGGCGCCCACCTCGGTCAGCGTCGCGAGGCGGCTGTAGCGGTAGAACGCGGTGTCTTCGACGCCCTTCGCCATCACCATGCCGCTGGTCTGCTGGAACCGCACCGACGCGGGGTGCGTCTCGTCGCGCAGCACGGCGACGACCCGCTCGACGGCATCGGCGAGCTCGGGGCGGTGACGCGTCGCGACGGACGCGGCCTCGGTCAGCTGCTCGGAGCCCTGCGGGAGGTAGCTGCGGTAGACGGGGAACGCCGCGGCCAGCTCGGCCAGGGCGTCGACGACCTCGGGGTCGACGGCGCCGCCGCCCGCGATCAGTCGCGCGAGGCGGTTGATCTCGCTGCCGAGGATGCCGTCGGCGATGCCGCGCTTGGTGCCGAGGATCATCTCGTGCCAGTCGACCGTCTCGTCGCCGGTCGACTCGTCGGCACCGGCCGCGCGCTCGTCGGCGTCGACGCCGGTCGCACGGCGGAGGCGCGAGTCGAGCCCGTCGAGCGCCGCGGCGCCGCTCGGGTCGACGAACAGCCGGTCGAGGTCGGCGAGGGTGTCGTACCCGGTGGTGCCCGCGGTGGCCCAGTCTTCGGGGAGGCGCTCGTCGCCTTCGAGGATCTTCTCGACGAGCACGTGGGCACGACCCGTGAGGGCGGCCAGACGGTCGAGGTAGCCCTTGGGGTCGGCCAGGCCGTCGGGGTGGTCGACCCGGAGGCCGTCGACGAGCCCGTCACGGAACCACCGCCCGATCTCGACGTGGGACTCGTCGAAGACGCGCCCCTCTTCGACCCGGATGCCGGCGAGGGTGTTCACCGCGAAGAAGCGGCGGTAGTTGAGGTCGGAGTCGGCGCGCTTCCAGTGCACGAGCTCGTAGTTCTGCCGTGCGTGGACGGCCGCAGCGTCGTCGCCGACGCCTCGCGTGCCCGGGGCGATCGGGTACACGTTGTCGTAGTAGTGCAGCTCGTCGCCTTCGACGGCGAGGCCCTCGATGGACCCGTCGGCCGCCGCGGGCTCGCCGAGCACCGGCAGCAGCACCTTGTCGCCGCCGGCCGCCCAGTCGACGTCGAACGCGTCGGCGTAGCGGGACTCGCGGCCGTGGGTGAGGAGGTCCCACCACCAGACGCTGGACTTCGGCGTCGCGACGCCGACGTGGTTCGGGACGATGTCGACGAGCACGCCGAGGCCGTGCACGTGCGCACGGTCGGAGAGCGTGTGCAGACCCACCTCGCCGCCTCGCGCGGGGTCGACCCGGCTGTGGTCGACGACGTCGTAGCCGTGGTCGCTGCCCGGCTCGGCCTCGAGCACGGGCGACAGGTAGACCCAGTCGGCCCCGAGGTCGCGGAGGTAGGGGACGACGTCGGCTGCCGCGAACAGATCGAAGGAGGCGCGGATCTGCAGGCGGTACGTCGAACGCGGGTGTCGGGTCGAGTCGTTTCGGGTCACTGGTCTTCCTCGGCCGTGGCTCGGAGGACGACGAGCGAGCGACCCACCACGGGGAGTCGGTCGCCGGCTCGCAGAGCGGTGGGCGTCTGCGGTGTCGAGGGGGGCTGGGCGGTGGTGGCGGCGCGGGTGGCCGTCGGCGTGCGGGGTGCGGCGTTCGCCGGCGGCGGCGGCACGTCGACGGTGCTGTCGACGACGACCTCCCAGCCCTCGGCGTACTCGTCGGGCGGCAGCACGAAGGTGACCGTGTCGGCGCTGGCGTTGAAGTAGAGGACGAAGTTGACGTCGGTGATGCGACCGCCGCGGGCGTCACGCCCGCGGATGCCGTCGCCGTTCAGGAACATGCCGATCGCCTTCGCGTACGACTCGTTCCACTCGCCCTCCTGCATGGCGTCGCCCTCGGTGGTCAGCCAGACGATGTCGGGCAGGGGCTCGCCCTCGCCGCGGGTGACCGGTCGGCCGTTGAAGTAGCGCTGGCGACGGAACGTCGGGTGGTCGTGCCGCAGCTTGATGACCTCGGCGACGAACTCGATCAGATCGCGGTCGGCGCTGTCCCAGTCGATCCAGCTGAGCTCGTTGTCCTGCGCGTAGGTGTTGTTGTTGCCCTTCTGCGTGCGACCGAGCTCGTCGCCGTGCAGCAGCATCGGGACGCCCTGGCTGAGCAGCAGGGTGGCCAGGAAGCTGCGCTGGCGCTGCTCGCGGAGCGCGCGGACGGCGCCGTCGTCCGTCTCGCCCTCGATGCCCGAGTTCCAGGAGCGGTTGTGGCTCTCGCCGTCGTTGCCGTCTTCGCCGTTGGCGTCGTTCTGCTTGTCGTTGTAGCTGACCAGGTCGCGCATCGTGAAGCCGTCGTGGGCGGTGACGAAGTTGATGCTCGCCACCGGGCGGCGGCCGTCGCGCTCGTACAGGTCGGCCGAGCCGGTGATCCGGCTGGCGAACTCGCCGAGGGTCGAGGGCTCGCCGCGCCAGAAGTCGCGGACGGTATCGCGGTACTTGCCGTTCCACTCCGTCCACTGGGGCGGGAAGTTGCCCACCTGGTACCCGCCGGGGCCGACGTCCCACGGCTCGGCGATCAGCTTCACCTGCGACACGATGGGATCCTGCTGCACGAGCTCGAAGAAGGTCGACAGCCGGTCGACCTCGTAGAACTCGCGGGCCAGCGACGCGGCGAGGTCGAAGCGGAAGCCGTCGACGTGCATCTCGGTGACCCAGTACCGCAGGCTGTCCATGATCAGCTGCAGCGAGTGCGGGTGACGGACGTTCAGGCTGTTGCCGGTGCCCGTGTAGTCCATGTAGTAGGTCTTGTCGTCGTCCATCAGCCGGTAGTACGCGGCGTTGTCGATGCCCTTGAACGACAGGGTCGGCCCGAGGTGGTTGCCCTCGGCCGTGTGGTTGTACACGACGTCGATGATGACCTCGATGCCGGCCTGGTGCAGCACCCGCACCATGGTCTTGAACTCCTGCACCTGCTGACCGATGTCGCCCGTGGCCGAGTACGCGGCGTGCGGGGCGAAGAAGCCGATGGTGTTGTAGCCCCAGTAGTTGCTGAGGCCCTTCTCGAGCAGCGTGTTGTCTTGCACGAACTGGTGCACGGGCATCAGCTCGAGCGTCGTGATGCCGAGCTTCTTGAGGTGGTCGATGATCGCCGGGTGCGCGACGCCGGCGTAGGTGCCCCGCTCGTCCTCCGGGATGTCGGGGTGGGTCTGGGTGAGCCCCTTGACGTGAGCCTCGTAGATCACCGTCTCGTCGTAGCTGTACCGCGGGGCGCGGTCGCCCTGCCAGTCGAAGAACGGGTTGATCACGACGCCGAGCATCATGTGCGGGCCCGAGTCCTTGTCGTTGCGCGAGTCGGGGTCGCCGAAGTCGTACGCGAAGAGCGCTTCGTCCCAGTCGATCTCGCCGCAGGTCGCCTTGGCGTACGGGTCGAGCAGCAGCTTGTTCGGGTTCGCGCGAGAGCCCGAGGCGGGGTCGTACTCGCCGTGCACGCGGTAGCCGTAGCGCTGGCCGGGCTGCACCGTGGGGAGATACCCGTGCCAGACGTACGCGTCGACCTCTCGCAGATCGACCTGCGTCTCGACCCCGGCGTCGTCGAACAGACAGAGGACCACACGCGTGGCGGCCTCGCTGAAGATCGCGAAATTGGTTCCGCTGCCGTCGTAGGTCGCGCCGAGTGGGTAGGGATTGCCGGGCCAGGTATGCATCGAACCTCCGATTGGGACTCGCTCAGCCTACGGGCGAACGGGGAGGGCGTCCGGCGCCGTGCGACGCGTACGGTGGCGACCATGTCGAACATCGTCGTTCCCACCCGCCCGACCCGCGCCTCCTCGGCCATCGCCCCGACGGGAGGGCGCTCGTGAAGATCGTCGTGCTCGGCGCCACCGGCCACGTCGGCGGCTACCTCGTCCCCCGGCTGGTGGCGACCGGTCACGAGGTGGTCGCGGTCAGTCGTGGCACGTCCGAGCCGTACCGCGCGCACGCCGCCTGGGCCTCCGTCGAACGGGTCGCGCTCGACCGCGACGCCGCCGAGGCCGACGGCACGTTCGGTGCGCAGGTGGCTGCGCTCGAGGCCGACGTCGTCGTCGACATGATCTGCTTCACCGTCGACAGCGCCACGCATCTGCTCGACGCGCTGCGCGGGACGGGCACCGCACTGGTCAGCTGCGGAACGATCTGGGTGCACGGCCCGGCGGTCGAGGTGCCCATCACCGAGGAGGCGCGTCGGACGCCGTCCGGCGAGTACGGCACGCAGAAGGCCGCCATCGAGGAGCTGCTGCTGCGCGAGTCGCGGCGACCCGGCGGCGTGCAGTCGACGGTGCTGCACCCGGGCCACATCACGGGACCGGGCTGGCCCATGATCAACCCGCAGGGCAACCTCGACCTCGGCGTGTGGGAGGCGCTCGCCGCGGGCCGCGAGGTCGTGCTGCCCGACCAGGGGTCCGCGACCGTGCACCACGTGCACGCCGACGACGTCGCACAGGCCTTCCAGCTCGCGGTCGACCGGTTCGGCCAGGCGGCCGGCGAGGCGTTCCACGTCGTGTCGGAGCGCGCCGTCTCGCTCCGCGGCCTCGCCGAGGCCGTCGCGCGCGAGTACGGGCAAGAGGCGCGGCTCCGGTTCGTCCCGTTCGACGAGTTCCGCACGCTGGTCTCGGACGAGGCGGGCGACGCCTCGTGGCAGCACGCGTGGCGCAGCCACTCGATGAGCATCGAGAAGGCGCGTCGGCTGCTCGGCTACGCGCCGCGGTACACGACCGTCGAGGCCGTCGTCGAGGGGCTCGAGTGGCTGGCGGCCGACGGGCGGCTCACGCTGCGCTGAACGCGGTCGCGCCCGCACCCCTGTCGAGGTGCGGGCGCGAACGGGCGGGGTGTCAGCGTCTGGTGACCGCCGCGAGGGCGTCGACGACGCCCTCGCCGAAGTAGCCGTTGTCGGCGACCGTGCCGGTGCAGGCCGCGACGCCGGCGGGGCAGGCCGTGTCGGTGGCCTGCTTCTCGAGCAGGCGCGTCAGCTCGGCGCCTTGGGCCTTCGGGTGCGTGGACTTCAGCAGGGCGAGCACGCCGGCGACGTGCGGCGAGGCCATCGAGGTGCCGGACTTCGTGCCGTAGCCGCCGTCGAGCACGGTCGAGAGGATCGCCGAACCCGGGGCGGCGACGTCGATGACGCCCTTACCGTAGTTCGAGAAGCTCGACTTCGCGCCCGCCGAGGTGGTCGACGACACGGTCACGACGCCGTCGAGCTCGGTCGGGATGTCTTCGCAGCCGGCGTCGATCTGCCGCACGACGGGGGTCGTGTCGTTCGGGCTGGCGTCGTCGACGGTCTTGTTCGCGAGGTCGATCGACGAGTTGCCGGCGGCGGCGACGTTCACGACGCCCTTCTTGTCCTGCGTGTACTGCACGGCCCGGTCGACGCTCGTCTTGACGGCGAGCTGGTCGACGTCGGAGTCGCACCAGAACTGCCACGGGTCGACGTAGTAGCTGTTGTTGGTGATCGACGCGCCGGTCGAGGCGGCGTACATGAAGCCGCAGATCGCCGCCTCGGGGTAGATGAACCCGTCGTCGCTGACGACCTTGACGGCCGAGATGCGCACACCGGGGGCGACGCCGACGATGCCGACGCCGTTGCGCGCGGCGGCGATGGTGCCGGCCACGTGCGTGCCGTGATCGCTCGTCGTGGGCTGCCAGGCGTCGTACGACCGGTCGGGCGTGCCGGCGAGGCAGCCGGCCGAGGCGCGGGTGTCGATGTTCGGCTGCAGGTCGGGGTGGTCTCCCTCGATGCCCGAGTCGAGCACGGCGACGAGCACCTTCCGGCTGCCGTCGGTGATCTGGTGCGCCTGGTCGGCCTTGATCGCCTTGTTGTCCCACTGCTGGGCCTCGAGCGGGTCGGCGACGACGGTGGTCTGCGCTTCGAGTCGCCGCTCGGGCGAGGCGGCGTCGGCGCGACCGGGCTTCCCGGGCTTGCCCGGCTTGCCGTGCCCCGGTCCGTGGCCGGTGCCGGGGGGCGTGACGCCCACGCCGAAGGTCGGGTCGGTGGCCGTGACCGGTGCCGTGCGGGTCGCCCCGACCGAGTCGACGCCGCGCGTGGCCCGCAGGGACGCGGCGAAGTTCGTGTTGTCGGACTGCGCCACGATCACGCCGATCTCGTCGTACGCGGCGATCACCGCGCCTCCGGCCGTTCCGACGGCCCTCTCGATCTTGTCGACCTGACCGCGGTTCGCCTTCTCGACGTTGACGGTGTAGTTCATCAGCGGCCCGACGACGACCGGGAGCGTCGGCGTGACCGGCTTGCCGACCGGCGCGGACGCAGGAGGCGCGGCGAACGCGACCCCGGAGCCGACGGCGGTCAGACCGAGGGCGAGGGAGGCGGTGAGACAGGTGGCGAGCACGCGACGGCGTGCGCTGCGGGGGTTCTTCGGGAAGGACATCGGACTCCTCGTCGGGCGCCGGTGGGTCGGCGCACCTTTGATAGGGAAATCTAAGGTTCCCGGCGGCGTCGCGCAGCGGGCACTTCGCGGGACCGGCGTTGTCCCCCATCCGGGGCACGGTCGCCGAGGAGGCGCGGCGCACCCGGGTACGTCCGCCCGCGCTATGCTCATCGCACAACACACGGGAGTCCGGTGAGCCGGGCTGAGAGGAAGCGAACCACGCTTCGACCGTCGAACCTGATCCGGATCATGCCGGCGCAGGGAGGAGATCACATGTCTGTCCGCACGTCCACCACCGGTCGCGAGGCCGCCACCGCGACGAAGACCCCGGCGCGGCGCTGGCGCGTCGTCGACATCGTCGTCGCCAGCGTCATCGGCGTCGCCTCGGGAGTCGTCTTCTGGGCCTGGGGCGTCGCCTACTACGGCACCGACGTGCTGCTGAGCTTCTCGGGCGGGTTCCAGGGCATCTTCAACGGGATGTGGCTGTTCGCCGGGGTGCTCGGCGGCATCATCATCCGCAAGCCCGGCGCCGCCGTCTACACCGAGGTGGTCGCCGCGGTCGTGTCGATGCTGATCGGCACGCAGTGGGGGTTCTCGGTGCTGATCTGGGGCATCGTCCAGGGGCTCGCCGCCGAGATCGTGCTCGCGCTGTTCCTCTACAAGTCGTGGCGCCTCGGGGTGGTGCTGCTCGCCGGCACGGTCGCCGGTCTCGCCGTCGGTCTGATGGACATCACGTTCTCGTCGACCGCCGCGGCGCTCGCACCCGTACGGCAGTTCGTCTACGTCGCCTCGTCGATCGTGTCGGGTCTCGTCATCGCCGGGTTCCTCTCGTGGCTCGCCGCTCGAGGGCTCGCCCGCAGCGGCGCCCTGAACCGCTTCGCCTCCGGTCGGACGACCGAGACCCTGGTCTAGCGGGGCGCGGGCGTGGCGTCGGTGCCCGCACCGGGCGGGGCCCGCGTGACGGCCCGCGGGTGGGGCTGGCGGCACGCGGGGCGGCGCGCCCGCGCGGTCTCGGGCCTCGACCTCGACATCGAGCCCGGTGAGAAGGTGCTGCTGCTCGGAGCCTCGGGTGCCGGCAAGTCGACGCTGCTCGCCGGTCTGGCCGGCGTGCTGGGCGGCGACGAGGACGGCGACGCCGAGGGCGAGCTGCTCGTCGACGGGCGGCCGCCCGCCTCGCAGCGCGGGCGCGTCGGACTCGTGCTGCAGGACCCGGACTCGCAGGTGGTGCTCGCCCGCGTGGGCGACGACGTGGCCTTCGGCTGCGAGAACCTCGCGGTGCCGCGCGACGAGATCTGGCGCCGGGTGCACGAGTCGCTCGATGCCGTCGGGCTCGACCTGCCGTTCGCCGCCTCGACCTCCGAGCTCAGCGGCGGTCAGAAGCAGCGTCTGGCGCTCGCCGGCGCGTTGGCGATGCGACCCGGGCTGCTCCTCCTCGACGAGCCCACCGCGAACCTCGACCCGGTCGGCGTCGTCGAGGTGCGCGACGCCGTCGCCCGGGTCGCCGAGGCGACGGGGGCCACGCTGGTCGTGGTCGAGCACCGCGTCTCGGTGTGGCTGCCCGTCGTCGATCGCGTCGTCGTGCTCGCCGCCGACGGGGGAGTGCTCGCCGACGGCAGACCCGACGAGGTCCTCCGGGCGCAGCGCGACACGCTGACCGGCGCGGGCGTCTGGGTGCCCGGGGTCGACGTCGCGACGCCCCCGCGGAGACGGGCGACCGGTGACACGCTGCTCGAGGCGCACGGACTCGCCGTCGGTCGGCGCGGCCCGCGCGGTGCGGCGGTGGCCTCCGACGTCGGTCTGTCGGTCGTCGCCGGCCGAGCGCTGGCCGTGACGGGGCCGAACGGCGCCGGCAAGTCGACGCTCGCCCTCACCGTGGCGGGTCTGCTGCCGCCGGTGGCCGGTCGGCTCGTCGCGTCGCCGGCGCTGGCGGGCGACGCCGGGCCGTCGCCCGTGCGATGGCGACCGCGCCAGCTGCTGACCCGCATCGGCACGGTCTTCCAGGATCCGGAGCACCAGTTCCTCTCGACGACGCTGCGGCGCGAACTGGCCGTGGGGCCGCGGGCGCTGGGCGTCCCCGCCGCCGAGATCGACCGCCGGGTCGACGCGCTGCTCGAGCGTCTGCGCCTCGACCACCTCGCCGCGGCGAACCCGTTCACTCTCTCCGGCGGGGAGAAGCGCCGACTGTCCGTCGCGACGATCCTGGCCTCGCGGCCGTCGGTGCTCGTGCTCGACGAGCCCACCTTCGGTCAGGACGCCCGCACCTGGCGCGAGCTCGTGGCGTTCCTCGCCGAGCTTCTCGACGACGGCCGGGCGGTCGTCACGGTGACGCACGACGCCGATCTCGTGGCGGCCTTGGCCGACGACGTCCTCGACCTGCCGGCCGGCTCGGCGGCGACGGGCCCCGCGTCGATCGGCCCCGCGGCGTCCGGTGGGGGGGCGTCGTGAGCATCCTGACCACCATCGAGACCACCGGCGTCGTGGGCCGCGTCAACCCGGTCGCGAAGCTGCTGGCCGCCCTCGTCATCGCGGTCGTGCTGCTGCTCTCGATCGACTGGGTCTCGGCGGGGACGGCGCTCGCCCTCGAGCTGATGCTCCTGCCCTGGGCGGGGCTGACGGCCCGGCAGCTCGCCGTCCGCACCTTCCCGCTCTGGATCGCCGCCCCCTCCTCGGTGCTGGTGACCGCGGTCTACGGTCGTGACGGAGGCGCCGTCCTGATCGACTGGTGGGTGGTGTCGGTCACCGAGGGGTCGCTCTCCCTGGCGGCCGCGATCGGCCTCCGCATCCTCGCCGTCGGCATCCCGGGCATCGTCCTCCTCGCGACCACCGACCCCACCGACCTGGCCGACGGTCTCGGCCAGGTGCTCCGCCTCCCGGCCCGGTTCGTGCTGGGCGCGCTCGCCGGTCTCCGTCTCGTGGGGCTGTTCATGGACGACTGGCGTCAGCTGGCTCTGGCCCGTCGGGCGCGCGGTGTCGCCGACTCGGGCGGTCCGATCGGGGCCCTCCGGCGGTTCGGTCAGCAGGCCTTCGCCCTGCTCGTGCTGTCGGTCCGCCGCGGGAGCAAGCTCGCGACCGCGATGGAGGCCAAGGGCTTCGGCTCGGACGAGCCCCGCACCTGGGCCCGCCCGTCGGTGTTCGCCGGGCGCGACGTCGTGCTCGTCGGTCTCGGCGTCGCCGTGGCCGCGATCGCCGTGACGGCCGCCGTCGCCGCCTCGACCTGGTCGTTCGTCCTTGCCTGACCGCGTCGACGCCGTGATCGATCGCATCCTGCAGCACACCGAGGAGGCGCGGGTCGCCGACCAGCCCGCCGTCGTCCTGATCGACGGCCGCTCCGGTTCGGGCAAGACGACGCTGTCACGCCGACTGTCCGACGCCTGGCCCGCACACCTCGGTCCCGTCCGCCTCGTCCACCTCGACGACGTCTACCCGGGCTGGCACGGACTCGAGGCGGCGTCGGAGGCCGTGCCGACGACGATCCTGCGGGGGACGCCCCGCGGCTGGCGGCGATGGGACTGGCAGCTGGACCGACCGGGGGAGTGGGCGGCCCTGGACCCGGCCGTCTCGGTGATCGTGGAGGGTGCGGGGTCGGTGACCCGCGCCTCCTCGGCTCTGGCGACGACGCGGGTCTGGCTCGAGCTCGATCGCGACGAGCGACGACGACGGGCGCTCGCACGCGACGGAGCCGCCTACGAGCCGTGGTGGGACGTCTGGGCCGAGCAGGAGGAGCGGCATCTGGCCAGGCATGCGCCTCGGACGCTCGCCGACATCGTCGTCGACGCGTAGGCGCACGCGAAGGCGCGGGCGCGGTCGGCCCGGAGCGGTCGACCTGGCGCGATCGGCTCACACGCGTTAGCCTTTCGGAGGCCAGTGCATGAATGCCCTGGTCTCATGAGAGTGGGTGGCATGTGAGTACTTCGGATTCCGGTGGACGATACGGCAGTCGACGACTGTTCCTCGCCGCGGGCGCGACCGCCGCGGCGGCGGCGCTCGTCCTCGACGGCGGGGGAGCGGCACCCGCCGTCGCAGCCGGCCCGACCGACGTCGACGACCCGCATGTCGCGGTCGACGTGAAGCGGATCGGGGCGCGCGGCGACGGGCGGACGAACGACACCGTGGCGTTCCAGCAGGCCCTCGATCTCGCCGCCAAGGTGCGCGGTCGCGTCGTGGTGCCGGCCGGCGCGTATCTGATCGACTCCGTCTCGGTGCCGATGCTCGTCAAGATCCAGGGGCTGGGCTCCGACATCAGCCGGTACGGGTCGGGGACGAGCGGCGGGGTCAACCTGCGCCACCTGCCCACGTCGACCGCGCCGATGGTCGTGGTGACGGGCCCGGGCACGACCCTCGAGGGGCTGACCCTGCAGGGCAACGGATCGGACGCGCCGCTGCTGCGGGTCGACAACGGGTTCGAGTCGCGCTTCGACCGGGTGCACCTCGCCAACGTGGCGGGCACGGCTCTGCTCGCCCAGCGGGTCAACAACGCGTTCTGGTCGGATGTCTTCGTCAACAACTGCGGCACCGAGACCGACGCCGCGATGGTGGTCAGGTCGCCGCCGGCCGAGATGAGCCTGACGAACTCGAACACGCTCACCTGCGTCGATCTGACCATCGAAGGCAGCCCCGGGCCCGCGCTCGACCTCGGCTGGGGAGCGTCGGGCGAGCACTTCGTCGAGTTCGTGCGACTGGTCGCCCCGCACATCGAGGCGCTGCAGACCGGATCCGCTCCGGAGGCGGTGATCCGGGTGGGGAACGTCCGTCACGTCGAGCTCGTCAGCCCGTTCCTCTACGGCGGCGGCGGGCCCCTGATCGAGCATCGGCGGCAGCGTCCGCGCGGTGTCGTGCTCGAAGGGGGGATCCGCGTGATGGGCGGGGCGCTGCTCGGCGTCGACCCGGCGAAGGCGACGGCGAACGACCACCTCGTTCGCCTGACGGACGGCGACGACTTCGCCCTGATCGGCACGCGGCTCGGACGCTTCACCGGGGCGGCCGTCGCCGTCGGGGCCGATTACGGCGCGAACGTGATGATCGATCCGACCACGCGCATCCAGCTGTCGAAGGGGGCGTCGCCGGTGCGTGACGAGCGACCCGCTCGGGCGCTGCCCGTCTGGGGTTGGCCCGGCGGCGTCACGGCGGCGGCGGACGTCGAGGTCGGCCGCCATCTGCTCGCGGGGCGCGCGACCGCGCCGACGGCTCAGCCGCTGCCGGCGGCCGCACTCGGTGCGGCGCCGATCGTCGCGGCGGGCGGCGACTCGGCGGGTTCCGTGCGCTACACGCCCGGGGCGGCCGCGAAGGCGGGGCCCCAGGTGCGACTGAGGTTCGCCGCACCGTTCGCCACCCCGCCGACGGTCGTGCTGACGGCGCAGTCGGCCGCCGCCGCAGCGAGCCGACCCTACGTCTCGGTCACGAAGGACCACATCGAGATCTGCGTCGTCGAGCCGCTGCCGGCTGCTCAGCGCGGAGAGGTCGCGTTCGGCTATCAGGTGGTGGGCTGACGGCGGCCGTCCACCGGCCCGGCCCCGCCTCGGGCGGTCAGGCCCCGCCGAGCTCGTGCGAGCGATCGGATCAGAACGAACCGCCTCCACGACCGCCGAGGGTGTCCTTGCCGTCGCCGTCCCAGTCGCCGGCGAAGGCGGCACCCGTGCCGGGGCCGTAACGGAACTGCAGGCCGTACCGATCGGTGCCCGTGGCGGGCTGCGTCATCTCCAGGTCGTTGTAGAGCGCCCAATCCGAGTGTCCCTGCTGGCGGGGCGGTGCGTAGGGGAACCGGAATCCGAGCGTGTCCTCACCGTCGCCGTCCCAGTCGCCGACGGTGATGAGCGCCGTCGGGAACCGAGCCTCCACGTCGACGACCCGAGCGGTGCGCGCCGTCGAGAGGTCGTTCGTGATGTGGAAAAGGCCGTTACGGAGGATGGCAAGGGAGTCTCTGCCGTCACCGTCCCAGTCGCCGACGAAGATCCGGTCGCCCGAGCGGCCGAATGCGATCGAGAAGTCGGCCTTGCCGCCCTCCCAGCGATTAGTGAAGTGGAAGGTGTTGCCGCGACGCACGGCGAGTGTCGCGACGCCGTCGCCGTCCCAGTCGCCCACATAGGTCTCGTCGGTGGTCTTCCCGTAAGAGACTGCGCGGTCCGTGTAGGCCGCCGTCGTCTCGGGCTGCAGGTAGTAGGTGTTGCCGCGACGCGCGGCGAGACTGTCTCGGCCGTCGCCATCCCAGTCGCCGACGAAGAGCGAGTCGTTCATACGCCCGAACACGACGGAACCGGCGAGTACCGGGCTCGAGGGGAAGTCCGAGAAGCCGACGATGGTCCCGTACCCCCCGGTGGCCCCGCCCTTGGCCTGAGCCGGGACGGCGATGGTCGCGGTGAGTCCGACCGCGACGGCGAAGGCGGCGATGGTGCGGACGGTGGTGCTGGACTTCATGGTTCCCCCTCTGGTGGTCGGTGTGTCGCACGGCCACCAGGGGCCATGTCGAGCGCACCTCGACTCTATGGCGTGCCCGCTGCCGTAAAGCGACCGTTCGGTAACGGATCGACGACGAAGAGCAGCGGATGACCCTGCCGGCGGTCGTGCTGCCGGCGCAGTCGGCCCCCTCGCGCGGTCAGGCCCAGCCGAGCTCGTGCAGCTGCTCGTCGTCGATGCCGTAGAAGTGGGCGATCTCGTGGACGAGGGTGACGTGGATCTCGTCGGCCAGCGCCTCCTCGTCGTCCACGGCGGCCAGGTGCGGTTCGCGGTAGAGGATGATGCGGTCGGGCAGCTCGCCGAAGCCGTACTGGCCCCGTTCGGTCAGAGCGACGCCGTCGTACAGGCCGAGCAGGTCGAGTGAGCCGTCTTCGGGGCGGTTTTCGGTGACGAAGACGATGTTGTCGAGCCCGTCGACCATGTCGTCGGGCAGCAGATCGAGCTGATCGACGACCATCTCGTCGAAGCGCTCGGCGCTGATCGCGGCCGGGTCGATCCCCGACGGCCCGTCGTCGTCAAGTCGGTGCGGTTCGTCCACGCGCCTACTCTCGCACGCCCCGTCCGTCTTCCCCTGGGCGCACAAAGAAGCCCCGCCACGAGGGCGGGGCTTCTTTGTCTCATCAGGGTGAGTAACGGGGCTTGAACCCGCGGCCTCCTAGACCACAACCAGGCGCTCTACCAGCTGAGCTATACCCACCATGTGCACTCGCCGAAGCGGTTGCAACGAGAAGACTCTACTACAGCCTGGAGGCCCATTCGTCCACGACGGTCTTCGAGATCGCCTGCACCTCTTCGGTGGTCGGGCCGGGCTCCGAGACGAAGCCGGCGCGACGGTAGTACTCGAGCTCGCGGATCGACTCGAGGATGTCGGCGAGCGCACGGTGGCCGCCGTTCTTCTGCGGGGCGTTGAAGTACACGCGGGGGAACCAGCGCCGGGCGAGCTCCTTGATCGACGACACGTCGATGCTGCGGTAGTGCAGGTGACCGTCGACGCGCGGCATGTACTTCGCGAGGAACGCCCGGTCGGTGCCGATGGTGTTGCCGGCGAGCGGCGCCTGCTGCTTCGTGGGCACGTGCTTGAGGATGTACTCGAGCACCTCGAATTCGGCCTCGGCCAGGCTGACGCCGTTCGGGATCTCGTCGATCAGACCCGACGACGTGTGCATCTCGGTGACGAAGTCGCCCATGTTGTCGAGCGCCGACTGATCGGGCTTGATCACGATCGTGAAGCCGGGGTGGACGGGGGTGAGGTCGAAGTCGGTGATCACGACGGCGACCTCGACCAGTTCGTCGACGCTGAGGTCGAGACCGGTCATCTCGCAGTCGATCCAGACCAGACGGTCGTTCGCTGAAGCCATGGGGGGAGTCTAGCCGCGTGGTCGTCGGGCACCGCGCCTCCTCGGGGCCGGTCCACGAGTCGCGACACGCCGCCCGCCTCGAAGAGCGAGCGGCGTGTCGCGACTCCTCGACGGCGGGGGAGCCGAGGAGGCGCGGGTCGGCACCTCAGGTCAGGTCGCCCGCCCCGATGGCCTCGGCCTCGACGGCGGCCGGCTCGGGCCCGTCGTCGACGCGACGGAGCGCCTTGCGGGCCGCGATCACCACCACGAGGGCGACGGCGACGCTCGCCGCGGCGAACACGTACGCCGCGCTCGGCGCGATCGTGTCGGCCAGGAGGGTCGCGACCGGAGGCGCCACCGCTCCGCCGAGGAACCTCACGCCCGAGTAGGCGCTCGAGGCGACCGAGCGGGGCAGGTCGGTGGCCTCCATCACCGACTCGGTCAGAACCGTGTTGAGCACGCCGAGCACGAGCCCGCCGACGACGACGCAGACGACCAGGGCCGCAGGGGTGCCGACGACGATCGCCGCGGCGACGAGGTCGAGCGCCAGCAGGGGGAGGGCGATCTTCAGCACGGTGGTGCGCTTCATCCGGGCCGTGAGCATCGGCGCGACCCAGACCGAGGTGACGGCCAGCCCGACGCCCCAGCCGAAGAACGTGAAGCCGATGCCGAGCGCCCCGAAGCCGAGCGGATAGGGCGTGTAGGCGAGCAGCACGAAGAAGCCGATGTTGTAGAACAGCGCGGTCGCGGCGAGGGCGCCGAGCGCCGGACGGGCCAGGGCGCGGAAGGGCGCCGAGAGCCGGGTCGGCGTCGGCTTCTCCATCGAGCCGGATTTCAGGAACAGCACGATCGCGATGAACGCCACGGCCATCAGGGTCGTCACGCCGAAGAACGGGCCGCGCCAGCTCACCGAGCCCAGCAGGCCGCCGATCAGCGGTCCGATCGCGATGCCGAGCCCGAGCGCCGCCTCGTACAGGATGATCGCCGAGGCCGTGCCGCCGCTCGCGGCGCCCACGATCGTGGCGAGGGCCGTCGAGATGAAGAGCGCGTTGCCGAGCCCCCAGCCGGCACGGAACCCGATGATCGACCCGACGTCGCCGCTCGTGGCTGCGAGCAGGGCGAACACGACGATCAGCGCCAGCCCGATCAGCAGGGTCCTCTTCGCGCCGAGTCGGCTCGAGACGAAGCTGGTGAAGAACATCGCGACCCCGGTGACCGCGAGGTAGCTGGTGAAGAGCAGCTCGGTCTGAGTCGGCGTCGCGCGCAGCGACTCGGCGATCGCGGGCAGGATCGGGTCGACGAGGCCGATGCCCATGAACGCGACGACGCAGGCGAACGCGATGGCCCAGACCGCCGTCGGCTGGTGCAGGATGCTGGGTTTCGAGGGCGCTGCCGGAGGCGCGGTGACGGCGGACGAGGAGGCGCGGCTCATGCGGGCACCGCCTCGGTGCTCACGCGGGTGGCGAGCAGCTGCGCGGCGTGGTCGAGCACGCCCCATTCGGCCTCGTCGAGGTCGGCGAACAGCGCCCCGAGGGCGTCGGCCAGCTGGGCCCGCCAGTCGACGAGGGCGCGGGTGCCCTTGTCGCTGATCGCGATCAGCCAGGCGCGCGAGTCGTCGACGTCGGCGATGCGGTAGACGAGCTCGTCGTCGACGAGCCCGCGGAGGAGCTTCGTCATGGTGGGCTGGCTGACGCGGCTCGCCTTGGCGAGGTCGCCCACCCGCAGGCTGCCGTCGGTCGTGAGGATCGACAGCGTGCGCCAGACGGCGGGGGAGGTGGTGCGGCCGGTCTCCTGCGCGGCGATGCGCGTCAGGCGATGGGTCGACGTCAGGAGGGATTCCAGGATGTCGGTCGGCTGTGAAGTCATGCCGAGCAGTCTATAGCCAAGCTATATAGCTTGGCTAATCAAACAGGGGCGACTGACGGACGGCGGCAACCTGGGCACCGACTCCGCGCCTCCTGGTAGACCTGTGGCATGACAGACAGCAAGCCCACCGTGGCCGAGGGATCCGAGTACGTCGTCTTCTTCGAGGGCGGCCCCAGTGACGGCGCCACCGACACGCGCATCAGCACCGACGGCGGCTACGACGACGAGATCACCGACTTCGTGCTGGTCGACGGCATGGAGACCGGCATCGTCTACACCGCCACCGAGGCGAAGATGGTCGGCGAGCAGCTGCAGGTGCACTACTCGCTCGACGTGAAGGACAGCGACCCGGTGGTCGACCCCGAAGACCGGAACGACGACCGCGACAACTGACAGCGGGGGCTCCGGCCACCGACAGCAGGACCGCAGGAGGCGCGGGGGAACATTCCCCCGCGCCTCCTCGTTGTGCCCGGCATGATGCTCGAGCTGTACACGTCCGCCTTCTGCGGTCCCTGCCACGCGGCTCGCGCCGTCGTCGCCGAGGCCCGCGCCCTGGTGCCGGGGCTCTCGGTCGACGAGGCCGATGTGGCCCACCGACCGGGCGACGCCGAGGCGCGCGACGTGCGCAGCACCCCGACGATCGTCGTCACCCGCGACGACGGCGAGGTCGTGTTCCGGGCCGAGGGCGCGCCGACGCTCGACAAGCTGCTCGGGGCGCTCGCGCTGGCCCTCTGAGAGCCCCGGGCATAGGCGGTTCATAGGGATCGCGCGGCGCAGCCATCGGCTCGTGCAAGGGGTCCGATAGCCGGGTCGCCGACCGTGGTCGCATGCCAGACGACGACATCCTCAGACCCCTGCCCGCCCCCGCCGGTCCGTTGCGGCTCGACATCGTCGTGCCCGTCCACGACGAGGCCGACACGCTCGAGACCAGCATCGGCGACCTGCACGCCCACCTGACGCGACACGTCGCCGAACGCTGGCGAGTGACCATCGCCGACAACGCCAGCACCGACGGCACGGCCGAGCTCGCCGACCTGCTCGTGGCCCGGCTGCCCGGCGTCACCGCCGTCCATCTCGCCGAGAAGGGACGGGGCCGGGCCCTCAAGCAGGTCTGGTCGGAGTCGCCGGCCGAGGTGCTCGTCTACCTCGACGAAGACCTCTCCACCGACCTCTCGGCCCTCGGCCCCCTCGTGGCGCCGCTGCTGTCGGGGCACTCCGACCTCGCCATCGGCACCCGGCTCAGCCGCTCGTCTCGCGTCGTGCGAGGCGGCAGGCGCGAGTTCATCTCGCGCAGCTACAACTTCCTGCTGCGACGCACGATGGGGGTCGGCTTCAGCGACGCGCAGTGCGGGTTCAAGGCGATCCGGCGCGATGCCGCCGCGCAGCTGCTGCCGCTCGTCGAGGACACCGGGTGGTTCTTCGACACGGAGCTGCTGATCCTGGCCGAGCGGTCGGGCCTGCGGATCCACGAGGTGCCGGTCGACTGGGTCGACGATCCCGACAGCTCGGTCGACATCGTGGCGACGGCGACGGCCGACCTCAAGGGCATGGTGCGCGTCGGTGCGGGCATCGCGCGGGGCACGATCCCCGTCCAGGCCGTGTACGAGGCGATCGGGAGGCGCCCGTTCGAGTCCTCCGCGCCTCCTGCCTTCTTCTCGCAGGTGGTGAGGTTCGGCGCCGTGGGCGTGGCCTCGACGGCGGCCTACGCGCTGCTGTACCTCGTGGCGCAGCAGGTGATGCCCGCCCAGTCGGCGAACTTCCTCTCGCTTCTCGTCACAGCCGTGCTGAACACGGCGGCCAACCGGCGGTTCACGTTCGGGGTCCGAGGCGCGCGGGGCGTCGCCCGCCATCAGCTGCAGGGGCTCGGCGTCTTCATGCTCGCGTGGCTGCTCACCTCGGGGTCGCTCGTGGTGCTGCATGCGGCGGCGCCGTCGGCCGACGCGCACGCCGAGCTCGTCGTCCTGACCGCGGCGAACCTCGTCGCGACCGTGCTGCGGTTCGTGCTGCTGCGGGTCTGGGTGTTCCGGTCGGAGGCGACGCACGTCACCCCGGGCCCGGCCGACGACCGGATGCCCCGAGAGTCACCGGGCACGGCGCCCGACCCGACCGCGCTGTCCGGCACGGTCACGGGCGACGACGACGTCACGGCGGTCGGCCGATGAGCGCCGGCACGACCTCGATGCCGGTCGAGCGTCCTCTCGCCGACCGTCCTCTCGCCGACCGTCCGGAGGCTGCGCGTGCTGCCGGCCCGCGCCTCCGTTCTCTCGGTCGACGCTTCGTCCGCGGCCGGGAGGGAGCGGCGGCGTGGGAGCGCCCAGCCTTCATCGCCCTGCTCGTCGCGACCGCTGGGTTCTATCTGATCAACCTGTCGGCGAACGGGTGGGCGAACTCGTTCTACTCGGCCGCCGTGCAGGCGGGTTCGCAGAGCTGGGAGGCGTTCTTCTACGGATCGTCCGACGCGGCGAACTCGATCACCGTCGACAAGCCGCCGGCCAGCCTGTGGTTCATGGCGCTGTCCGTCCGCCTGTTCGGGTTGTCGTCGTTCAGCATCCTGCTGCCCGAGGTGCTGATGGGTGTGGCGACCGTCGGCCTCGTCTGGGCCACGGTGCGTCGGCACTCCTCCGCGACGGCCGCCTTCGTGGCGGGCGGTGTGCTCGCGCTCACGCCGGTGGCCGTGCTGATGTTCCGCTTCAACAACCCCGACGCGCTGCTCGTGCTGCTGCTGACCCTCGCGACGTACCTGACGCTCCGCGGTGTCGAGTCGGGGCGCATCCGCTGGGTGGTGTGGGCCGGCGTCGCCATCGGCTTCGGGTTCCTGACGAAGCAGCTGCAGGCGTTCGTCATCCTCCCCGTGCTGGCCGGCGTCTATCTGATCGCGGCGCCCGTCATCCTGCGCAAGCGGGTGCTGCATCTGCTGGCGGCGCTCGCCGCGGTGGTCGTGTCGGCCGGATGGTGGGTCGCCGTCGTCGAGCTGGTGCCCGAGAGCATGCGGCCCTACGTCGGCGGTTCGCAGAACGACTCCTTCCTGGAGCTCACCTTCGGCTACAACGGCCTCGGGCGGCTGACCGGTGACGAGACCGGCAGCGTGACGGGAGGAGGCGGTGGTGCGGCCACCGGGGCGACCGGCATGTGGGGGGAGACCGGCATCACGAGACTCTTCACCGGCGAGTTCGGCGGTCAGATCACCTGGCTGCTGCCCGCCGCGCTGATCGTCGGACTCGTCGCGCTGGTGCTGCTCGGCTTCCGGCACCGGACCTCCGCACGGCGGGCGACCCTGCTGCTCTTCGGCGGCTGGATGGTGCTGACCGCGCTCGTCTTCAGCTTCATGTCGGGCATCTTCCACGCGTACTACACCGTCGCCCTGGCGCCGGCGATCGCCGTGACCCTCGGAGCCGGGGCCGACGTGCTGTGGCGTCGTCGGCACCGCCTCGTCGTCCGGATCGTCCTCGCCGTGACGGCCCTGCTGACCGGGGCCTGGGCATGGGTGCTGCTGTCGAGATCCGAGTCGTGGCAGCCCTGGATCAGGTTCGTCGTCGTGGGCCTCGCCCTCGTCGGAGCCGTGCTCGTCCTGCTGCCCCGCCGGGGGCGCACGCTCACGGTGACGACCCTCGCGGTGCTGCTCACCGGCTCGCTCCTCGCTCCGGCCGCCTACTCGGTCGAGACCGTGGCGACCGCGCACACGGGGTCGATCGTGACGGCCGGACCGTCGGTGTCGGGAGGCATCGGCGGATTCGGCGGCGGCGGCGCCGGCGGTGGCGGTGGCGCGGGTGGTTTCGGCGGAGGCGGCACCGGTGGTGGTGCCGGCGGGCCCGGCGGCGCAGCGGGTGGTACGCCGCCGCAGATGCCCACGGGCGGTTTCGGAGCGACCTCGCCGGGGACGGCAGGAGGCGCGGGCACCGGCACCGGGACGGCACCCGCAGACGGTGGTGCGGGCGGCGGCGGTGCGGGGTCCCTGCTCGGCGCCGACACCGTCAGCGACGAACTGGCCGCCGTCGTCGGGGCGGACGCCGACGACTACACCTGGGTGGCGGCTGCTGTCGGCTCCAACGGCGCCGCGGGGTATCAGTTGGCGACGGGTGATCCCGTCATGGCGATCGGCGGGTTCAACGGCAGCGACCCGTCGCCGACGCTCGAGGAGTTCGAGCAGTACGTCGCCGACGGAGAGATCCATTACTTCGTCGGAGGGTCGATCGGCGCGTCGAACGGCGGCAGCTCGGAGTCGAGCGACATCGCGGCCTGGGTCGAGGCGAACTTCACACCCACCGAGGTCGACGGGGTCACGCTGTACGACCTGACCGACCCCGTCGGCTGACCCGCCGTCACACCGCCCGACACGAACCGGACACCGCGCGCTGGCGCGGTGTCCGGTTCACCACGCGGTGCCCGACGGAGCCGGGACGGACGAGGAGGCGCGGTATCGTTGATCGTCCGCCCCCGTAGCTCAGCGGATAGAGCAGGAGCCTTCTAATCTCTTGGTCGCAGGTTCGATTCCTGCCGGGGGCACCACGACGCAGATCTCGCGGTGCTTCTCATCTCTTGGTCGCAGGTTCGATTCCTGCCGGGGGCACCACCATGCGGCGATGACCCCTGCCAGACGTCTCAGGCGAAGCGGAAGCAGTCGGTGGCGTCGGCGCGACTCCAGAACTCGCCGATCTCGACGAACCGTCGCTGACGGGCGATGAACCGCTTGGCCCGGTACTTCTCGCCCTGCGGGTCGGCGAACCGCTCGACGTACCCGAGCACCTCCCCGCCCGGGCGGGTGACCCGTGCGAGATCGTCACGGACCTGCACGAGTCGCAGACCACCTCGGGTCTCGTCGAGCTGGAATCGGGGTTCGTCGTGCGTGTGCGTGCTCGCCGAGGCGAGCGAGGTGTGCGGGGCGGGGAAGGCGGTGGTGGTCATGAGGTGCTCCTGAGGTCATCCGGCCGATGCTGTCGAGAACACCTCCGACGCTACGGTCGACCACTGACATTCCCGCAGCCGACCGCCCCCGATGGCGCGACCAGGACCGCGGCCTCCACGGCGACGGACGCCCCGGCCCCCGCCCCTCAGGCCGCCGCAGCCCCGCGCCGCCCGGTCAGCGCCCCGTGCCGTCGACCGCGAGCGGCTCGATCGCCGCCAGCTCGTCGTCCGTGAGCGCCGCGCTGTGCAGGGCGTCGAGGCTGTCGTCGAGCTGCGCGACGGACGACGCGCCGATGAGCGCGCTCGTGACCGCGGGCTGCCGCAGCACCCAGGTCAGGGCGAGCTGCGCGAGCGACTGGCCCCGCGCCTCCGCGATGCCGTTCAGGCCCCTGACCCGCTCGAGGTAGGTCTCGCTGAGGGCCTCCTCGGTGAACCAGCGGCCCTCGGCCATGCGGGAGCCCGCGGGCGCCTCGCCCGAGAGGTAGCGCCCGGTGAGCAGTCCGCCGGCGAGGGGCGAGAAGACGATCGATCCGACCCCCCGCTTGAGGAGGGTGTCGAAGAGGCCGTTCTCGGGCTTGCGGTCGAACATGTTGTAGCGCGGCTGGTGGATGAGCAGCGGCACCCCCTCGGCGGCGAGCGCGTCCGCCGCGGCGACCGTCTGCTCGGGCGAGTAGTTCGAGATGCCGGCGTAGAGGGCCTTGCCCTGGCGGACGGCCGTGGCGAGGGCGCCCATCGTCTCCTCGATCGGGGTCTCGGGATCGGGCCGGTGCGAGTAGAAGACGTCGACGTAGTCGAGACCCAGGCGACCGAGGCTCGCGTCGAGCGACGACAGCAGGTACTTGCGCGATCCGCCGTCGCCGTACGGACCCGGCCACATGTCGTAGCCGGCCTTCGACGAGACGACGAGCTCGTCGCGGTACGGGCGCAGGTTCGCGGCGACGATGCGACCGAACTGCTCTTCGGCCGAGCCGTAGGGAGGCCCGTAGTTGTTCGCGAGGTCGAAATGGGTGACGCCGCGGTCGAACGCACGGAGGACGATGTCGCGCTGGGTCTCGAGCGCGCGATCGGTGCCGAAGTTGTTCCAGAGACCGAGCGAGATGCGCGGCAGTCGGAGGCCGCTCCGGCCGGTGCGTACGTAGTCGAGCTTCGAGTACCGTGCGTCGTCGGCCACGTAGGGGGTGAAGGGTGATCTCATGGCAACACCCTAGGGTGCGGCGGTGCGGGCGCCCCGGTCCTCTCGGTGGGCGGGGGAGTACATTCCGGGCGAGGGCGACCCGTCGGTCAGCGGACCGCGTGTCGTCACCGTTCTCCGTCGCCTCGCTGCCGCGGGCGACGACCTACAGAGAGGTGCTCGACGATGAGCGACCAGACGACGACGAGACAGACCTGGGTGGCCGTCGGCCCCTCCGGGACGGTGGGCTCCATCCACCGCACGGACGAGGGCTTCGCGGTCCGCATGCCTTCGCGCGACTCCGACGAGGGTGCGGTGTTCCCGACCCTGGCCGTGGCGAAGAGCGCGCTGTTCGCGGCGCTCGGACCCGGCGCGGACTACCCGGAGTTCCACGAGCACTGACACCGGCCGCCGATATCGGCCACCGACACCGGGCGCGGTCATGATCCCTCCCCGATCGACCCGTCGCCGTCGCCGTCCACAGGGAGGCGCGGTACGGGTCGATCGGCGGCCCCGCGGTCGCGAGACTCGCCCCATGACCGACATCATCACCCTCACAGGGACCATCGCCACCGATCCGCGCACCGTCACGACCGAGGCCGGCCTCGACATCGCCAGCTTCCGCCTGGCGAGCACCATCCGTCGCTACGACCGCTCGACCGACACCTGGTCGGACGGCGAGACGAACTGGTACACCGTCACCGCCTTCCGGGCCATCGCCGGCAACGTCGCGGCCAGCGTCAAGAAGGGCGACCGCGTGCTCGTCACGGGCCGCCTCCGAGTGCGCCCCTGGCAGAACGGCGACCGATCGGGCACCACCGTCGAGATCGACGCCGACGCCATGGGGCACGACCTCCGGTGGGGTCGATCGACCTTCACCCGGTCGTCGGCCGCCGCCGTGGCGCCGTCGTCGAACGACGCACCCGAGCAGGTCGAGCAGCCCGAGCGGGCGGACGACACGGACGGCGTGGACGCCGAGGAGGCGCGGCGCGGGTCTCCCACGACGCCCGCGGCCGACGGATGGTCGGTCGCGCCCCTCGGCGCCGACGAGTCGGGTGCCTCGACGCCCGGTGCCGACGGGCCGGGCGTGCGCGACCTCGAGAGCATCGACACGCCCTTCTGATCGACCCGTAGAATCGGCAGCGGCTCCGCCCGGGCCGCATGATCGTCCGCGAAGAGGAAGGCCCGCCGTGCCCCGCTCGCGTCTCGCGCCGTCCGCCGTGGTGCTGCTGGCCCTGGCCTTCGGGGCGGCGGGCTGCACCTCGAGCCCCGACCCGATCGCGACCGACCCCGTGCCGAGCGCATCCGCGACGGCGGCGGCCACCTCCCTCGCGGCGGACGCCCCGATCGACGAGGCCCGAGCCTTCTTCGACCGGGTCAACAGCTCGTACCTCGACGGCGGGGGAGCGACCGACGGGCGGTCGCTCGTCGACAACCTCGTCGCGGCCGGGTTCGACAAGGCCGACATGCAGGTCACGAGCGACACGACGTCGATCGGTCGAGAGGCCGACTCGATCCAGTTCTCCGTGCTGCGCGGCGAAGACTGCCTCGTCGGTCAGGCGGGGTCGACCGGCTACTCCAGCCAGGTCGCCCCGGTGCTCGGCACGGGCGACTGCCTGATCGGCACGACGCGGACCATCGACTGGTGACCCGGGCGCCATCGGCGCCCTCCTCTTCGTTCTCACCCACCGGGGCGCATCGCCCTGCCCGATAGACTGGACCCCATGGCCGAATACATTTACTCGATGGTGCGCGCCCGCAAGGCGGTCGGCGACAAGCTGATCCTCGACGACGTCACGATGTCGTTCATCCCCGGCGCCAAGATCGGCGTCGTGGGGCCCAACGGCGCCGGCAAGTCGACGATCCTGAAGATCATGGCGGGGCTCGACACCCCCAGCAACGGCGAGGCGAAGCTCAGCCCCGGCTACACCGTCGGCATCCTCATGCAAGAGCCAGAGCTCGACGAGACCAAGACCGTGCTCGAGAACGTCCAGGAGGGCGTCGGTCCGATCAAGCAGAAGCTCGACCGCTTCAACGAGGTATCGGCCGCCATGGCCGAGCCCGACGCCGACTTCGATGCGCTGCTCGCCGAGATGGGCACCCTCCAGGAGGACATCGACGCCGCCGACGCGTGGGATCTCGACTCGCAGCTCGAGCAGGCGATGTCCGCCCTCCGCACGCCCCCGGGCGACGCCGAGGTCGCGAACCTCTCCGGTGGTGAGAAGCGCCGCGTCGCGCTGTGCAAGCTGCTGCTGCAGAAGCCCGACCTCCTCCTGCTCGACGAGCCCACCAACCACCTCGACGCCGAGAGCGTGCTCTGGCTCGAGCAGCACCTCAGCAAGTACCCCGGCGCCGTGCTCGCCGTGACCCACGACCGGTACTTCCTCGACCACGTCGCCGAGTGGATCGCCGAGGTCGACCGCGGTCGTCTCTACCCCTACGAGGGCAACTACTCGACCTACCTCGAGAAGAAGGGCGAGCGCCTGCAGGTGCAGGGCAAGAAAGACGCCAAGCTGGCGAAGCGCCTCGCCTCCGAGCTCGAGTGGGTCCGCAGCAACGCCAAGGGCCGCCAGGCGAAGTCCAAGGCGCGTCTGGCCCGCTACGAAGAGATGGCGAACGAGGCCGAGCGCACACGCACCCTCGACTTCGAGGAGATCGTGATCCCCGTCGGGCCGCGACTCGGCTCGCAGGTCATCGACGCGCACAAGCTGCACAAGTCCTTCGGCGACCGCGTCCTGATCGACGATCTCTCGTTCACGCTGCCCCGCAACGGCATCGTGGGTGTCATCGGCCCGAACGGCGTCGGCAAGACGACCCTGTTCAAGACGGTCGTCGGTCTCGAGCCGCTCGACGGCGGCGAGCTCAAGGTCGGCGAGACGGTCGACATCTCGTACGTCGACCAGAGCCGCGGTGGCATCGACCCGAACAAGAACCTGTGGGAGGTCGTCTCCGAGGGGCACGACTACATCCAGGTCGGCAAGACCGAGATCCCGTCGCGGGCCTACGTCTCGCAGTTCGGATTCAAGGGCCCCGATCAGCAGAAGAAGGCCGGTGTGCTCTCCGGTGGTGAGCGCAACCGCCTCAACCTGGCGCTCACCCTCAAGCAGGGCGGCAACCTCCTGCTGCTCGACGAGCCCACGAACGACCTGGACGTCGAGACCCTCGGCAGCCTCGAGAACGCTCTGCTCGAGTTCCCCGGCTGCGCCGTGGTCATCACCCACGACCGGTGGTTCCTCGACCGCATCGCGACGCACATCCTCTCGTGGGAGGGGCTGAACGACGACGGCACGCCGAAGTGGTACTGGTTCGAGGGCAACTTCGAGGCCTACGAAGAGAACAAGATCGAACGTCTCGGTGCCGACGCCGCCAAGCCCAGCTCGGCGACGTACCGCAAGCTGACCCGCGACTGAGATGACCCGCCTGCACGTTCCGACCCGGGTCCGCTGGAGCGACCTCGACGGGTACCGGCACGTGAACAACGCGTCGATGCTGCGCCTCCTCGAAGAGGCGCGCATCGACGCGTTCTGGTCGGCCGACGGCGAGGTCGACCAGACATCGGGTGCGGCGGTCCTCGACGGCAGCCCCGGTGCCGACACGATGACCCTCATCGCTCGTCAGGAGCTCGAGTACCTGCTGCCCATCCCGTACCTCAGGGCGCCGCTCGACATCCAGGTCTGGGTCGGTCGGCTCGGCGGCGCCAGCCTCGAGGTCTGCTACGAGGTGTGGTCACCACTCGGCGTCGAACCGCGGCAGCTCTTCACCAAGGCGGCGACGACCATCGTGCTCGTCGACACGCCGACGAACACGCCGCGACGGATCTCGGCCCGCGAACGCGCCGCATGGGAGCCCTTCGTCGAGCCGCCGCTGACCTTCCGTCGTCGCTGAGTCGCGCCTCACCGAACCCGCGCTCGAGCACCACGAGCGGCCTCGAGAAGCCCCGCACCGCCCGGCGCCGCACGGCCGTCAGGCCCGGGGGACGCGGATCATGCCCTCCTGCGCGACGCTGGCGAGCAGTCGACCCGACCCGTCGTAGATGCGACCGAGCGCGAGTCCGCGCCCACCGGTGGCGTTCGGGCTCTCCTGGACGTAGAGCATCCACTCGTCGGCGCGGCCCGGGCGGTGCCACCACATCGCGTGGTCGAGGCTGGCGGCCTTCAGCCCGGGGGTGATCATCGGCACGCCGTGCCGACGGTAGATCGTCTCGAGCAGCGTGTAGTCGCTGGCGTAGAGCAGGGCGGCGCGGTGCAGATCGAGGTCGTCGGGCAACGGCGACGTCGCCTTCATCCACACGGCCTGGTGTGCCACCCGGGCGCCGTCGATCGTGAAGTAGACGGGCGACGGCACGTGCCTCATGTCGAACGGGCGGGCGGCCCAGGCACGGGCCACGGGGTGGTCGACGGCCGACAGCAGCTCGGAGTCGCTCGGCACGTCGTCGGGCCCGGGGAGGTCCGTCGGCATCTCGACCTGGTGGTCGAGGCCGTCGTCGAGGGTCTGGAACGAGGCGATCATCGACAGGATGGGCACGCCGTCCTGTGACGCCTGAGTCCGTCGGGTGGCGAACGACCGCCCGTCGTGGATCCGGTCGACCGTGAACGTGATGGGGATGCTGAGATCGCCGGGGCGGAGGAAGTACGCGTGCAGCGAGTGCACCGCCCGTTCGCCGCCGATCGTCCGCTGAGCGGCGACCAGCGACTGGGCCATCACCTGACCGCCGAAGACGCGCCCGAGGGGCTCCCACTGCGAGGTGCCGGTGAAGACGTCTTGGCCGCCGACGTTGCCCGCGGGGGCCAGGTCGAGGGTGGCGAGCAGGCTCTGCAGCGGATCGTCGGTCATCCGATGTAGTTTAGGGGGCCGATGAGCACGACATTCACCCTCCCCGACTCCCTTTCCCTCAGCGACCTCGCGACCTATCTGGGGCGGGCGGGCCGGGTCGAAGACGGCTCCGTGCGTCTCATCGCCGGCTCCGGCGTGCTCGCGGTCTACACGGCCGTCTTCTACCCCCTCGGGCTGCTCGACGAGAGCCCCACGGTGCTCGGTCTCCGCACCTACCAGCTCGACGACTCGCCCGTCTTCGACGCCGTGGTGCCCGTCCGGTCGATGAAGGAGCGGCTGGTCAGGCTGCAGAACGACGTCGTCGACCCCACGGCGCCGGTCACGGTGTCGCTCCCGGTCGAGGTCAACACGGTCACCTGGGCCGCGATCTCGCCGCCGCGCGGCGGCTGGTCGCCGCTGCCGGGCGCCGACGAGGGCGTCCTGCGGGCGACGGCGACCTCGGGCATCGACGAGATCGCGGCGGCACTGCCCGAGAACGCCGGCGAGCAGATCGTGCACCGCGTGCGCTCCGAGGTCTGGTCGCGTTCCGTCCCGGGTCTCGAGCATGTGCCCGCCGGGGCCGCCTTCGCCGGTCTGAGCCTCGGGTTCCTGGTCGAGGGCGACGAGGTCGCGCTCTTCGAGACCGGCCCGTGGACGCGGCTGACGACCAGTCGGGGCCACGTGCTCGTCAAGCGCCGCGCCTCCCTGCTCGGCGGCTGACGCGGTCCGACCCGCACGCGAGTCGACCCGCACGCGAGTCGGCCCGCACGCGGTCAGACCCGCACCCCGGTCGAGATCCGGACGGTCGCCGAGGAGGCGCGGGTCGCCCGGGTGGGCACCCGCCGGTCAGGCGGACGGCGCGTTCACCATCGCGTGGGCGGCGCGTTCGAGGTAGGCCCAGAGGGTGGCGTCGTCGAGCGGCGACAGCGACAGCTCGTCGACGGCCGTGCGCATGTGCAGCAGCCAGCGGTCGCGTGCCTCGGGTGTCACGGTGAACGGCGCGTGGCGCATGCGCAGGCGAGGGTGCCCGCGCTCCTGGCTGTAGGTCGTCGGTCCGCCCCAGTACTGCTCGAGGAACCCCGTCAGTCGCTGGATCGCCCCCTCGAGGTCGGCTTCGGGATACATCGGCCAGAGCACGTCGTCGTGCCGGACCCCTTCGTAGAAGCGCCGCACGAGTCGCTCGAAGGTCGGCCGACCGCCGATCTGCTGCCAGAAGTTGCCCTGGGCGGCGTCCTGTCCGAGACCGGCGCGGAGGGTGACGGGCTGACCCGCGCCTCCTGCGCTCGGGGGGCCGACGGGAAGACCGGGGCCGCCGCCGAGACCGGACGACGGGGGAGTCGGGGGCAGATCGGTCACTTGCGCTTGCCCTTCGGGATGTGCGGCGTCGGGGAGGTGCGGGGCGGACGTGCGCCCTGGACGGAGGAGGCGCTGTCGAAGCCCGTGAGGACGACGCTGGTCAGCGACGGCAGCACGATGTCGAGCGCATCGGTGGTCTTCTTCAGCCGGGCGCGCAGCTCGCGGTCGACGGTGTCGCGATCGGACGACCGCGTCTTCACGACGATGCGGATGACGACGTGCTCTTCGGCGATCGACTGGATGCCCCAGACCTCGGGCGTCTCGAGGATCGCGCGCTTCCAGCGGGGGACGGCGGCGAGCTCGGTCGCGGTCTCGAGCATGGCGTCCTGCACCTGGTCGACGTCGGCGGAGTAGGGCACGGCGAGGTCGATGACGACGCGGGTCCAGCCCTGCGACATGTTGCCGACCCGGAGGATCTCGCCGTTGCGGACGAACCAGAGGACGCCGTTCACGTCGCGGATCTGCGTCACGCGGATGCCGACGGCCTCGACGACCCCCGCTGCCGGCCCGACGTCGACCACGTCGCCGACCCCGAGCTGGTCTTCGGCGACCATGAAGACGCCGTTCAGCAGGTCTTTCACGATGTTCTGGGCGCCGAAGGCGAGACCCGCGCCGACGACGCTGGCCGCCCCGACGATGGCGACGATGTCGAAGTTGAGCTCGCCGAGCACGAGCACGAGCGCTATGCCGGCGATCAGCACGGTGACGACGTTGTTCAGCACGCTGCCGAGGGTGCGCGTGCGCTGCACGACGCGGACGGCCTGAAGCGGCGAGGCCATCAGCGCCTGCGTGTCGTCGACGTTCTGCTTGCGCTTGATGCCGTTGACGACCTGGTCGACGATCCGACGGATGGTGAAGTGCAGCGCCACCCGGAGGAGCACCGCGACGATGATGATGCCCGCGATGCGGATGGGGATGCCCCACATCTTCCAGAAGGCGTCCCAGTCGAAGGAGACGGGGGCGGCGGGGTCGGTGCCGGCGGCGAGGAGGAGGAGAGTCATCGTCGACAAGTGAAGCACGGGTCGTCATGTCTCTGCGGTGAGGCCGCTGAACGCCGAAGCGGCAGACCCTCTGAGAAGGTCTGCCGCTTCGGGGCGGTGCCGGCCGGTCGGCCGGTCGGCGGTCCGACTAGCGCTCGTCCGCCGCCTGGGCGCGCAGGGCGCGCTCGACACCCGAGACGCTCTCGCTGACGATGCGGCGGAGGGCCGGCACGTCGGGGTTGGCCTCGAGCCACGCGTACGACGCGTCGACGAGGGCCTGGTCGGCGAGGCCGGCCGGGTAGAGCCCCGAGACGAGCGTGTCGGCGATGTGGTAGCTGCGCGACTCCCAGATGCCCGTCAGCGACGAGAAGTACCGGTCGACGAGCGGCTGCAGGATCACCGGGTCGTTCGCGTGCTGGAACCCGAGCGTCGTGGCCCGCACGATGGCGTTGGGCTGGTCGGCGCTGTCGACGATCGAGGCGAACGCGGCCTCCTTGCCCGCCGTCGTCGGGAGGGTCGCTCGCGCGCGGGCGGCGGCCTGCGCGCCGTTGGCCGTGTTGTCGGCGGCCAGGGCCTCGTCGATCTCGGCCTCGCCGGCGCCGCCGACGAGCACGAGGCCCTCCAGCAGCTGCCAGCGGAGGTCGGTGTCGACGGTGAGGCCCTCGAGGGCGACCGATCCGTCGATCAGACCGGCCAGCGCCTCCTTGTGGGCCTCGGTCGACGCGATCGCCGCGAAGAACGTGACGAACTGGAACTGGGCGTCCGACCCGGCCTCGGCGGCCTGCGCCAGGGCCCACAGGCCGTCGCCGACCTCGGTGACCGTGGAGGCGCGGCGCGCGGGGGCGACGTAGCTGCGGGCCGTCTGCAGCAGCTGCGAGAGGGTCGTGCGGATGGTCGTCGACTCGGTCTCGGTCGCGATGTTGTCGAGCACGAGGCGGACGTAGTCGGAGGGCGAGGTCTCGGCGTCGCGGGTGGCGTCCCAGACGGAGCCCCAGACGAGGGCGCGCGCCAGCGGGTCGGCGATCTCCGAGAGGTGCTCCAGCGCCGTCTCGAGCGAGGTCTCGTCGAGACGGATCTTCGCGTAGGCCAGGTCGTCGTCGTTGATGAGCACGAGGTCGCCGCGCGTCAGGCCGACGAGCTCGGGCACCTCGGTGCGGGTGCCGTCCACGTCGATCTCGACACGGTCGGTGCGGACCAGCGAGCCGCCCTGCAGAGCGTAGAGGCCGATCGCGAGGCGGTGCGGGCGGATCGTCGGGTAGTCGGCCGCCGCCTCCTGCAGCACGGCGAACGAGGTGATGACGCCGTCGGCGTCGACCTCGAGCTCGGGGCGGAGGGTGTTGACACCAGCCGTCTCGAGCCACAGCTTCGACCAGCTGGTCAGCTCGCGACCCGAGGTGGCCTCGAGCTCGACGAGGAGGTCGCTGAGCTCGGTGTTCGAGTGGTGGTGCTTCTGGAAGTACGCGGCGACGCCGGCGTAGAACGCGTCGATGCCGACCCAGGCGACCAGCTGCTTCAGCACCGATCCGCCCTTGGCGTACGTGATGCCGTCGAAGTTGACCTGGACGTCCTCGAGGTCGTTGATCGTGGCGACGACGGGGTGGGTCGAGGGCAGCTGGTCCTGGCGGTAGGCCCAGCTCTTCTCCATCGCCTGGAACGTCGTCCAAGCCTCGGTCCACTCGGTGGCCTCGGCCGTCGAGATGGTCGACGCCCATTCGGCGAACGACTCGTTCAGCCAGAGGTCGTTCCACCACTTCATGGTGACGAGGTCGCCGAACCACATGTGGGCGAGCTCGTGCAGGATCGTGACGACGCGGCGCTCCTTGATGGCGTCGGTCACCTTGCTGCGGAACACGTACGTCTCGACGAAGGTCACGGCGCCCGCGTTCTCCATCGCGCCGGCGTTGAACTCGGGCACGAAGAGCTGGTCGTACTTCTCGAATGGGTACGCGTACTGGAACTTCTCCTCGTAGTACGCGAAGCCCTGGCGGGTCTTCTCGAAGATGTAGTCGGCGTCGAGGTACTCGGTGAGCGAGCGACGCGTGAAGATGCCGAGGGGGATGGTGCGGCCGTCGGCGCTCGTGAGGTCGCTGCGGACGACGTCGTAGGGGCCCGCGATGATCGCGGTGATGTAGCTCGAGAGCACGGGCGTGGGCGCGAAGGTCCAGGTGCCGGTCTCGCCGTCGACGACGGGCTCGGGGGTCGTCTGGTTGCTGACGACCTGCCAGCGGGCGGGCGCCGTGACGGTGAACTGGAACGTCGCCTTGAGGTCGGGCTGCTCGAACACGGCGAAGACCCGGCGGCTGTCGGGCACCTCGAACTGCGAGTAGAGGTAGACCTCGCCGTCGACGGGGTCGACGAAGCGGTGCAGACCCTCGCCGGTGTTGGTGTACTCGGCGTCGGCGACGACCTCGAGCACGTTCTCGGCCGCGAGACCGTCGAGCTGGATGCGCACGCCGTCCGAGACGGCCGCGGCGTCGAGCGCCGTGCCGTTCAGCACCACGGAGTGCACGGTGCGGGTGAGGGCGTCGATGAAGGTCGAGGCGCCCGGGGTCGCGGTGAAGCGCACGGTGGTCGTGCTGCCGAACACCTCGTCGCCGCGGGTCAGGTCGAGGTCGATCTCGTACGACTGCACGTCGACGATGCTCTTGCGCTCCTGCGCTTCGACGCGGGTGAGGTTCTCTCCGGGCACGGTGGCTCCATCCGTATAGGTAGTGAGGGGACTCGTGGTCCGCTGAAAGCCTAGACCGGCCGTCGTGGCGCGGGGTGTTGACTGGGGCGATGACCGACACCGTCGCCCCCGCTCCCCGAACCGCCGTCGACTTCTGGTTCGACCCCTCGTGCCCCTGGGCCTGGATGACCAGCCGCTGGATCGACGAGGTCGCCGTGCACCGCGATCTCGACGTGACCTTCCACATCATGAGCCTCGCCGTGCTCAACGAGGACAACGACGTCAGCGACGAGTACAAGGCGAACTTCGCCCGCATGCTCCGCTACACGCGTCTCGTCACGGCCGTCGGCGAGCTGCACGGGCAGTCCGCCGTCAAGCCCCTCTACGACGCCCTCGGCACGCGCATCCACCCCGGCGGCGAGACCGACGCCGACGTGGTCATCCCCGCGGCGCTCGTCGAGGTCGGCCTGCCCGCCGACCTCGCGCGGTACGCCGACACCGACGAGTACGACGCGCAGATGCGCGCCAGCCACTTCGACGGCATCGAGCGCGTCGGACAGGACGTCGGCACGCCGGTGATCGCCGTGAACGGCACCGCCTTCTTCGGGCCGGTCATCTCGCCCGCGCCGAAGGGCGACGAGGCCGCCCGCCTCTGGGACGGCGTCGTGGCCGTCGCCTCGTACCCGGGGTTCTTCGAGATCAAGCGCACCCGCACGGTCGGGCCGATCTTCGACTGACGACCCGCGCCTCCTCGGCTGGGCAGCCCCGCCGCCGAGGAGGCGCAGGTCGCGATCCGTCCGCCGGCCCGGTTCTAAGATGATCACCATGCGCATCCACGTGGCGACCGATCACGCCGGCCTCGAGTTCAGCCAGACGGTCATCCAGCACCTCTCCGACGCGGGCCACGACGTGACCGACCACGGGCCGACCTCGTACGAGCCCCTCGACGACTACCCGTCGTTCTGCATCGCGGCGGCGAGGGCGGTCGTCCGCGACCAGCGCGAGGGCCACGATGCGCTCGGCGTGGTCTTCGGCGGCTCGGGCAACGGCGAGCAGATCGCCGCGAACAAGGTCGAGGGCGTGCGGGCCGCCCTGGTCTGGAACGACTCGACCGCCCGTCTGGCCCGTCAGCACAACGACGCGAACGTGATCGCCATCGGCGCGCGTCAGCACACCGAGTCCGAGGCGCTCGCCTTCATCGACGCCTTCGTCGCCGAGCCCTTCAGTCACGACGAGCGTCATGTGCGACGCATCGCGCAGGTCGGCGAATACGAGACCACCGGGGCCATCGCCGGGCACCCGGTCGACTGACGACGTAACGTCGAGTGCGGCGGGCGCCCCGGTCGGGGTACCCGCCGCTTCGTCGTCCCGGCCCCACCGCCGGGACCTCACCCCGAGAGAGGGAGCACCGTGCCCGAGGGTCATTCCGTCCACCGCATCGCCAACCAGTTCGAGCAGAGCTTCGTCGGGCACCGAGCCGCGGTCAGCTCACCGCAGGGGCGCTTCGCGGCCGGGGCCGAGAGGCTCGACGGGGCGACCATGGTGACCGCCAAGGCGGTCGGCAAGCAGATGTTCCTCGAGTTCGACAACGGACTCTGGCTGCACGTGCACCTGGGGCTCTACGGCGCCTGGGACTTCGCGGGCGAGATCGCGACGGGGCACTCGATGGCGGAGTCGCGGCGTCGACGGGCCGCCACCCGCAAGGCCGAGAACGCGCCCGACGACGACGGCGAGCACTCGATGGCGAGCATCGGAGCGCCGCGCACGAGTCGGGTGCGCATGGCCGAGCAGGAGAAGGCCGAAGACGACATCGAGTCGTTCCCGCCCGAGCCGGTCGGCCAGGTGCGGGTGCGGCTGCTCACCGACACGGCGGTCGGCGACCTGCGCGGCCCGACGAAGTGCGAGGTGCTCGATGCGGCGGGAGTCGACATGGCGATCGCCAAGCTCGGCCCCGACCCGCTGGTCGACTCGCCCAAGAAGGGCGCCGAACGGTTCGTGTCCGTCGCGGGGAAGAAGCGCACCCCGATCGGTCTGCTGCTGATGGATCAGAGCGTCGTCAGCGGCATCGGCAACATCTACCGGGCCGAGCTGCTCTTCCGGGCGCGCCTCGATCCGCACACCCCCGGCAACCAGGTGCCCGAAGAGGTGCTGCGCGCCCTCTACAAGGACTGGACGAAGCTGCTGAAGAGCGGCGTCGAGCTGGGCCAGATGATGACCATGGACGGTCTGACGAAGGCGCAGCACGCCAAGGCCCTCCGCAGCCGCGCCGACCGGCACTGGGTCTATCACCGCGAAGGACTGCCCTGCCGGGTCTGCGGCACGAACATCGTCATGGAGATGGCCGCGGGTCGGAAGCTCTACTGGTGCCCGACCGACCAGACTTGAGCCCATGCGGCACACCCCCACGTTCGTCCTGACCGATGTCGACGAGGTCAGGCGCCTGATCCGCGAGAACCCGTGGGCGACCATCGTGTCGCACACGGCCGCGGGCATCGTCGCGTCGCACTACCCCGTGGTGCTCGAGCCCGCCGACCCGGCCGACCCCGACGCGATCTCCATCGTCAGTCACGTCGGCCGCCCCGACGAGCGCTCGCACGAGCTCGGCGAGCACGAGGCCATGGTGATCATCCAGGGCCCGCACGGCTACATCTCGCCCGGCTGGTACCCCGCCGAGCAGATCGTCCCGACCTGGAACCACGTCACCGCGCATCTCTGGGGCGTCCCCGAGATCCTGTCCGACGACGAGAACTTCCGAGTGCTCGGCGAGCTCGTCGACCACTTCGAGAACGTGATGCCCGAGCCCGTGTCGCTCGCTCTCGACGAGGAGGGCTCCCGCCGCGTCGCGAAGGGCACCGTCGGCATCCGCCTGCGGGTGACGCGGTTCGACGCCCGCCTCAAGCTCAGTCAGAACAAGCCGCCGGAGGTCGTCGACCGCATCGTCGACGAGCTCGAGCACGGCCGGCACTACGCGCAGCCGGCGCTGGCCGCCGAGATGCGACGGGTGCGCGACCGATGAGTCTCGTCGACGCCCCGACCGGGGGAGCCGAGGAGGCGCGGGGCCTGATCCTGAAAGACGCCCGCCTCGTCGGCAGCGACGGCCCCCCGGTCGACGTGCTGATCGAATCGGGCGAGGTCTCGGTGATCGCCCCCGGCATCACCCCGGCTCCCGGCGTCGACGTGGTCGACCTCGGCGGGCGCTGGCTCGCACCCGGTCTCTGGGACTCGCACGTGCACATGGACCAGTGGGCGCTCGCCCGGCGTCGACTCGACCTCTCGACCGCCCGCTCCGCCGCCCACGCGGCGTCGCTCGTCGGCGAGAAGCTGCGCGACGACCCGCCGCCGAGCGGGCAGCCGCTCGTCGGCTACGGCTTCTTCGACGCCCTGTGGGCCGACGAGCCGACCCGCGGGGTGCTCGACTCCGTCAGCGGCGACGTGCCCGTCGTGCTGGTCAGCAACGACCTGCACGCGGCGTGGCTCGACTCCGCGGCCCTGGCACGATACGGCTACGGCGGCCACCCCACGGGTCTGCTGCGCGAGCAGGACGCCTTCGACGTCAGCACGCGGGTGAGCGCGGTCCCCGACGAGCTCCTCGACGGCTGGGTGGCGGACGCGTCCGCCGCCGCGGCCGCGCGTGGCGTCGTCGGCATCGTCGACCTCGAGATGTCGTTCTCGATCGACCGGTGGGCCCGACGGGTCGCCGGCGGCGACCGCAGCCTCCGGGTGTCGGCCGGCGTCTACCCCGCCGACCTCGACCGGGTGATCGAGCGGGGCCTCCGCACCGGCGACGTCATCGACGGCACCGGGGGGCTCGTGACCATGGGCCCGTTCAAGATCATCACCGACGGGTCGTTGAACACCCGCACAGCCTTCTGCCACGACCCGTATGCGGGTCTCGAGGGCACCCCCGCGGGTCGGGGCCTGTCCGCCTACGACGCCGACGAGCTCGTCGACTGGCTGCGCCGCGCCTCCTCGGCCGGACTGGTGCCGGCGGTGCACGCCATCGGCGACGCCGCGAACACCCTCGCCCTCGACGCCCTCGAGGCGGTCGGCTGCGGCGGGAGCATCGAGCACGCGCAGCTCGTCGACGCCCGCGACGTCGCTCGGTTCGCCCGGCTCGGCATCGTCGCGAGCGTGCAGCCCGAGCACGCGATGGACGACCGCGACGTGGCCGACCGCCTGTGGGCGGGGCGCACCGATCGCGCCTTCGCCTTCGAGTCGCTCGCCGCCGCCGGCGTGACACTGCGGCTCGGGTCCGATGCGCCCGTGGCGCCGCTCGACCCCTGGGTATCGATGGCCGCCGCCGTGTCGCGGTCCCGCGACGGACGCGAGGCCTGGCACCCCGAGCAGCGTCTGGTCTCGTCGGTCGCGCTCGCGGCCTCGACTCGCGGGCGATCCTCGGTCGAGGCGGGATCGGTGGCGGACCTCGTCGTGACGGAGACCGACCCTCTGTCGGCGGCGGACGTCGACCTCCGGGCGTTCGACGTCGCGGCGACGCTGCTGGGCGGCCGCTTCACCCACGTCGCGCTCGGCTGACCCGGGCGTCTGCGGTCCGCTTCCGCGCAGGCAGGGCACGACGGAGGCCGCCGCCCCGAGGGGCGACGGCCTCCGATCGTCTGGAGCGGGAGCCTCAGCCGGCGACGTGCGCGGCGAGGAACCAGCGGTCCTTCTCGAGGCCGCGCGAGATCTCGATGGCGACGTCCTGGCTCGAGGCGTCGAGCTCGCCGAGCTCGTCGATCGCGGTGCGGACCGCGACGAGCGAGGCGTCGATCTGGGCCACGAGCTCGGCGATCGTGGTGTCGATCTGGTTGAAGCCGGGCGAGGTGGGCGGGATGACCGTGTTGGCGGCCACGGTGGCGATGCGCCCGTCGACGGGCAGCCCGAGGGCGACGACGCGCTCCGCGGCGAGGTCGGCCCACTCACGTGCGTGGTCGACGACCACGTCGATCAGCTCGTGGACGGCGATGAACGCGATGCCGCGGACATGCCAGTGGGCCTGCTTGCCGTTGACCGACAGCGCGGTCATGTCGGTGACGATCTGGCTGAGGAACTGGGCGACGCCGGCAGCGACGTCGGGGTCGACGGATCCCTGGGGGACGGTGCGGGTGAGGTCGGTCATGACGTGGTCCTTTCCTTGACGATGTGGTCAACGCTAGAGGTCTGAGAAGATTCCGCAAGCAAGCTGAGGCTCGGCTCACGTAGGCCAGCCTCGCCTCACCGAGAGCGTCGGAGGCGGGGGATAACCCCACCCGGGTTCCGGTCGCTGGCACCATGGGTCGGACGCCGGCCGTCGACCAGGCTCGACAGCATGAACCAGGAGACCCCCATCACGACCCCGAACCCCTACCTCTCGCCGCCGCGGCAGGCCGGCGGCTACGCCCGACGCTGGCGCGGCCTGCCCCGCGAGCTCGGCTACATCGCGCTGTCGGCGGTGCTCGTGGTGGTGGTGCTCATCGCGGCCAACATCGCCCTCCGCGGGTGGGAGACCTCCGGCGGCTACATCGCGAGCCTCCTGTCGCTCGCCGTCGTGGTGTTCGTCTCCCTCTGGGCGGCGCGCTGGTTCGGCACCTTCGAGGTGACGCGGCTGCGGTGGGCCTCCGACCGCCCGATCCGCCCCGTCGACTGGACGCCGAACACGACGTGGGGTCGCTCCGACAAGCGCATCGTCCGCGCCGTGTCCGTCGTCGCGAACCCGCACTACTGGCTCTACCTCCTCTACGCGGTCGTCGTCTTCCCCGCGGTCGCGGGGTTCACCTCGTTCGTCACGTTCGCGGCGCTCGCCGTCCCCCTGGGGCTCGTGCTCCTGGGCGTGCTGATCCTCACCGCCGTCGTGCCGTGGAACATCTACTCCCTGGGCGACGCGCTCAGCGGGTCGACGGTCGGGTTCCTGGCCCTCGCCGTGGGCGTGGTCGTCCTCGCCGCGGTCGTCCTGCTGCTGCCGTACGTGCTGCACGGGTTCGTCGTCATGCACCAGGCGATCGCCGCCGCCATGCTCGGCGGGTTCCGCTCCGACGAGCTCGAGGTGGAGCTCGCCGACCGCGAGATCTCCCGCACGGCGGCCCTCTCCGCCGAGGGCACGGCGCTCCGCCGCCTGGAACGCGACATCCACGACGGCCCGCAGCAGCGACTCGTCCGGCTCCAGATGGATCTCGCCGCCGCCTCCCGCGCCGTCGACACCGACCCCGACAAGAGCCGGAGCCTCATCGAGGAGGCGCGGGTGCAGTCCCAGGAGGCCCTCGAGGAGCTGCGGGCGCTGTCCCGCGGCTTCGCGCCTCCTCTGCTCCTCGACCGCGGTCTGCTCGCCGCCCTCGAGTCGCTGGTCGACCGGGCGACGATCCCGACCACGCTGCTCGACCGGGTGCCCGCCCACGTGGTCCTCCCGGTCGACATCGAGCGCAACGCGTACTTCATCGCCTCCGAGCTGGTCACGAACATCGGCAAGCACGCCGAGGCGTCGTCGGCCGACATCGTGGTGCGCACACGGCAGGCGCCCGACGGCATGGGGCTGCTCCTCGAGCTCGTGGCCACCGACGACGGCCGCGGCGGGGCGGGGCTCCGCGACGGGCACGGCCTGGCCGGGGTGCAGGAGCGCCTGGTGGGACTCGGCGGGTTCCTCGACATCTCGAGCCCGGCGGGCGGGCCGACCATCGTGACGGTGAGCATCCCGCTGACCGCGAGCCCGACGACGCCGACGATGCCGACGGAGACCGTGGTCTCCCTAGACTGACCGGATGGCCGACAGCACCCTCGATCCCGCCCTCCGTGTGGTGGTCGCCGACGACTCCGTGCTGCTGCGCGAAGGACTCGTCCGACTGCTCGACGAGATCGGGGTCGTGGTCGTCGGGGCCTACGGTGACGCCGACGAGCTGCTCGCCGCGCTCGACGCGGACCTCCCCGACGTGGCCGTCCTCGACGTGCGCATGCCCCCCTCGCACACCGACGAGGGGGTGCGCGCGGCCATCGAGATCCGCTCGCGCCGACCCGGCACGTCGATCCTGCTGCTCTCGCAGTACGTCGAGGTGGCCTACGCCCGAGACCTCCTCGAGGCGGGCTCCGGAGGAGTCGGCTACCTCCTGAAAGACCGCATCGCGTCGCTCGACGAGTTCCGCGACGCCCTCGAGCGGGTGGCGAACGGAGGCACGGTGCTCGACCCGCAGGTCGTGTCGCAGCTGCTCGGTCGGCGCAGCGACCCCCTCGCGGCGCTGACGCCGCGTGAACGCGAGGTCCTGACCCTGATGGCCGAGGGGCGGACGAACGCCGCGATCGCGTCGGCGCTCGTGATCGGCACCGGCGCCGTCGAGAAGAACGTCACCTCGATCTTCCAGAAGCTGCTGCTCGAAGACAGCGGCACCGACCATCGCCGCGTGCTCGCGGTGCTGGCCTACCTGCAGCACTGACACCGGCACCGGCACCGGCACCGGCACCGGCACCGGCACCGGGGGCGGCACCGACCACCCGCCGGCCGTCTCGCGCGGGGCGACGCATGGGAGGGGCGCCGGCCAGGACCCTCGGGTAGCCTGTGGCGATGTCCGCGCCAGCCCCGACCCCGACCCCTCCGGGCGCGTCGGCGGCGCCGTACTGGGGCGATCGCATCGTGGGTCTCGAAGGCCTCCGCGGGCTGGCGGCCATGGCCGTGCTCTCGTACCACGTGGCGCACGTCCTGACGCGCGACGTCGAGGACGAGACGATGCCCCTGCTCGTCTTCTTCATGCACCAGGGCCTGAGCCTGTTCTTCGTGCTCTCGGGGTTCCTGCTGTTCTGGCCGTTCGCCACCCGCATCATCGAGGGTCGTGAGCTGCCGTCGCTGAGGCGCTACGCCACGAACCGGTTCCTGCGCATCTGGCCGGCCTACGTCGTCGTCCTCCTGATCGTCAACTTCGTCCTGCAGATGTCGTTCCTGTCGCAGAACGAGTTCGGTCGGCTGCCGTGGTGGAAGACCCTGGTCGACCTGACCCTGCTGCACTCCTACCTGCCCAGCACACTGCGGACGGGTCTCGAGGTCTCGTGGACGCTGACCGTCGAGCTGACCTTCTACCTCGTGCTCCCGTTCCTGGCGATGCTCGGTCGGCACGTCGCGCTCCGCACCTCCGGCTGGATCGGTTCCCTCGTGCCGGTCGGGGCGATGTTCGTCGCCGGTGTCGCCGGCAAGATCTGGCAGCACACGGTGGGCGAGACGTCGGGCCTGAGCGGTGGGGACCTCGCGTGGTCCGACAACTGGTTCTCCGTCGTGAGCCGCAGTCTGCTGCTGCACGCCGACCTCTTCGCCTTCGGCATGGCCGCCTCGCTGCTCTACATCGCCGTCCGGCGGGGGGCCGCACCTCGAGTGGCCGTCTCCGCTCTCCGCGGCACGCTGCTCGTGATCATCGGGGCCGCCTTCGTGGTGGCCTGGATCGGCTCGACCCCCGAGTTCCAAGACACCTTCGCGTCCATCGGCTTCACGGGCGTGCTGCTGCTCATGGTGCTACCGGCCCACGGCGACCGTCTGGGGCTCATCGCCCGGTTCTGCGACTGGGCGCCCGTCCGTGGCCTCGGGGTCATCTCGTTCAGCGTCTATCTGTGGCACATGCCGGTCATCCGCATCATGCAGGACCTCCTCGATCCCGGTCAGGGCGGACGCGCGCTGTACGTCCTCTATCTCGTCGTGACCGTCGCGATCACACTGACCCTCGCGACGATCACCTACTGGGCGGTCGAGAAGCAGGCGCTGCGACTCAAGCCGACGGGCCGGCCCGCCCGCGGCGGCGGCGCCTCGGGCCTCGGCGCGACGGCACCGGGAGACGACGCGGTGGCCGAGCGGTCGTCAAGCCCGGGTGCCGAGCGGTCGTCAACCCCGGGTCGAGTCGGCGGGTGACGCCGCCTCGTCGAGGATGAGCTCGTGCAGCTCGCGGCCGAGTCTCTCGTAGCCGGCTGCCGTGGGGTGGATGCCGTCGGCGCTCGTGGCCGGGGCCCACTGTCCGTCGGCTCCTCTCGCGAAGAGCCAGGGATCGATGAGCGGATAGCCCTCGCCATAGGCCCATGAGGCCAGGTCGGCCTCGTAGGCCATGGCCTCCTCCGGGGCGGGCTGGTAGGGCGGGATCGCCGCGATCAGCACGCGGTCGGCGCCCACCGTGCCGATGATCGACTCGTACGACGCCTCGGCCTCGGCGAACCTCGTGCCGTGACGCACGTCGTTCGTCCCTCCCATCAGCACCAGGACGTCGGCGTCGACGGGCGAGACGGCGGCGGCCATCTGCTCGACGGTCGCGCCGGCACGGGCCCAGCCGCCGGCGAACACGACTCCGTCGCCCTGCGCGTAGGTCATCCACGACTCGTCGTCGAGCCCGTTGCCGAGGAACCCGCTGCGGCCTGCGCTCAGCGAGTCGCCGACCACCGCCACCCGGAGATCGTCGGCGGACGCCGCCGGTGCCACACCGCCTTCGGCACGCGGGGCCGTGGTGCTCGGTGCGGAGCAGGCGGACAGCGCCACGGCCAGTGCGGCGGCCGTGACGGTGGCGGCGGTGCCGAGCAGGCGCGCCCGTCGGCGGACGGAGCGGCGGGGCGACGATCCCGGGGTCATGGCGCCATTCTGCGGCACGCGCGGTCGCTGCGCGAATCGCTCGAGGCAATCCGGTATTGATATGCTAAAGTTGATATCTGTTCATGGTTATCGAGCAGGGGAGTCCCGACACGTGATCTACAGACCCGAGATCGACGGCCTCCGGGCCGTGGCGGTCGTCAGCGTCATCCTGTTCCACGCGGGGGTGGCCGGCTTCGCAGGCGGTCTCGTCGGCGTCGACGTGTTCTTCGTGATCAGCGGTTATCTGATCACGGGCATCATCGTGGGCCAGCGGTCACGGGGCACCTTCACCCTCCGGTCGTTCTGGGCTCGCCGCATCCGGCGCATCGCGCCAGCGCTGCTCGTGGTCATGGCGGCGTGCACGCCGTTCGCGGTCCTCTGGATGATGCCGGACGAACTCGAGAACTTCGGCCAGTCGCTCGTCACGACGCTGCTCTCCGGCAACAACGTCCTGCTGTACCTGTCGAGCGGCTACTTCGACACCGCCTCCGAGTTCAAGCCGCTCATGCACACCTGGAGCCTCGGCGTCGAAGAGCAGTTCTACCTGCTGTTCCCCCTGCTGCTGCTCGCCCTGCTGGCCCTCGGGCGTCGGGCGGCGGCATCGGGCGTCGTCGTCGTCGGGCTCGTCAGCTTCGGGGTCGCCGTCTGGTGGTTGTCCACCGACCCCGATGCGGCCTTCTACCTGCTGCCCGCCCGATCGTGGGAGCTCCTCGTCGGGGCCGGGCTCGCCCTGTGGCACGAGCGGCCCGGCGCCGAGGCTGCGCCGCGCCTCCTCGGCCCTCGTGCCGCCTCCGCGGCTGCGACCGCGGGGCTCCTCGCCATCGTCGCCACCGTCGTGGCCGTCGACGGCGGCTCGGCCGTCTCCCCGTTCGTCCTGGTCGTCCCGGTCGTCGGTGCCGCCCTCGTCATCGCCTTCGCGCGCGAGGGCACCCCGGCCGCCCGGGTGCTCTCTCGGCCGCCCGTGGTGCTGGTCGGCCTCATCAGCTTCAGCGCCTACCTCTGGCACCAGCCCCTGTTCGCCTTCGCCCGCATCTGGTCGCCCGAAGAGCCCCCAGTCGGGGTCTTCCTCGTGCTCTCGGTCGTCTCCCTCGCGCTCGCCTGGCTCACCTGGCGCTTCGTCGAGACGCCGTTCCGATCGCCCGACACGGTCCGCCGCCGGGTCTTCGCCCCCGCGGTCGGGTCGGCCGTCGTGCTCGTCGCCGCCGCGGGCCTCGTGCTCCATTCGACCAACGGTCTGCCTGGTCGTATCTACGAGCCGGAGGTCCTGGCCGACGGCGCCACGGACGTCACGTACGTCCAGCGCCTGATCGAGAACGACGCCGAGCGCTTCGTCGACGACGACCGGCTCAACGTCTTCGTCGTCGGCAACAGCTTCTCGCGCGACCTGGCCAACGCCGTCCTCGAGACCTATCCGGAGGCGCGGCTCGAGATCATCCATCAGCCCGGCGTCCTCGGATGCCTCCGCGACCAGCCGACGCCCGCCCACTTCGACGAGCGTTATGAGGCGGCCGAGCTCATCCTCTACGCCACCGATCGGGAGTACCCGACGTGCGTGCGAGACGATCTCGCGCAGGCCGTGGCGGACGGCAAGGAGATCTTCTACGGCGGCGCCAAGAACTTCGGCGACAATGCGAACTGGATCGCACGCCAGGCGCCCGACGAGCGTGCCCTGCTGACCAACTCCGTCCCCGACGAGATCGTCGAGATGGACCACGTCGCCCGCGATCTGATCCCGGCCGAGCACCTCGTGCCCTGGCTCGACCTCGCGGTGGACGGCCGCGTGCCCATCACCGACGACGAGGGGCGCATCCTCTCGCCGGACCGCATCCACTTCACGAAGTACGGCGCCGCCTACTTCGGGGAGCGGGTGCTGCCGCAGACGGGACTCGACGAGATCATGAGATCGGTGACCCCGGAGGACTGAATCGGAGGGGATGACGGGAATCGAACCCGCGCCATCAGTTTGGAAGACTGAGGCTCTACCATTGAGCTACATCCCCGAAGCGGCCTCGGCCGCATGGGTAGAACCACTATAAACCATCTGCCGGATCGTTCAGTCACCGGTCGCTCGCGTCGGCTAGACTGACCGCGGCCTTTTCCCCGACCCGACCTCAACGGGACAACACGGGGTGAGACCGTTCCAGGTGATACACGGGGCGTAGCGTAGTGGCTAGCGCGTCCGTTTTGGGGGCGGAAGATCGCAGGTTCGAGTCCTGTCGCCCCGACGATCGTCTACCTGCTGTCTCGGATGTGAGTTCAGCGTCGCCAACACAGGAGAAGCCCCACATTGGTCCAGACCACGGTTGAAAAGCTCAGCCCCACGCGCGTCAAGCTCAACATCGTCGTGACTCCCGACGAGCTGAAGCCCAGCGTCACGCACGCCTACGGGCACATCGCCGAGACCATCAACATCCCCGGCTTCCGCAAGGGCAAGGTCCCGCCGCCCATCATCGACCAGCGCGTCGGTCGCGAAGAGGTGCTGAATCACGCCGTGAGCGAGAGCCTCGACAAGTTCTACCGCGAGGCCGTCACCGAGACCGAGATCCGCGTGCTCGGCCGCCCCGAGGCCGACGTCGTCGGCTGGCCCGACGTCAAGGACTTCTCGGGCGACCTCACCATCGCCGTCGAGGTCGACGTGCGTCCCGACTTCGACCTGCCCGACTACGAGGGCATCGAGCTCACGGTCGACACGGTCGAGATCTCCGACGACGAGGTCGACGAAGAGCTCGCGAACCTCCGCACCCGCTTCGGCACGCTCGTCACCGTCGACCGTCCCGCCACCACGGGCGACTTCGCCCAGATCGACCTCACGGCCACGATCGGCGACGACGAGGTCGACACCGCCAAGGGCATCTCGTACGAGCTCGGTTCGGGCGAACTGATCGAGGGCATCGACGAGGCTCTCGAGTCGCTCACCGCCGGTGAGAGCACCACCTTCGAGTCGAAGCTGCTCGGCGGCGACCGCGAGGGCGAGACCGCGCTCATCGCCGTCACCGTGACCGCCGTGAAAGAGCGCGAGCTCCCCGAGGCCGACGACGACTTCGCTCAGATCGCCAGCCAGTTCGACACGATCGACGAGCTCAAGGCCGACCTGCGCGAGCAGCTCGCCAAGTCGAAGTCGTTCGGCCAGGGCGGCCAGGCTCGCGACCAGGTCGTCGAGAAGCTCCTCGAGTCGGTCGAGATCCCCGTCCCCGAGAAGCTCGTCGAGGACGAGGTGCACCGTCACCTCGAGCAGGAGAACCGCCTGGAGGACGACGAGCACCGCGCCGAGGTGAAGGAGAGCAGCGAGAAGGCCTTCCGCAACCAGATCCTCCTCGACGCCATCGCCGAGAAGGAAGAGGTCAAGGTCGAGCAGGACGAGCTCACCCAGTACCTGATCCAGGGTGCCGCCCAGTACGGCATGGAGCCGGGCGAGTTCATCAAGGTCCTCGACCAGAACGGTCAGATCCCCGCCATGGTCGGCGAGGTCGCCCGCAGCAAGGCCCTCGCGGTCGTGCTGTCGAAGGCCAAGGTCGTCGACGGCGAGGGCGCGGCCGTCGACCTGTCCGCCTTCACCGCCACGGCGGGTGTCGGTTCGGACGACGACGACCACGAGGGTCACGACCACGCGTAGTCGACACGTCTGAGGTCGACCGCCGGTCGACACGAGAGGGCCGGGTGCAGAACGCACCCGGCCCTCCGTCGTCCCCGGCACCGCGCCTCCTCGGTCGGCCCGACGCCGGAGCCGGACACCCGTCGCCACCCGCTATCTGCCGTGGGCGAACAGTCCGGAACCCGTGCGTTGGACCCTATAGATTCGACAGCAAGCGACAACGAATGGGAGCTCCACCATGGCCGATGTGACACTGCCCAACAGTGTTTTTGACCGACTGCTCAAAGACCGCATCATCTGGCTCGGCTCCGAGGTGCGCGACGAGAACGCCAACGAGATCGCAGCGAAACTCCTGCTCCTCGCCGCGGAGGACAGCGAGAAGGACATCTACCTGTACATCAACTCGCCCGGCGGGTCGATCACCGCGGGCATGGCGATCTACGACGCCATGGAGTTCGTGCCGAACGACATCGTCACGGTCGGCATCGGCATGGCGGCCTCGATGGGTCAGCTGCTGCTGACCGCCGGCACCAAGGGCAAGCGCTACATCACGCCGAACGCGCGTGTTCTGCTGCACCAGCCGCACGGCGGCTTCGGCGGCACCTCGTCCGACATCCAGACGCAGGCGCAGCTCATCCTCTCGATGAAGCGACGTCTCGCCGAGATCACGGCGGCTCAGACGGGCAAGACCGTCGAGCAGATCAACGAGGACGGCGACCGCGACCGCTGGTTCACGGCCGAAGAGGCCCTCGAATACGGCTTCGTCGACCACATCCGCGGTTCGGCCACCGACGTCGTCGGCGGCGCCGGCACCGACCAGTCGTAGCCCCCACCCGATCGTCAGCACAGAAAGAGAAGAACACATGGAACTCCCGATGATGGGTGGTGCGGGCCGCGTCCAGACCCCCGATTCCCGGTACATCCTCCCCAGCTTCGAAGAGCGCACGGCTTACGGCTACAAGCGCCAAGACCCCTACGCCAAGCTGTTCGAAGACCGCATCGTCTTCCTGGGCGTGCAGGTCGACGACGCATCGGCCGACGACATCATGGCGCAGCTGCTCGTGCTCGAGAGCATGGACCCCGACCGCGACATCACGCTCTACATCAACTCGCCCGGCGGCTCGTTCACGGCCATGACGGCGATCTACGACACGATGCAGTACATCCGCCCCGAGATCCAGACGGTGTGCCTCGGTCAGGCCGCGTCGGCCGCCGCGGTGCTGCTCGCCGCCGGTCAGCCCGGCAAGCGACTCGCCCTCCCCAACGCCCGCGTGCTGATCCACCAGCCGTCGACCGGCGGCAACAGCGGGGGCCAGGCGTCCGACATCGAGATCCAGGCCGCCGAGGTGCTCCGCATGCGCACCTGGCTCGAAGAGACGCTGTCGTTCCACTCGAACAAGACCCCCGAAGAGGTGAACCGCGACATCGAGCGCGACAACATCCTCGGCGCACAAGAGGCCCTGGCCTACGGTCTCGTCGACCAGGTGCTGACCTCGCGCAAGAACCAGCCGGCGCTCACGCGCTGACCGATTCCGACCACGGTCGCCTCGAAGCCCCGGACCACGCGGTCCGGGGCTTCGTCGTGTCGGCGGATCCGGCGCCCGGCCCGCGTGGGTCCGTCGGCGTCGGAGGATCGCGTTAGGCTCGATGCACGACGACCGTCAAGGGTCGCCGATCTTCACGCCACGAAGGAGGCCGGGCATGGCACGTATAGGTGAGAGCGCCGATCTGCTCAAGTGCTCGTTCTGTGGAAAGAGCCAGAAGCAGGTCCAGCAGTTGATCGCCGGCCCCGGCGTCTACATCTGCGATGAGTGCGTCGAGCTCTGCAACGAGATCATCGAAGAGCGCCTCGCCGAAGCCGGCGAAGAGCCCACCAGCGAGTTCGACCTGCCGAAGCCCCGCGAGATCTACTCGTTCCTCGAAGAGTACGTGATCGGCCAGGACGCGGCGAAGCGCTCCCTCTCCGTGGCCGTGTACAACCACTACAAGCGCATCCGCGCCGCCTCGACCCTCACCGCCGCCGAGTCCTTGGCCGACGAGGTCGAGATCTCGAAGTCGAACATCCTGCTCATCGGTCCGACCGGCTGCGGCAAGACCTATCTGGCGCAGACTCTGGCCAAGCGTCTCAACGTCCCGTTCGCCGTCGCCGATGCGACCGCCCTGACCGAGGCCGGCTACGTCGGCGAAGACGTCGAGAACATCCTCCTCAAGCTCATCCAGGCCGCCGACTACGACGTCAAGCGGGCCGAGACGGGCATCATCTACATCGACGAGATCGACAAGATCGCCCGCAAGGCCGAGAACCCCTCGATCACTCGAGACGTGTCGGGCGAGGGCGTGCAGCAGGCGCTGCTCAAGATCCTCGAGGGCACCGTCGCCTCCGTGCCGCCGCAGGGCGGTCGCAAGCACCCGCATCAGGAGTTCATCCAGGTCGACACGACCAACGTGCTGTTCATCGTGGCCGGTGCGTTCGCCGGGCTCGAAGAGATCATCTCGAACCGCGCGGGCAAGCGAGGCATCGGCTTCGGCGCCCCTCTGCACAGCAAGGAGGACGAGGCGGCCCTCTTCAGCGAGGTCCTGCCCGAAGACCTGCACAAGTTCGGTCTGATCCCCGAGTTCATCGGCCGTCTGCCGGTCGTGACGACGGTGACCCAGCTCGACCAGCCGGCGCTCATGCAGATCCTCACCGAGCCGAAGAACGCCCTGGTGCGTCAGTACCAGCGCATGTTCGAGATCGACGGCGTCGAGCTCGAGTTCGATCGCGGCGCACTCGAGTCGATCGCCGACCTCGCCGTCCTCCGGCAGACCGGTGCGCGAGGGCTGCGGGCCATCCTCGAAGAGGTGCTCGGGCCGATCATGTTCGACGTCCCCTCCGACGACACCGTCGGCAAGGTCGTGGTGACCCGCGCCTCCGTGCTCGAGAACGCGGCGCCGACCATCGTGCCCCGCGTCGTCGAACAGCGCACCGAGAAGTCCGCCTAGCCCCGAGCGGGTCCGGCGGGTTCCCGTCATCGGGGGCGGGTCAGCGCTGACCCGCCACCGAAGACGCGAACCCGCCCCAGTGCGCGCCGACTACGCGAGACCGCGACGGGCCAGCAACGGCTCGACCCGCGCCTCCCTGCCGCGGAAGTCGCGGAACGCCTCGAGGGGATCCTTCGAGCCACCGACACCCAGCAGGCGTGAACGGAACCGGTCGCCGTTCGCGCGGGTCAGGCCGCCGTTCTCCTCGAACCACTCCACCGTGTCGGCGTCGAGCACCTCGCTCCAGATGTACGAGTAGTAGCCCGCGTCGTATCCGCCTGCGAACGTGTGGGCGAAGTACGTGCTCGAGTAGCGGGGCGGGACGGACGCGAGATCGAGACCGACCGCGGCCAGCGCCTCCTTCTCGAACGCCTCGACGTCGACTACCGCCTCGGCTTCGGCCGACGACAGCGAGTGCCACGCCTGGTCGAGCAGGGCGGCGGCGAGGTACTCGCTCGTCTCGAACCCCTGGCCGAACCCCTGCGACGCGACGAGGGCGTCGACCAGTCGGGTAGGCAGCGGCTCGCCGGTCTCGTGGTGCACGGCGTAGTTCGCCAGCACGTCGGGCCAGAGCATCCACATCTCGTTGACCTGGCTCGGGAACTCGACGAAGTCGCGGAACACGTTCGTGCCCGAGAAGGTCGGATACCCGACGCGGGCGACGAGACCGTGCAGGGCGTGCCCGAACTCGTGGAAGAACGTCGTCACCTCGTCGAGTGTCAGCAGCGTCGGCTGGCCGGCCGGCGGCTTCGGCACGTTCAGGTTGTTGACCACGACGGTGGGCAGCCCCGCGAGGCCCGACTGCGACACGAGGGGGTTCATCCAGGCGCCGCCGCGCTTGCTGTCGCGGGTGTGCAGGTCGAGCACGTAGAGGCCGACCGGTGCGCCGTCGTCGTCGGTCACCTCGAAGACCCGTGCGTCGGGGTGGTAAGCCACGAGATCGGGTCGTTCGGCGAAGCGCAGACCGTACAACCGGCCCGCTGCGAAGAAGATCCCGTCGTGCAGCACCCGTTCGGCCTCGAACCAGGGGCGCATGGCCGCGGTGTCGACATCGTGCTCCTCGGTGCGGACGAGCTCGGCGACGAACGCCCAGTCGGAGGCGGCGATCGGCCGCCCGGCTCGACGCTCGAGCACGGTCTGCTCGGCGCGGGCGTTGCGAGCCGCAGGAGGCGCGAGTCGAGCGAGCAGATCGGCCACCGCCTCGGGGGTGCCCGCCGTCTCACCTGCTGTGACGTACGCGGCGTGACTGGCGAAGCCGAGCAGCTCGGCACGCCGGGCCCGCAGACGCACGATCTCGACCACGAGGTCGCGATTGTCGAACGGCCCGCCGCGGCGCCCGCGCGACAGCGACGCGTCCATGATGCGCTCGCGCAGAGCCTCGTCGGTCAGGGCCGCGAGATAGGGGTGGCCGCTGAAGAGCACGAGCGTGATGACGTACCGGCCGTCGAGTCCCCGGTCGCGGGCGGCCTCGGCGGCGGCCGCGACGGCACCCGCGTCGAGCCCGTCGAGCTCGGCGACGTCGTCGACGACCACGGCGAGGTCGTTCGTGTCGGCCAGCAGGTTCTTCTCGAAGCGGGTCGTCAGCGTCGACAGCCGCCCGTTCAGATCGCGCAGCCGGGTCTTGTCGTCGTCGCCGAGGGCTGCACCCGACCGGACGGCGTCGTCGACCAGCCGCTCGATGAGATAGCGCTGCTCGGGCGTCAGGTCGAGGTCGTCGCGCCGTTCGTGGAGGCTCCGCAGGCGGGCGAACAGCCGCGGGTCCAGGCGGATCGCATCGGTGTGGGCGGCGAGTCGAGGCGCCAGGTCGAGCTCGAGGGCGTCCGTGGCCGCGTTCGAGTCCGACGACGTCTTGTTGAAGAAGACGTGGCCGACCCGGGCGAGGGTGGCGCCGCTCCGTTCGAGCGCGTCGAGGGTGTTCTCGACGGTCGGCTCGGCGGGGTCGGTGGCGATCGCCTCGACCTCCGCCAGCTGCTCGGCGAAGCCGGCCTCGAACGCGGGCAGGTAGTCGTCGTCGGTGATGCTCGCGAACGGCGGCAGCGAATACGGCAGCGTGCTGGGGGCGAGGAGCGGGTTCGTCATGGCCCGAGCCTAGGCCGGTCCGCGGGCCCGCCCGGGGAGTCACGACACGCCGCGGGGCCGCCGGGGCTGCGGCGAGTCGTGACCCGTCGATGCCGGAGGTGAGGGCGAGGGCGGGGGCGGAGCCGAGGAGGCGCGCTAGGGTCGCCGCATGAGCGGACGACCTCGCGACACGGCCCGGTACACCCACGGGCACCACGAGAGCGTGCTGCGGAGTCACACGTGGCGCACCGTCGAGAACTCGGCGGCCTATCTCGTGCCGCATCTGACGCCCGGCGCGAGCGTGCTCGATGTGGGGTCGGGCCCCGGCACGATCACGGTCGACATGGCCGAGCGGGTCGCCCCCGGTCTCGTGGTGGGCATCGACTCGTCGACCGGGATCGTCGCGCAGGCGACGTCGCTCGCGGTCGAGCGGGGGCTGGCGGCCGTCCGTTTCGAGACGGCCGACCTGTTCGCGCTGCCCTTCGACGACGACTCCTTCGACGTCGTGCACGCCCATCAGGTGCTGCAGCACGTCGGCGACCCGGTCGCGGCGCTCCGCGAGATGCGTCGGGTGGCGCGCCCCGGGGGAGTCGTCGCAGCCCGCGATGTCGACTACCACGGCTGCGTCTGGGCGCCCGAGAACCCCGGGTTGCAGCGGTGGATGGACGTCTACCAGGCGGTGCACCGCGGCAACGGCGGGGAACCGGACGCAGGGAGGCGCCTCAAGGGCTGGATGCTCGAGGCGGGGTTCGACGAGGTCGCGAGCAGTGCGTCCGTCTGGTGCTTCGCGTCCGACGAGGAGCGCACCTGGTGGGGCGACAGCTGGGCCACCCGCGCCACCGAGTCCGCGTTCTACGCCGATGCGATCGAGAAGGGCGTCGCCACCCACGACGAGCTGCAGGCGATCGCCGACGCCTGGCGCCGCTGGCGCGACGCCCCCGACGGCTGGCTGATCATGCCGCACGGCGAGGTGCTCGGTCGCGCCTGACCTCGTCGAAGAGTCACGACACGCCGCAGACCTCCAGAGGTGAGCGGCGTGTAATGACTCCTCGACCCTGCGATCGATGGCCTGATCGCTTACTCATCGCTATCGTTATGCCATGAGTCGAGAGTGGTTGGTCGTTCTGCTGGTCACCGTGTGCGTGGTGTCGATCGTCGACGCGACGATAGCCGCGCTGGTGGGGGCGCAGAGTGTTCTGTGGTCTTCGATCAGGGTCGCAGCCATGATCGGGCTGATCGTGGCTGCGTGCCGTCGGCCGTCTGCAGGGTAATGAAGAGTCACGACACGCCGCGGACCCCTAGAGGTGAGCGGCGTGTCGTGACTCCTCGACTGGAGGAGGGGCGGGCTAGTCCTCGTCGTCGGCGGGCTCGTGCACGTGGGCCTCGCCGGTCACGGCGTCGACGCGGATGACCGTGCCGTCGTCGAGCTCGACCACGGGGCGACGCTCGAGCCAGGTGAGCGTCCAGCGCCAGGTCGACGCGTCGACGCCCTGTTCGGCGAGCTCGCGTTCGACGGAGGCGATCGCCCCGAGGACGGGTGCATCGAGGTCGGCCGGCGCCGCGCCTCCTACGCTCCACCGCGTACCGAGCTGCATCAGGCGCCCGCCGCCGGTGCCGCAGCGGACGTGTCGGCCGGCTGCTCGGCGAACACGATGTCACCCACGGCGAGCTCGTCGCCCTCGGCGAACGTCAGATCGGCGATCTTGCCGACCGCCGCGAGATCCCCCGCGGCGAGGCGGACCAGCGCCAGCTGAGCGGCCGGCGCCGTGATCACGGCCGTCGACACGGGGGTCTTCTGCGAGGCCTTCGCATCGGACTTCGCCCGGCGCACGAAGATCAGCGCCTGCCCGACGAGCCCGACCAGCCCGGTCGCGGACTCGCCCTCGGACAGACCGAGCTCGGCGACGGTCGGCCACGCCGCCTGGTGGATGGACTCGTCGTGCGTCCACGACCAGACCTCTTCGGTCGCGAACGGCAGGTACGGCGCCAGCAGTCTCAGCAGCCCCTCGAGCACCGTGCGGAGGGCGAGCACTGCCGAGGCCTGCTCGGCCGGTGTCGTCGCACCGTAGGCGCGCTCTTTGACCAGCTCGAGGTAGTCGTCGCAGAAGGTCCAGAAGAACTTCTCGGTCGTCTCGAGCGCCCGGGCGTGGTCGTAGCCCTCGAGCGCCTCGGTGGCGGTCTCGATGACCGACGCGAAGGTGGCGAGCAGGTCGCGGTCGAGCGGCTCGGTGACCGAGTGCTCGCCCGAGGGCAGCTCGAACGAGTAGACGAACTTGGCGGCGTTCAGCACCTTGATCGCCAGTCGGCGGCCGATCTTGATCTGCTTCGGGTTCTGCGGGTCGAACGCCGCGTCGGTGCCCAGACGGCTCGAGGCCGCCCAGTAGCGCACCGAGTCCGAGCCGTGGTCGTCGAGCATCGCGGCCGGGGTGACGACGTTGCCCTTCGACTTCGACATCTTCTTGCGGTCGGGGTCGACGATGAAGCCCGAGATCGAGGCGTTCCGCCACGGGACGGTGCCCCCCTCGAGCTGCGCGCGCAGCATCGTCGAGAACAGCCAGGTGCGGATGATGTCCTGCCCCTGGGGGCGCACGTCGTACGGGAACACGAGGTCGAACAGCTCGGGGTCGGCCTCCCACTTGCCGGCCAGCTGCGGGGTGAGCGACGAGGTCGCCCAGGTGTCCATCACGTCGAGCTCGCCCTGGAACCCGCCGGGGACCCCGCGCTGCGACTCGTCGTAGCCGGGCGCGGTGTCGGACGACGGGTCGACGGGCAGCTGCGCCTCGCTCGGCACGATCACCTCGTCGAAGACGGGGTTGCCGTCGCCGTCGAGCGGGTACCAGACCGGGATCGGCACGCCGAAGAAGCGCTGGCGCGAGATCAGCCAGTCGCCGTTCAGGCCGTTGACCCAGTTCTCGTAGCGCACGCGCATGAACTCGGGGTGGAACGCGACCTCGCCGCCGCGCTCGAGCAGCGTCGACTTGAGCTGCTCGTCGCGAGCGCCGTTGACGACGTACCACTGGCGCGTCGAGACGATCTCGAGGGGCTTGTCGCCCTTCTCGAAGAACTTGACGGGGTGCGTGATCTTGCGGATCTCGCCGACCAGATCGCCCGAGGCGGTCAGCTGCTCGACCACGGACTGCTTGGCGCTGAACACGGTCTTGCCGGCCAGCTGCGCGTAGGAGGCGCGACCCGCCTCGGACTCGATCGCCGCCGGCGCCTCGCTGACGAACCGACCGTCGAAGCCGATCACGGCGCGGTTCGGCAGCTGCAGCTCACGCCACCACACGACGTCGTTGGTGTCGCCGAAGGTGCAGACCATCGCGATGCCCGAGCCCTTGTCGGGCTGCGCCAGGTGGTGCGCCACCACGGGCACCTCGACGTCGAACAGGGGGGAGCGGACGGTCGTGCCGAACAGCGCCTGGTAGCGCTCGTCGTCGGGGTGGGCGACGAGTGCGACGCAGGCGGGCAGCAGCTCGGGGCGCGTCGTGTCGATCAGCACGTCGCCCTGCCCGTCGGTGCGGTGGAATGCGAGCTTGTGGTACGCGCCCGGCATGTCCTTGTCTTCGAGCTCGGCCTGCGCCACCGCGGTGCGGAAGGTGACGTCCCACAGGGTCGGGGCGTCGGCCTGGTAGGCCTCGCCGCGCGACAGGTTGCGGAGGAACGCCTTCTGCGCGATGGCCTGCGAGTCGTCGCCGATGGTGCGGTAGCTCTGGGTCCAGTCGACGGAGAGTCCGAGCTTGCGCCAGACGTCCTCGAACTGCTTCTCGTCTTCGACGGTCAGGCGCTCGCACAGCTCGACGAAGTTGCGGCGCGAGATGGGCACCTGGTCGGCGGCCTTCGACGACTTGTTGTCGCCGCCCTCGAAGGGCGGGGTGAAGTCGGCGTCGTAGGGCAGCGAGGGGTCGCAGCGCACGCCGTAGAAGTTCTGCACGCGACGCTCGGTCGGCAGGCCGTTATCGTCCCAGCCCATCGGGTAGAAGACGCGCTTGCCGCGCATCCGCTCGAACCGCGCCTTGACGTCGGTGTGCGTGTAGCTGAACACGTGACCGATGTGCAGGCTGCCCGAGGCGGTCGGCGGGGGAGTGTCGACAGAGAAGACGGAGGCGCGGGTCGCGCCGTCGCGGTCGAACCGGTAGGTGCCGGAGTCCTCCCAGACCTGGCCCCAGCGGGCCTCGAGTCCTTCGAGGGCGGGCTTCTCGGGCATCGCTGACGGCATCTGGCTCTCCGGTTCTGTGGGCGGCACCGTGTCGGTGGGGAGGTGCCTGGTTGTGGGACGCCGATCAGTCTACGCGTGGCGATCCGCGCCTCCTCGGGGGTGCGCTCTCTGCACCTGTGCGCACGCTGCACTGGTACTGACATGACAGGACTGGTAGTGTCGGTGCGTTTTTGCCGACGCTGGGGTCGACGCCATCACCCGACGAACTGGAGGCACCCGATGTCCGCCAAGAAGCAGCACAGCACGAGACCCGCCCGGCGATCGCTCACCACCGACGACGTCACCGTCGTCGAGGAGGGCCTGCTCAAGCGCGCGGTCAGCGCCGCAGCGCTCGGCAACGCCATGGAGTGGTTCGACTTCGGCGTCTACGCCTACATCACGACGACGATCGCGCAGGTGTTCTTCCCGCCCGGGAACGACGCGCTCAACATCCTCTTCACCTTCGGCACGTTCACCGCCGCGTTCATCGTGCGCCCGATCGGCGGCGCGTTCTTCGGCCCGCTCGGCGACCGGATCGGCCGCCAGAAGGTGCTCGCGGTCACGATGATCCTCATGGCGGCCGGCACGCTCGCCATCGGCCTCATCCCGTCGTACGCGACCATCGGGATCTGGGCGCCCATCCTGCTGCTGCTGGCGCGCCTCCTGCAGGGCTTCTCGACCGGCGGCGAGTACGGAGGCGCGGCCACGTTCATCGCGGAGTACTCGCCCGACAATCGTCGCGGCTTCATGGGCTCGTGGCTCGAGTTCGGCACGCTCGGCGGTTACGTGCTGGGCGCCTCGCTCGTCACGGCCCTGCAGGTGGCGATGAGCGAGGAGGCGCTGCTGGCCTGGGGCTGGCGGATCCCGTTCCTGATCGCCGGGCCCCTCGGCCTGATCGGGCTCTACCTGCGCCTCAAGCTCGAGGAGACGCCGGCCTTCCAGAAGCAGCAGGAGGAGGCCGCCGGTCGCGAGCACGTCAAGGTGCCGCTCGTGAAGCTCTTCGCCGAGAACTGGCGGGCGTTGATCGTCTGCATCGGCCTGGTGCTGGTGTTCAACGTGACCGACTACATGCTGCTGTCGTACATGCCGACCTACCTCACCAACACGCTCGGCCGCAGCGCGACCTCGGGGCTGCTGCTCGTGATCGTCGTGATGGTGCTGATGATGATCGTCATCACGTTCAGCGGGCGCCTGAGCGACCGGTTCGGCCGTCGACCCGTGCTGTTCGCCGGCTGCATCGGGTTCCTGGTGCTGTCGTGGCCGGCCCTCAAGCTCGTGCAGTCCGAGAGCACGCCGCTCGTCTTCGTCGGCCTGCTCGTGCTCGGCCTGGTGCTCGTCACGTTCACGTCGACCATGCCGTCGACGCTGCCCGCGCTGTTCCCGACGATCATCCGCTACGGCGCCCTGGCCATCGCGTTCAACGTGTCGGTGTCGCTGTTCGGCGGCACGACGCCGCTCGCCACCGAGGCGCTGGTCGTCTGGGCCGAGGGGAAGGGCTTCTCGTGGGCCCACGACATCCCCGCCTTCTACCTGATGGCCGCGGCCGTGATCGGCCTCGTCGCCGTGTGGTTCACGAAGGAGACCGCCAACGAGCCGCTGCTCGGCTCGGGGCCGTCGGTCGCGACCGACGTCGAGGCGCGCGAGCTGGTCGAGGCCTACGCCGACGAGTCGAGCGAGGTCGCGAAGTCGGACTGGGCGCTCGAGTGGGCGCAGTCCGGCCCGATCGACGTGGTGCGCGTGGACGGCGACGGGGAAGCCGCCCCGCGACGCTGACCGGTGCACGGGTGCACGGGTGCCCGGGTGCGGAGGTGCCCGGGTGCGGAGGTGCCCGGGTGCGGCGGGTGAGTGTCATCGGGGGCGGGTCAGCGCTGACCCGCCGCCGATGACACCGACCCGCCGCACCCCTCTGGGCGAGCGCTAGGGGCGGGCGGCGAGCGCTAGGGGCGGGCGGCGAGCAGCGCCCGGGTGTGGGGGTGCTGCGGCGAGGCGAAGACGTCGGCCGTCGGCCCCTGCTCGACGATGCGCCCCTCGTGCATCACGGCGACGCGGTCGGCCATGTGCCCGATCACGTCGAGGTCGTGCGAGATGAAGAGGTACGACAGGTCGTCGTCGCGCTGCAGGTCGTCGAGCAGATCGAGCACCTGGGCCTGCACCGACACGTCGAGGGCCGAGACGGGCTCGTCGCAGACGACGATGCGGGGCCGCGGGGCGAGCGCGCGGGCGATGGCGACGCGCTGCCGCTGCCCGCCCGAGAGCGACGCGGGGCGACGGGGCGCGAGCCCTGGGGGCAGCCCCACCCGGTCGAGCAGCGCCTCGATCTCGGCCCGTACGGGCGCCGTCCGCAGGCTCCGACCCGCGGTGATCGCGTCGGCGAGCAGCTGCTCGACGGTCAGGCGGGGGTCGAAGGAGCTCGCCGCGTCCTGGTAGATCGCACCGAGCGAGGCGCGGCGGGCGCGGCGATCGCGTTCTCGCAGAGGCGACCAGGGCTCCCCGAGGAGGCGCACCGCACCTCCGTCGGGTTCGTCGAGCCCCAGGAGGAGGCGCGCGGTCGTGGTCTTGCCGCTTCCGGAGGCGCCCACCAGGCCGAGCGTCTCGCCCGCGCGCAGCTCGAGGGACACGTCGTCGACCGCGAGCCGGGCCGCCCGCCCGCGGGTCGCCGGGAAGACGCGTCGGAGGCCCTCCGCGGAGAGCACGACGTCGTCGACCGGAGCCGCCGCCTCCTGCGCCGCCGCCTCCCGCGCCTCCTGCATCGCCGCCTCCCGCGCCTCCTGAGCCTGCGCCTCCTGCTCCTCGCCGACGTCGCCCCGCGACAGGCGTCGCCCTCGGGGCACGCCGCCCGGCAGTGCCGCGACGAGCCGCCGCGTGTAGTCGGCCTGCGGGGAGTCGAGCACGTCGGCGGTGGGCCCCTGCTCGACGACGACGCCGTCTCGCATCACGAGCACCCGGTCGGCCAGGCGCCGCACGACGCCCAGATCGTGACTGATGGCGAGGACGGCGGTGCCGCCGTCGCGGAGGGCGGCCAGACGGTCGACGACGAGGCGCTGCACCTCGGCGTCGAGGGCCGTCGTCGGCTCGTCGGCGACGACGACGTCGGGTCGCAGGACGAGCGCGGCGGCGAGGAGAGCCCGCTGCCGCAGCCCGCCCGACAGCTCGCCCGACCTCTGACCGAGACGGGTCTCCGGGTCGGGCATGCCGACCTCGGCGAGGACTTCGAGCGCGCGCTCTCGACGCTGCCGGGGGCCGAGGTCGGTATGCAGGCGGAGGGCGTCGTCGATCTCGCGTCCGATCGGGCGCAGCGGGTCGAGCGAGACGAGGGCGTCCTGCAGCACGAGACCGATGCGCGCACCGCGGACCCGACGCCAGGCGCGGTCGTCGAGGGTCGAGAGGTCGCGGTCGCCGAGGGTCAGCCGATCGACGTCGACCCGGCCGCCGCTCAGCCCGAGCAGCGAGCGCGCGGTGACGCTCTTGCCCGAACCCGACTCGCCGACGAGGGCCACGCACTCGCCGGGCGCCACCGAGAACGAGACGCCGTCGACCACGGTCGCCGACCCGAACGAGACGCGCAGACCGCCGACCCTCAGCCCGTCCGCCGCCGTGTCGTCTCGCGCTGCGGTGGTCATGAGGAGTCCCTCCCTCGTCGGGCGAGCCCGCGGCCGAGCACCGTCGCGGCCGCGGCGGTCACGACGACGGCCAGCCCGGGGAACACGGTCATCCACCAGGCGGTCGTCGAGTAGGTGCGACCGGCCGAGAGCATGGCGCCCCACTCCGGGGCGGGCGGGGGAGCACCGAGCCCCAGGTAGCTGAGCGACGACGCCCAGACGACGGCCTGCCCGAGACCGAGCGTCGCGAGCACGACGACGGGCGCCAGCGCGTTCGGCAGCACGTGCCGCAGCAGGACGGTGCCCGGTCGCCTCCCGAGCACCACGGCCGCCTCGACCATCGCCGAGCGGCGCACCCGCACGACCTGACTGCGCACGATGCGCGCGTAGCCGGGTGCGGTGGCGAGCCCGACGGCGATCGTCGCGGGCACGGCGCCCGGCCCGGTGAAGGCGATGACGACGAGCGCGAGCAGCAGACCGGGCAGGGCGAACAGGACCTCCAGGAGGCGGCTGACCCCGGCGTCGGCGAGACGCCCCGGCAGCCGACCGCCGCCGAAGCCGGCCGCGACCCCGAGGGCCACGCCGAGTCCGGTGCCGATCAGGGTGGCGACGGCCCCGATGGACAAGGAGGCGCCGGTGCCGTGGATCACGCGCGTCCAGATCCCTCGCCCCGACTCGTCCGTGCCGAACGGGTGGGCGGGCGACGGCGGAGCGAAGGCGTCGGCGGGGGAGATCGCCAGGGGATCGCCCGGTGCGAGCAGCTGCGGGGCGACCGCGGCCAGCACGACGAGGGCCAGCACGATCGCGGCCACCGCCTCCGGTGGTCTCACGCGGGAGCCGCCACCAGCCCGCTCACGGCCACGGCGTCGGGGGAGCTCGGCGAGCACGGTCATGCGGCACGCTCCCGGGGGTCGACGGCGCGCTCCGCCAGGTCGCCGAGGGCGACCACCACGACGTACGCGAGGGCCGAGGTGAGCGCCACCCCCGTCACCAGGGGGATGTCCCTCAGCGTGACGGCCTGCAGCAGCGTGCGACCGAGCCCGGGCCGGGCGAAGATCGACTCGACCACGACGGCGCCGCTCAGCAGCGAGCCGAACGCCCAGCCCGAGAGCGCGAGCCCCGGCAGAGCCGCATGACGCAGCAGATGACGGCGGAACAGTCCCGACCGCGACTCGCCGCGGGCTCGTGCCGTCAGGGCGAACGGCGCGGTCGACGCGTCGAGGAGCGAGTCGCGGGTCACCTGCCCGAGGAACCCGGCGACCGGGATCGCCAGGGTGACGACCGGCAGCACGATGCCGAGGGGCGTGCCGGTGCTGACCGGCGGCAGCCAGCCCAGCTGCGTGCTGAAGACCAGCACGAGCACACCCGCCAGCCAGAAGTGCGGCACCGCCGAGGCGACGATCTCGAGCGACGACGAGACCGCCCCGGCGACGCGCCCGCCGAGGGTCGCCCACCAGGCCGTGCCCAGGGCGAGCAGCCACGCGACCACGAGCGACAGCACGGCGAGCAGCAGCGTGCCGGGCAGCTGGTCGAGCAGCAGACCCGCCACGTCGGTGCGCAGGGAGTACGAGGTGCCCAGGTCTCCGACGGCCAGCCGACCCAGCTGCGCGAGGTACTGCAGGAGGAGCGGGTCGTCCAGTCCGTACTGCTCGCGGACCAGGGCGATCGCCTCCGCGGAGGCCTGCGACCCCGGGCCGCCGAGGATCGCCTCGGCCGGGTCGCCGGGCACGAGCCGGATCGCGAAGAAGATCAGCGTGGCCACGGCCCACAGCACGACGAGCGCCCCGACCAGGCGACCGACCAGCCACCGGACGGGTGCGGGCACGACCCCGCGCCTCCTCGGCTCCTGCCCGGTCGACGACCGGATGACGGCCCGACCCTCAGCCGACGGTGTACGCGTCATACAGCGTGACCGCCGAGACCGGGGGCAGCGCCCGCACGCCGGCGACCGCCGAACGGGCCAGGTAGTGGTTCTGCTGGTCGTAGAGGGGCAGCACGGTGTAGCTCTCGAGCACGATCCTCTGGGCCTGCTCGTAGAGGTCGGCGCGCTCGTCGGCGTCGGAGGTCTCGGACGCCCGCGTCAGCAGGTCGTCGAGGGCGGGGTCGCTCAGCTGGGCGAGGTTGGCGAAGTAGCCGCTCGGAGCCGGCGTGATGCCGTCGGTGTCGTAGAGGATCCGCAGCACGTCGGGGCCGACCTTCGTGTACGGCGCGCTCACGAGGTCGTAGTCGTTCGCGGCCAGGGCGCCGTACCAGCTCGACAGGTCGAGCGGCGAGAGCGTCACCTCGAAGCCGAGGTCGCGGGCGCCGGCCTGCACCTGCTCGAAGAGCGACTGCTCGGCGGGGATCGACTGGTTCGTGCTCACCGGGAACTCGAGCGAGAGGCGCTCGCCGTCTTTCGTGCGGTAGCCGTCGGAGTCGCGCTCCGTCCAGCCGGCGTCGTCGAGGAGCGCTCCGGCCGCGTCGACGTCGACCTCGAACAGCGACGGGTCGGAGTAGGCGAGCGGCTCGACGCTCGACAGGGGCGAGTACGAGCGCTCGGCGGTGCCGAAGAACAGCGAGTCGATGCCGTCGGTGACGTCGACGCCCGTGATGAAGGCCTCGCGCACGCGCTCGTCGTCGAAGGGCGCCTTGCCCGAGTTCAGCTCGATGCGGTTCACGGCGCCGGGGCGGGGCGCGTCGATCTCGGCCAGGGCGTCGTCCTTCTCGGCGGCGACGAGGGTGTCGGGCTGGACGTTGTCGATGACGTCGACCTGCCCGGCCTGCAGCGCCGAGTAGCGCGCCGCCGAGTCGGGGATGAAGCGCCAGACGACCTCGTCGAGGTACGCGGGGCCGTCGTGGTCGGCGTCGGCGGGCGGCGACGAGTAGTCGTCGTTGCGGGTGAGCACGATGCGGTCCTGCTTGGTCCACGACTCGACCACGAACGGACCGGTGCCGACGGGGGACTCGCAGTTGACCTCCTGGCTGCGCTCGAGCGCCGCGGGCGACTCCATCGCGACCCAGGGCTGCGTCAGCGATTCGAGCAGCGCGCTGTCGGGGGCGCTCAGGTCGAAGCGCGCCGTCTGCGCGTCGACGACCTCGACGCCGGTGACCTTGCCGAGGGCGAGGTAGCCCGTCGACGACAGGGTCTCCGGGTCTTGCAGGTGGGCGACGTTGGCGGCGACCGCGGCGGCGTCGAACGGGGTGCCGTCGCTGAAGACGACGTCGTCGCGGAGGTCGAACGTCCAGCTGAGGCCGTCGGCGGACTCCTCCCATGAGGTCGCGAGCCAGGGGACGATCTCGCCCGACCCGTTCTTCGAGACGAGCGACTCGAGGTACTGGGTGGAGACCAGGGCCTGGGGGTAGTTGCCGCCGACGTGCGGGTCGAGGCAGGTCGGCTCGGCGTCGCCCGTCGCGTAGGTGAGGGTGCCGCCCGAGCGCGGGGTGGCGGACCCCGTGGCCTCGCCGCCGGTCGTGCATCCGGCGAGCAGGAGGGCGCCGACGGTGGTCAGGGCGAGGAGGGCGGGCAGACGGGTGCGCATGGGACTCCGGGTGATCGGGAGGGGCGGGCCGGGTGAGGATGACGCCGTCACGGTCGTCGACGCTGACTCCGGGACGGCGGAACACGTTTATGGACGGAGTCCAACAAGTGCACCGATCGAGTGTACCGCCATGATGGAGGGCATGTCAGACCCGTCACGGCGCCCGATCGGCCGCCCTCGCCGCTCGTCGGCCGAGATGCTCGCCGACGCCGCCGCCGAGCTGTTCCTCGAGAACGGCTGGTCGGGGACGACCGTCGACCAGATCGCCCAGCGGGCCGGGGTCAGCCGGGGCACCTTCTTCAACTACTTCGACTCGAAGGCCGACCTCTTCTGGCTCGACCTCGACGTGAGTCTGGCGGGTCTCGGGGAGCTGCTCCGCGCCTCCTCGGGATCATCGCCCGTGCGCAGCGTCGAGGCGGCGCTGGTCGCCGTCGGCCGAGCCCACGACCCGGCCCGGGTGCCCTGGGCGTTGACGCAGTCCGAGGCGATGGGTCTCGGCGACGAGCTCGTCGCATCGGCGGCCGTCCGCGTCGTGCGGCTGCAGTCGGTCGTCGCCGCCCATCTCGCCGAGGCCTCCGGCGGGCGACGGGGCGAGCTCGGTCACGAGGCCGCGGCGGCATCCCTGGTGGCCGCCGCGGTGGCCGCGATCACCCACTGGGCGAGATCGGGAGTCGGTCGTCGCCCGCTCGGCGACGTGATGGCCGACGCCCTGGGGCCGGTCGCCGACGGTCTCGACGCCGTCGCACGCCCGTCGACCGCCTCCTGACGACCCGGGAGGCGCGTCCTCGTCAGTGCGTCGGCGTCGACCCGGTCGACGGTGACGTCGGCGAGAGGACGTCGACGATGTCGGCCCTCTTCGGGAACACCCACTTGTTCATGGCCCAGTAGCGGAACACCATGGCGATGAGCGTGCCGATGATCGGGCCGCTGATGAAGTCCGCCACCTCCTGCGTGGCGAACGACACGTTCGGCACGCCGAGGCCGAAGCCGTAGCGCGAGAGGTAGAGGGGGGCCGAGTTCAGACCGATGCCCACGATGCTGACCGCCGTGAACAGGAGCATCTCGTGCGCCGTGTGGCGGTCACCGCGATCGTCGAACGACCACTTCTTGTTCATCCAGTACGACACGACGGTCGCGACGATCGTGCCGACGGCGAGGGCCGTGACCGGGTGCTGCGGGATGACGAAGAGCTTCAGGCCGTAGTTGATCACCATGGTGATGACGAACCCGATGCCGCCGACCACGAGGAACCGGATGGCTGAGGGGTTGGCCCTAGCCAACCGGATCACTGAACGCACGAGCATCACGGTAGACGCCGGCGCCTCCGTCCACCTGACAGACCCGCCAACGGACAGACGACTCGTGCGATCCGATGGACGCTCGCCACACCATCGGAGGCCCGGTGTCGTCCGTCGAGATGACGGAACCTCAATCGTTCGGATGACATCGGGTGACGAAACGATCACGGCCGCGCGACCGGCCGCCTCGACTCCGTACGGTGAGGTCACGCGGTCGACTTGAGGCCGTGTCGCGGGGCCCGGGGGTGGGTCGAGAGCACCGCGTCGAGCTTGGCCCACGCGAGAGAGATCACCATGAAGAACACCCTGTCGGCCGCCGTCGCGCTGCCGACCGCCGTCGTCATCGCCCTGGGGGGACTCCTGATCGGCGTGCCCGCGGCCTCCGCCGCTCCGGCCCCGACGGAGCAGAGCGTCGGGCTCGCGCGACCCGCCGACGGGACGGTCGTCGACGGGACGGTTGTCGACGGGACCGCTGCCGACGAGGCGGCGTCTCCGGCGCCGACCGTCGGAGCCGACCCCGTCGACGGTGCACCGGTACCCGGCGAGGCGCCGGTCGAGGACGTCCCCGCCGACCAGCCCGGCTCCGGCGCTCCTGTGGAGACTCCCGTCGCGGTCGAGCCCACGGCGCCCGGCTCGGACGTCGTCGCGAACCCGTCCGCATCCCCCTCGCCGGCCGCTCCGCCGGCCGTCGAAGCCGCCGCGGCCCCCGGCTTCACCGTGACCAGCCCCCTGGTCGGACAGCGGCTGACCTCCGCCGGCGTCCGCCTCGAGGCGTCGGTGCCGACGGGGAGCACGGTCCGCTGGAGCATCTCCGACGGACAGAGCGGCCTGTCGCAGGTCGCCGACGGAGCGTTCTCCGAAGCGATCTCCCTCGACGGATCCACGGCGGCGGTCACGTACACCGTCGTGCTGCAGGTCTCGGATGCGGACGGGGTCGACCTCGGCACCATCGATCGCGAGTTCGTCGTCGCCGGGCTCCCCACGAGCTCCGCACCGACGATCTCCACGCCCGGCGAGGGCGGCCGCGTCGAGGGACGACCTTACGAGTCGGGGGACTACGAGACGGGTGCGATCGACGTGACCGGAACGGGCACGCCCGGCTCCGTCATCGACATCGACCTGCTCGCGATCGTCCCGGCGACTCCCTGGGGATACGACGACGAGCCGCCGGTGGTGGCCGCCGACGGGACGTGGAGCGACGAGGTCTTCGTGCCCTACGGCCAGTGGAGCATCTCCGCACGTCAGGGCGCGTTCGATGCGGACGGCTTCGCGACCACGCTCCCGTCCCGTGAGGCCTCGGTCGTCGTGAGCGTGCTCCGTCGCGTCGATCTCCTGCCCGCGGCTCCGGTCGTCACCTCGCCCGCGCAGGGCGGCACGGTGGTCGGTCGGCCCGATGGCAGCCAGGGGCACGACGGCTCGCAGGTCTTCACCATCGCGGGCACGGGCACCCCGGGCACGGTCATCGCCCTCTACGGGTTCTTCCCCGAGGGGCGCGCCGCGATCGACCGCTACGCGGCGGCGGCCCGGGGCGAAGGGGAAGGCGGCGGCGAAGGGGAGTTCGAGCCGCTCATCGCGGGCATCGACCCGACGATCGTCGGGGCCGACGGCACCTGGTCCATGACGGAGAGCCTGAAGCCGGGCACCTACTCGTTCGCCGTCTTCACGCTGTTCGACAACCCCGACCAATCGTTCATGTCGGGTCCGAGCAACGTCGTGACCTTCACCCTGGTCGCCCCGACGGCCGTCGTGGGCACCTCCTCGACCTCCGGCACGTCGGCACTGGCCTACACGGGCGCCGAGGGATCGGGCCCGCTGTCGGTCGCTGCGCTGGTCGTGATCGGTCTCGGTCTCGTCGCCGTCGGATACGCGCGTCGCCGAACGCGTCGCCTCAGCTGATCGGCAGGAGGCTCGGCTCGTCGGGCGTCGACAGGGTGAGCACCGCCTCCTCGACCGCGTCGTGCTCCTCGAGCTCCCGCTCGACGCGACGGAGGGCCACGGCGACGTGCCCCTCCGTCTCGTCGCCCGACATGTCGACCGCCGCGACCAGGTAGAGACGCCCCGGACCGACGAACTCGGTGTGCAGGTAGGTCACCCGGGCGATCTCGGGGCGGTCGAGCAGACGCGCGAGCACGATCGACTCGAGCTCGTCGCTCGGGCTCTCGCCGACCAGGAACCTCCTGTTGCGGTCGACCAGCACGAGGGCGACGACCCCGAGCAGCACACCCACCGCGATCGAGCCGACGGCGTCGAACACTGCTGAACCGGTGATCTGGTGCAGGAGGATGCCGAGGAACGCGATCACCAGGCCGACGAGCGCAGCGGCGTCCTCGGCGAAGACGGCGCGCAACGTCGGGTTCGAGCTGCGCAGCACGAACCGGAGGGTCGGCTGGCTGCGGTCGCGAGCGCTGCCTCGGGCCTGACGGAGGGCCTGCAAGAAGGAGGTGCCCTCGAGCACGAAGGCCACTCCGAGCACGATGTAGTTGACCAGGTAGTCCTCGGCCGCCTCGGCGGCGCCCAGCTGCGAGATGCCGTGCTGGATCGAGACGACGGCGCCGACCGTGAAGAGCCCGAAGGCCGCGAACATCGACCAGACGTAGGTCTCCTTGCCGTAGCCGAGAGGGTGCGAGGCGTCGCGTCGCCTCACCCCGCGCTTGTCGGCGATGAAGAGGAACACCTCGTTGCCGGTGTCGGCCCACGAGTGCGCCGACTCGGCCACCATCGAGGCCGACCCCGTGAGAAGAGCCGCCACCGTCTTCGCGACGGCGATCAGCAGGTTCGCCACGAACGCGACCAGCACGGTGGTGAAGCTCTCCGGCTTCGCCGTCCCCTCGGGCTGCGCGGTGCTCTGGGGGTCGGCGGTGCTCTCGGCGGTCATGATCTCGATTCTGCACTCTCTGCAGATGATCGCGCCGCGCCTCCTCGCCTTGTACGATGGACCCGCTGTGATCCGGCCATCACCGGGGAGCTCTCGGCAGAACGCGTCGACCGGCCCGTCAGGGCACGAGGCGTCAGTAGACCCGAGCGGGGCAGGCCCGTCACAGCCGCAGCAGAGCGGTCGCCCGCAGGGGCGGCAAGCGGGGTGGTACCGCGCCGACCGAGAACCCTCGGCAGGCGTCCTCGTGAACGGACATCCGCACCACCTGGAGTTCCCATGGCCTACCAGCCGGTACCCGCATCGCCCCGATTCCCCGACGTCGAACAGGGGATCCTCGCGTTCTGGAAGGGCGACGACACCTTCCGCGAGTCGATCCGCGCCCGCGAGGGCTGCGACGAGTGGGTCTTCTACGACGGCCCGCCCTTCGCCAACGGGCTGCCGCACTACGGCCACCTCCTGACGGGCTACGCCAAAGACGTGTTCCCGAGGTACCAGACGATGCGCGGCAAGCAGGTGCACCGTCGCTTCGGCTGGGACACCCACGGTCTGCCCGCCGAGCTCGAGGCGATGCGGCAGCTCGGCATCACCGAGAAGCACGAGATCGACGACATGGGCATCGGCGCCTTCAACGCGGCCGCCCGCAGCTCGGTGCTGAAGTACACCGACGAGTGGCAGGGCTACGTGACCCGCCAGGCGCGCTGGGTCGACTTCGACGACGACTACAAGACCCTCGACTCCACCTTCATGGAGAGCGTGATCTGGGCCTTCAAGCAGCTGCACGAGAAGTCGCTGGCCTACGAGGGCTTCCGGGTGCTGCCCTACTGCTGGCACGACCAGACGCCGCTGTCGAACCACGAGCTGCGGATGGACGACGACGTCTACAAGATGCGTCAAGACCAGACGGTCACGGTCTCGTTCCCCCTCGTCGGGGCGAAGGCCGAGGCTCTCGGGCTGACCGGCGTCGAGGCGCTCGCCTGGACGACGACCCCCTGGACCCTCCCGACGAACATGGCCCTCGCGGTCGGCCCGTCGATCGACTACGTGACCGTGCCCCACGCCCTTCTGCCCGGCGAGCGCACCGGCGACCAGCAGCTGCTGACCGGCAGCGTGTTCCTGCTCGCGGCCGACACCCTCGCCGCCTACTCGCGCGACCTCGGCTACGACTCGCCCGAGGCCGCCCAGGCCGCCGTCAGCGCGACCTTCGCCGGGGCCGAGCTCGAGGGCGTCGAGTACGACCGCATCTGGGACGTCTACGCCGACACCGAGACCTACGGCACCGAGAACGCCTGGCGCGTGCTCGTCGCCGACTACGTCGCGACCGGCGAGGGCACGGGCATCGTGCATCAGGCGCCCGCCTACGGCGAGGACGACCAGCAGGTCTGCGCCGCCGCCGGCATCCCCGTGCTGGTCTCCGTCGACGACGCGGGCCGGTTCCTGCCGCTGTTCGACGAGCTCGGCGTCGCGGGTCAGCAGGTGTTCGACGCCAACAAGACCCTCGTGCAGCGTCTCCGTGCCGACGGCCGCCTCGTCCGTCTCGCGAGCTACGAGCACAGCTACCCGCACTGCTGGCGCTGCCGCAACCCGCTCATCTACAAGGCCGTGTCGAGCTGGTTCGTCCGCGTGACCGAGTTCCGCGACCGCATGAGCGAGCTCAACCAGCAGATCACCTGGGTGCCCGAGAACGTGAAGGACGGCCAGTTCGGCAAGTGGGTGGGCGGCGCCCGCGACTGGTCGATCTCGCGCAACCGCTACTGGGGCTCGCCCATCCCGGTCTGGAAGAGCGACGACCCGGCCCACCCCCGGGTGGACGTCTACGGCTCGTTCGCCGAGCTCGAGGCCGACTTCGGTCGTCTGCCGCTCAACGAGCAGGGCGAGCCCGATCTGCACCGCCCCTACATCGACGACCTCACCCGTCCGAACCCCGACGACCCCACCGGTCAGAGCACGATGCGTCGCATCGACGACGTCTTCGACGTCTGGTTCGACTCTGGCTCGATGCCCTTCGCGCAGGTGCACTACCCGTTCGAGAATCAGAGCTGGTTCGAGACGCACGCCCCGGCCGACTTCGTGGTCGAGTACATCGGCCAGACGCGCGGCTGGTTCTACGTGATGCACGCGCTGTCGACGGCGCTCTTCGACCGGCCCGCCTTCTCGAAGGTCATCAGCCACGGCATCGTGCTCGGCTCCGACGGTCAGAAGATGTCGAAGAGCCTCCGCAACTACCCCGACGTCAACGAGGTCTTCGATCGCGACGGCGCCGACGCCATGCGGTGGTTCCTGATGTCGAGCTCGGTGATCCGCGGCGGCAATCTCGTCGTGACCGAAGAGGGCATCCGCGAGGGCGTCCGGCAGTTCCTCCTCCCGCTCTGGAGCACCTACTACTTCTTCACCCTCTACGCGAACGCGGCCGACGCCGACGGTTCAGGAGGTGCGGGTCGCCACGTCGCCGACGGCTACGTCGCGAAGTGGCGCACCGATTCGAGCGACGTGCTCGACCGCTACCTGCTGGCGAAGACGCGCCTCCTCGTCACCGACGTCGAGCGGCACCTGGACGCGCTCGACTCGCCTCTCGCGGCGGCGGCGCTCCGCGACTTCGCCGACGTGCTGACCAACTGGTACGTGCGCCGCTCGCGCGACCGCTTCTGGTCGGGCGACGACCACGACGCGTTCGACACGCTGTACACCGTGCTCGAGACGGTCACCCGGGTGGCCGCGCCCCTGGCCCCGCTGGTCGCGGAGGAGATCTGGAAGGGTCTCACGGGGGGTCGCAGCGTGCACCTGACCGACTGGCCCGACGCGTCGGCGTTCCCGGCCGACGACGCCCTGGTCGAGGCCATGGACTCCGTGCGCGAGATCGCCTCGTCGGGTCTCGCTCTCCGCAAGTCGACCGGTCTGCGGGTGCGTCTGCCCCTCGCGCGTCTCACGGTGGTCGCACCCGACCCGGCCGCCCTCGAGCCGTTCGCGTCGATCCTCCGGGACGAGCTGAACGTCAAGTCGGTCGTGCTCACGCCCCTGACCGAAGAGAGCCTCGGCGACTACGGCGTGACCCGCAAGCTGACGGTCAACGCCCGCGCCGCGGGCCCCCGCATCGGCAAGCAGGTGCAGCAGGTCATCCCGGCCGCCAAGAAGGGCGACTGGCAGCCCGTCGGCGAGAACGTCGTCGTGGGCGGCATCGAACTGCTGCCGGGCGAGTTCACGCTCGAGCTGGCGGTCGCCGACGCGGCCGCGGCCATCGGCTTCGTCGGCGACGGCGGCTTCGTGCTGCTCGACACCGCGACGACGCCCGAGCTCGAGGCGGAGGGGCTCGCCCGCGACGTCGTCCGCGCCGTGCAGCAGGCCCGGAAGAACACCGGGCTCGACGTGAGCGACCGCGTGGTGACGACCCTGGGCGTCGACGACGCCGGGGCCGACGCCGTCGAGACCCATCGCGACCTGATCCAGGCCGAGACCCTGACCACCGAGCTCGTGATCGACCGACGGAGCGACCTCGCCGACCGCGTCGACGCCGTCGCCGTCGGCGCGGGCTCGGCCGTGACCGTGGAGGTGCGACGCGCATGACCCCGAAGAAGAGCAAGAACCCCGAGCCCGCCGACGACGGCGGCGAGTTCGCCGCCGAGGCCGCCCGCGTCCACGACGAGCTGCTCGCGCGGGTCGGCGAGCAGGCGCCCGAGCCCCGGCTCGGCGCCACCCGCCGGGTCGCCGAGCTGCTCGGCGACCCGCAGCGCGCCTACCCGGTGATCCACATCACGGGCACGAACGGCAAGACGTCGACCTCGCGGATGATCGAGAGCATCCTCCGCTCGTACGGTCTGCGCACCGGCCTGCTGACCAGCCCGCACCTCGTCCGGCTGAACGAGCGCATCATGATCGACGGTGAGCCGATCAGCGACGAGCGGCTCGTCGCCAACTGGGACGACATCCAGCCCTATCTCGCCATGGTCGACGCCGAGCTCGGCGCCGCCGGCGACCAGGCGCTGACGTTCTTCGAGGCGCTCACGGTGCTCGCCTTCGCCTGCTTCGCCGACGCGCCGGCCGACGTCGTCGTGCTCGAGGTGGGCATGGGCGGCGAGTGGGACAGCACGAACGTGGCGGACGGTCAGGTGGCCGTCTTCACGCCCATCGCACTCGACCACCAGAACCGGCTCGGCTCGACGGTCGAGGCCATCGCCCGCACCAAGTCGGGCATCGTCAAGCCCTCCGCGTCGGTGGTCAGCGCCTCGCAGGTGCCCGAGGCCCTGGCCGAGCTCGAGCGCGCGGTCGAGCTGACCGAGTCGACGCTGGCCGTCGAGGGCGTCGGCTTCGGCGTCGAGTCGACGACCGTGGCCGTCGGCGGACAGGTCGTGTCGATCCGCGGTCTCGCGGGGCGGTACCCCGACCTCGTGCTGCCGCTCTTCGGCGACCACCAGGCTCAGAACGCCGCCGTCGCCGTCGCGGCGGTCGAGTCGTTCCTCGGCAGCGGCAGCCAGGCGCTCGACCTCGACGTGCTCTCCGACGGGCTCGCCCAGGTGACGTCGCCGGGTCGACTGCAGATCGTCGCCAACGATCCGACCATCCTGGTCGACGCGGCTCACAACCCCCATGGCGCCCGAGCCCTCGCCAAGGCGATCGAGGCGTACTTCCCGTTCGGTCGCGTCGTCGCCGTCCTCGCCGTGCTGACCGACAAGGACGCGACCGGCATCATCCGGGCGCTGTCGGGCACGGTGCAGCAGTTCGTCGTCACCCAGTCCGACTCCGACCGCTCCGTCCCCGCCGACGAGCTCGCGGCCGTTGCCGTCAAGGTCGTCGGCGCCGACCGGGTCGTCGTCGAGACCGACCTCGCGGCCGCGCTCCGCACCGCCCGCGACCTCGCCGACGAGACCGAGGGCGACCGCCCCGGCGGCGTCGTCGTGACGGGGTCGATCACCCTGGTCGGAGACGTCCTCGCGCTCGCACAGGGCCCGGAGGGGCTCTCATGACCACGGTGCCGCCTCCCGACGGGGGCGCCCCCGCCCCGGGTCGTGCCCGCCGCCGACGCGGTGCGGCCGAGAGCCTGCTCTCGATCGTGCTGGTGCTCGAGGCCATGTCGATGTTCTTCGTCATGCTCGTGGTCAACGGCCGCGATCTGCTGCCCACGGGCGTCGCCTTCGGAGGCGGTCTGGCCGCCATCGTCGTCATGCTGCTCGTCTCGCGCGTGCTGCGCCACCGCTGGGGCATCGTGCTCGGCTGGATCGTGCAGGCGGGTCTCATCGCCTGCGGGCTGCTCGACCCGGTCATGTACGTCGTAGCGGGCGTGTTCGTCGCCCTGTGGACGTACTGCCTGGTGAAGGGCACGCAGCTCGACCGGCTGAACGCGGCGCGCTACGGCGACCCCGCCGGGCCGGCCTGACCCGCGCCTCCTCGGCCCTCGCCCCTCGGCCGCGACCCAGCGTCCCGACCCCCTCGACTTCCCCCGTCCCCGACATGAAGGAGCACCAGTGACCGCCCTCGAAGAAACCCTCGTCCTCGTCAAGCCCGACGGCGTGGCCCGCGGCCTGACCGGCGAGATCCTCCGCCGCATCGAGGCGAAGGGCTACGCCCTCGTCGACATCCGTCTCGTGCAGGCCGACCGCGACCTGCTCGCCGCCCACTACGAGGAGCACGTCGGCAAGCCGTTCTACGAGCCCCTCGTCGAGTTCATGCAGAGCGGTCCCACCGTCGCGATCCGCGTCGCCGGCAACTCGGTCATCGCCGGCTTCCGCTCGCTGGCGGGCACCACCGACCCGACCACCGCGGCACCCGGCACGATCCGCGGCGACCTCGGCCGCGACTGGGGCCTCAAGGTGCAGCAGAACCTCGTGCACGGCAGCGACTCGGCCGAGTCGGCCGCGCGCGAGCTGTCGCTCTGGTTCTGACGACCCCGAGAACGCACCGAGCGTGAACGGACGGGCCCGCGCCTCCTGATCGAGGAGGCGCGGGCCCGTCGTCCGTCCCCGGCCCGGGTCAGGGGGTCGGCGTGGCCGTCGACTCCGTGCCGCCGGTCGAGGTGTCCGCCGTGGAGGCGCCGCTCGCGACCTCGGCGACGAACTGCGCGAAGACGGTCGGGTCGGTCAGCGACCCGCCGTACTTCTGACCGTTGACCAGGATGGTCGGGGTGCCCGTCACCTTCGCCTCGTCGGAGTTCGGCAGCGGGTCGTTCAGCGCCCGTTCGGTGGCCGAGGCGACCCAGTCGTCGAACTCGCCGCCGGTGATGCAGCCGGCGATGCCCGGGTCGTCGGCTCCGGCCCCCTCGACGAGCGACACCAGCTCGGCGTCGGTCAGCCCGCTGGTGTTCTCGGCGGGCTGCTGTGCGAAGAGGGCCGTGTTGACGTCGAGCGCGGCGTCGGGCTGGTAGTTCGCGACGCAGGCGAACGCGTTGGCCGACCGTGTCGAGTACTTCGTGCCGAGCGAGGCGTTGTCGAGGAACCCCAGGGGGTGGATCTCGAGGTCGACGTCGCCCTGCGACACCCAGGTCGAGAGCTGCTCGGCGTTCGTGGTGTCGAACTGACCGCAGTAGGGGCACAGGTAGTCGAGGTAGACGACGATGCTCGGCTTCTCGGCCGTGCCCGCCGTCGAGGCGACGGGCTCGGCGTCGGCCTCGAGCGCGTCGGTCGTGGCGGCCGAGACGCTCGTGCCGTCGCCCGAGAGGACGAGGCCGTCGCTCGCCATGTTGAGCGGACCGGGGCCGGCGGGCGCGAGCGACCGGGTGATCACCAGGGCGATGACCCCGATGACGGCGAGGACCCCGACGACCAGACCGCCCTGGGCGAACCACTTGTTGCGACGGCGGCGTCTCGCCTCGGTCTCACGGGTGATCCGCGCCTTCTCGCGCGCGGCGTCACGACGTTCGCGCTTGGTGTCTCCGGTGCCGGGTGACGGCGTCATCGCTCCTCGATTCTCGTTCGGGTACCGGCGAGTCTCGCTCGCGCGTCGAAGAGGAGGCTGAGAGCGGCGCGGGTCAGAAGAGCGTCGACAGCAGCAGGGGGAACTGCACCACGATCACCGTCGCGACGACGATGTAGTTCAGGGCGGGCAGCACCCACGAGTACGGCAGGAGGCGCGCTGCGGCCCTCTGCACGCCGCTGCCCGTCGGAGCGGTGACGCCACGGGCCAGACCCCACACCGTCGTGATCCAGAAGAGCGGGATCGTCACCGACCAGACGAGCATGCACCAGGGGCAGAGCGCGCCGATGACGAAGACCGTCTGGGTGAAGAGCCAGGTGATGAAGACCCAGGCCAGGAACGTGCCGGCCGTGAAGGCGATCCAGAACCAGCGGGCGAACCGCGCGCCGGCGAGCAGGGCGACGCCGACCGCGATCGGGGCGACGAAGCCGATCAGGCCGATGATCGGGTTGGGGAACCCGAACAGCGACGCCTGGGCGCTCTCGATGACGGGGGAGCAGCCGACGAAGGGATTGACGTCGCAGCCGAGCGCCTCGGTCGGATTCTCGAGCAGTCGGAACTTGTCGAGCGTCAGGGCGAAGGCGCCCATCAGCCCGACGACGCCCGCGACGATCAGCAGGACGGCCGTCACGACGGGCGTCCGGCCGGTGGGGAGGGTGCGCGGTGGGGTCTGCGAGGTCGTCACACCGGGAATCATTCCACGCTCCGATGGGTGGTCACGGGCTGAGCATGCGATAATCGCTTCAGTCGCAGGGTGACAGCCTCGCGATCGAGACTTGCCGGGCCGTGTCGACCCCGCGATCCCCTCCGGGGCGATCGTGCGGGTGCGACGGAAACCGGGCCGGGGCGCAGTCGCCCCTCGTCGGATGGCCAGTTCCGAACAGCAACGAAGAACCGCACGACGACGAACGACACGACGGCCGCGATCGCAGAGACGATCGGCCCCGTGACCGAACGCCGCGTGACCGACACCGCGCGTCGTGAGAGGACGCGGTGACCGGGGCAGGCGCAGGGCGCCGCCCGATCACGACACGAGACCACCCGCCGACGGCTCGACCTCGGCGGGGCGAGGAGCGCACCACCCGTGGTGAACAACAGAGACGACACCAGCAACGAGACCGGTCCGAAGAAGCGACGCGGCCTGTTCAGCGGGCTCCGCGCCCGCCAGGCCGCCGCACCGGTGGAGCGACGCGCCCTGGCGGCCTCGCCGCCCGCCGCCGACAGCACCCTCCGGACCACCCGACGAGACGACGCCCAGGAGGCATCAGCCGTGACCAACGAGAACGAGGTCCCGGTGCAGCCGGCGACCACCCAGCCCGAGACCACGACCGACACCCCGATCGAGTCCCTGGTCGACCCGACCGCGGTCGACGACCCCACCGAGACCACCCCGGTCGAGCGGGCCGACGCGGCCGTCGCCGCGGCGGAGGCGGTGCGCCAGAGCGAAGAGGCCCCGTCGTCGCCCATCCCGGCGCAGCTGACGACCACCAGCCTGATCTTCCACGCCCCCGAGATCGTGCCGCTGCCGGCACGACCCGGTCGGCGTCGGTCCGACCGCGACGACGAGGGCTACGACGGCTACGACGACGCGGACGAGTCCGACGACGACGGCTACGACGGCGACGACGAGCCGCAGCAGCCGAGTTCGCGCCGCCGGTCGCGTGGCCGCTCGCACGACCGCGAGGAGCGCGACTCCGAGCAGCGTCAGCAGTCCGACCGCGCCCCGCGCGAGCGCCCGCAGCGCCAGGCCGAGCTCATCACCGAGCCGCAGCGCATCAAGGGCTCGACCCGTCTCGAGGCCAAGAAGCAGCGTCGCCGCGATGGTCGCGACGCCGGTCGCCGCCGCACGGTCATCACCGAGGCCGAGTTCCTCGCCCGTCGCGAGTCCGTCGACCGCAAGATGATCGTCCGCTCGTCGGGCGACCGCATCGAGATCGGCGTGATGGAGGACGGCACGCTCGCCGAGCACTACGTCGCGAAGGCGCAGAACGTGTCGCTGATCGGCAACGTCTACCTCGGACGCGTGCAGAACGTGCTCCCCTCGATGGAGGCCGCGTTCGTCGACATCGGACGCGGGCGCAACGCCGTGCTCTACTCCGGCGAGGTCGACTGGGACAGCCTCTCGAACGGCAACCAGCCCCGCCGCATCGAGCTGGCCCTCAAGCCCGGCGACCGCGTGCTCGTCCAGGTCACCAAAGACCCGGTCGGCCACAAGGGCGCCCGCCTCACCAGCCAGATCTCGCTGCCCGGCCGCTACCTGGTCTACGTGCCCAACGGCTCGATGAACGGCATCAGCCGCAAGCTGCCCGACACCGAGCGCGCCCGCCTGAAGAAGATCCTCAAAGAGGCCCTGCCGGAGAACACCGGCGTCATCGTGCGCACCGCCGCCGAGGGCGCCACCGAAGAGCAGCTGACCCTCGACGTCAAGCGCCTGCTGAACCAGTGGGCCGACATCGAGAAGAAGGTCGAGGTCGGCAACGCGCCGAACCAGCTGCACTCCGAGCCCGACCTGCTGATCAAGATCGTCCGCGACGTCTTCAACGAGGACTTCCACGAGATGGTCATCGACGGCGACGAGGCGTTCGACACCCTGCAGTCGTACCTCGCGGCGGTCGCGCCCGACCTGATGGACCGCGTCAAGCGCTACGAGGGCGAGAAGGACGCCTTCGACGAGTACCGCCTCAACGAGCAGATCGAGAAGGCGCTCGACCGCAAGGTCTGGCTGCCGTCCGGCGGCTCGCTGGTCATCGACCGCACCGAGGCCATGACCGTCGTCGACGTCAACACCGGCAAGTTCGTGGGCTCGGGCGGCAACCTCGAAGAGACGGTCACGAAGAACAACCTCGAGGCGGCCGAAGAGATCGTCCGCCAGCTGCGTCTACGCGACATCGGCGGGATCATCGTCGTCGACTTCATCGACATGGTGCTCGAGTCGAACCGCGACCTCGTGCTGCGTCGACTGGTCGAGTGCCTGAGCCGCGACCGCACGAAGCACCAGGTGGCCGAGGTCACCTCGCTGGGTCTCGTCCAGATGACGCGCAAGAAGCTGGGCCTCGGTCTGGCCGAGTCGTTCTCCGAGGCCGGCAGCGCCGCTCGCGTCCAGGAGCAGCAGCCGCAGGGTCGGGGCAAGAACGACCAGCAGCGTCGCCGAGGAGGCGCGGCGCAGCCCGCCAAGTCGGCTGGCGGCGGCCAGAACCAGGGCAACGGCGGCGCCGCGGGTCGTGGCGGCTCGGCTGCGCCGGCGGCGTCCGGGCCCTCGACTGGCACGCACGCCATCACCGAGGACGTCAAGAACGCCCTGTCGCGCATCGCGGCGTCGACCATCGCCCACGCCGAGGACGGCGACCGCAGCACCGACTCCGCGACGGAGGCGGCTGCGGCCGTCGAGGCCGCGATCGACGCAGCGGCCTCCGCGGCGGTCACGCCGCCGGCCGGCGACGAGTCGTCCACCGACGACTCGTCGACCTCGGGAGACGAGCCGAAGCGCGGTCGAGGCGCCCGCAAGGGTCGACGCGGCGGACGCGCGTCGTCCCGCGACGAGGCGACGACCTCCGAGTCGTCCGCCGCCTCGCCCGACGAGGCCTCGACCGACGCCGGCTCGTCGCCGATCGTCGAGGTCGACAGCACCGTCCGCGCCACGGTCGTGGTGCCGCCCACCACGGCGCCCGAGCCCCAGGCCCCCGCCGCCGACAAGGTCGAGCGCAGCACCGAGCCCCGCCGGTCGCGGGCCACGGTGTCGACGCCCGACGCGACCGTCGCGATCCTCGACATCCCGGTCGCGACGACCCGACGCGAGCCGCGTCGGATCAGCAAGGACGACGCCGAGCAGCTGCTCGACTCCGTCCTCGGCGCGCTGCCCGAGCCGAAGCAGCCCGGCCAGGGGCGCGGTCGTTCGCGCCGCGCCTCCAGCTCGGGCACGGCACCGGCGTCGGCGCCGACCGCCGCGCCGACCGAGTCGGGCCCGTTCATCCTCGGAGTGGGTGTCAGCTCCGACGACCTCTGAGTCGTCTAGGGTGTCTGCGTGACTCCGACCCAGCCCGGAACCCCGACCGTCAGGTCGAGGTTCCGGGCTGTCGTCGTCTCGACCCGCAGCGCCGAGGGCCGCGAGTCGTTCCTCATCGCCGCGGCCGCTCTCGGCGTGCTGCTCGTCGTCCGTTTCGCACTCGGTCTGCTCGCCCTCGTCGGGTCGGCCATCGGCTTCTCGGCGACGGCCTTCCCGAGCGGTTTCGCGGCGACCCCCGTGGGGCAGTTCCTCGGCGGCTTCGTCCTCTACCCGTTCCCGTTCTACCTGGCCGCCTTCGCCGTCCTCGTGCTCGTGCGGCCGATCAGGGCGCGCGACGGCCTCGACGTCGTGCTGCGCAGCACGCTCGTCGCCGGTCTCGCCGGCACGGCCGCGCTCATCCTGGTGGGCGTCGCGCCGGGCGTGGCGCTGTCGCGGGAGGGCGGCACCTGGGTCAATCTGGCCCTGTACCTGACGACCATCCCGCTGTCGGCGGGCGTGGTCGACACGGCCGTGCTCGTGCTCGGCGGGGTGCTGGCCCGGTCGTGGCTGCGTGGGGGAGACCCCGCATCCCCGACGCACGATGGCGAGAGCGACGCCCTCGCGATCGACCACGAGACGGACGTCGACGCCGATCCATCGGCGGCCGCTCCCGCCGAGGCGGCCCTGCCCGTCGACGGGTCCGCACCGGGGCGGGTCGTCCCGGCCGCGCCCACCGCGCCTCCTTCGTCCGACGACTGGACGCGCTACGCGCCTCCGCCCGCCCGTGACGAGTCCGGCCGGTGACGGCGCCTCTCCGCGAACGCCATCTCGTCGACCACACGGTCGACGGTCCGGTCCGTCGTCGCCGCTCTCCACGCAGCCGTCTGCTCGCCGTCGGCGCGGCCGTCGCGCTCGTCCTCGTCGCCATCCGCCTTGTCACACCGGCCCTCGGCCCCGGCCTCCTGCCGAACACCCTGCAGGACTTCGTCACGCTCACGATCTCGGTCATCGTCGAGTCCATGCCGTTCGTGCTGCTCGGCATCGTCCTGTCGATCGTCGTGCAGGTCTGGCTGCCTCAGGCGTTCTTCACGTCGTGGCTGCCGAAGCGTCCGCTGCCGCGTCGGGCGGTCATCTCGTTCCTCGGGATGTTCCTGCCCGTCTGCGAATGCGGCAACGTGCCCCTGGCCCGTGGTCTCGTGCTCAAGGGCTTCACGGTGTCCGAGTCGATGACCTTCCTCCTCGCGGCGCCGATCCTCAACCCGATCACGATCATCACCACCCACCAGGCGTTCGGCTGGGACGGCGGGATCCTCGTCGCACGTCTCGTCGGCGGTTTCGTGATCGCGAACCTGATCGGCTGGCTGTTCAGCAAGCACCCCGATCCCGAGAGCCTCCTGACCTCGTCGTTCGCGGCCGAGTGCGCCGTCGCCGACGACCACGGTCACGGGGTGAGCCGCCTGTCGCAGAGCGTCGACCTGTTCCGTCGCGAGATGTCGACCATGATGCCGGCGCTCTTCATCGGGGCGGCGATCGCGGGGGCCATCCAGACGGCGGTGCCGCGCTCGGTGCTCGTCACCCTCGGCAGCAACCCCGTCTGGTCGGTGCTGGCCATGATGCTGCTGGCCTTCGTGATCTCGATCTGCTCCAACGTCGACGCCTTCTTCGTCCTGCCCTTCGCCTCGACCTTCATGCCGGGCGGCATCGCCGCGTTCCTCGTCTTCGGACCGATCATCGACGTCAAGATGCTCGCACTGCTGCGGACGACGTACCGGCCCCGCGTCCTGGCCCAATTGACCCTCGTGGTGGCGCTCACCAGCGCCGCCATCGGACTGGTGGTGAACTTCCTTGCGTGATCGACTCCCGTCCCTGCGACGCTCTCCGGCTCGTCTGGCCGACCGATGGCAGGGCGTGCTCCTGACCCTCGTCGTGGGCGTCGCGACCCTGTGGCTCGCGGCCACGGGGCAGCTCATCCTGTACATCCACCCGCGGTACGTCGTCTTCACGGTCATCATGATCGCCATCGGCATGGTGCTGTCGATCGGCGTGCTCGCGCTCGCCCCCGCCCGGGGCGACGACGACCACGATCACGACCACCCGGGTGGGCACGACCACGACGACGATCCCGCTGCTGCCCTGCGCCCCCGCCGGCCACGGCGTGGTCGCGCCGCGGCCCGCGGCATCGCCGTCGGCGCGGGCGCGCTCGTGACGATCGTCATGGCCGTCGCCCTCGTCGCCCTGCCCCCGGCGACCCTCACCAGCGCCACGGCCGGGCAGCGCGACGTGAACTCGTCGACCGCCGCGCTCGACGGCACCAGCGTCGACGACGCGACGGGCGCCTCCGACGAGACCTACGCGTCGTTCTCGATCCTCGACTGGGCCGGTCTGCTGCGGCAGACCACCGATCTCTCGTTCTACCAGGGCAAGACCGCCGACCTGGTCGGCTTCGTCGTGCCGTCGGGCGACGACCCCGACGTGTTCTACGTGTCGCGGTTCATCATCACCTGCTGCGCCGTCGACGCGCAGCCCGTGGGCGTGCCCGTGTACCTCCCCGACTGGCGCGAGCAGGTCGACGCCGACGACTGGATCGACGTCTCCGGCGGATTCCAGGCGAACCAGAGCGGTGCGACCGACGACCCGATCGCCCTCGTGCCCGACGAACTCGAGAAGGTCGGCCAACCGCGTGACCCCTACCTCTACTGACCGCTGGTCGGCGGAGCGCGAGCGGGCCCACGACGAGGGCGCCGGTCTCGACCAGGCCGACCTCTCGCGACGGCAGGGGCGTCGATTCGTCGCCGTCGTGATCGTGCTCGCGGTCGTCTGCACGATCTTCGGCGTCCTGACCCACCTGCAGGGTCCGAAGCTGACCGAGACGCAGATCGACGAGACCGCCGTGGTGGCGCAGTCGGGTCAGCAGCTGCGCCTGTTCGCCAACCAGGTGCTGGCCCACGTCGACGCCGACCAGGTCGAGGTGTCTCCGGCCGCGCCGCACACCGTCTCGACCTCGGGCGACGTCATCGCGGTGCAGTTCACCGACCGGCTGAGATACGGCACCGAGTACACCGTGACGGTCGACGGCGTCTCGAGCGTCTACCAGGCCCAGCCGTCGACCCTGACGACGACCTTCAGCACCGCGGCGGCCGCGACCTACCGCATCGTCCACGGTGCGGACGGCGCCGACGACCGCATCGAGCGGGCGCCGCTGACCGGCGGCGCCGATCGCACCCTCGTCTATCAGGCCGCGCGCATCCAGGCCTTCGAGGTCTTCGACACGGCGGTCGCGGTCGTGACCGACGACGGCACCACCTCGACGCTCAGCCTGGTCTCTCCCGACGGGGTGGCGGTGGAGACCCTTCCGCTGCCCGACGGCCCGGGGCTGATCACCCGCTTCGGCGCGGACGCCGCCTCGACGACGATCGCCTTCTCGTGGCGGCCGCAGGGCTCCGAGACCGACACCCTGTACACGCTGCCCCTCCAGGGCCAGCGCGCCGTGACCCCGGTGCAGTCCATCGCCGGCGAGCCCATCACCGTGCTCGACTGGTTCTTCGTGCCGGGCCGGGCCACGGTCGTGGTCCAGTCGGCGGACGAGACCGTCGCGGCGTTCGATCTGACCGGCGCCGCGCCTCCTCGGCCCTACGGCACCTTCGTCTCGCTGCAGGGCGTCGCGCTCGACGGCGGCACCTTCGTGGCGGCGACGGCGCTGCAGTCGTCGCGGGTCGACCTCGACACGGGTGAGCAGACGCCGATCCCGTTCTCGGCGGTCGAGGGCGGCACGCCGTTCCGCGGCGAGCTGGTCGCCGTGGGCGAGACGACCTACGTGCAGCAGGTCGCGGTCCCGGCCGCCGACGGGAGCTCGTATCGCAACCTCGTGGTCGTCGACGACCTGAAGGAGGCGCGGGCCCTGTACGAGCCGTCGGCCGTCGGGACGACCATCGAGGGCTTCTCCGTCTCACCCAACGGGCAGTACCTCGCGGTCGAGACGGCCGAGGCGACGGCCGAGACCGACTTCAGCTACACCATCGATCCCGTGCCGACCACGGTGACGACGACCATCGTCGACATCTCGACGGGCGGCGTGGTGGCGAGCTTCGCAGGGCACTCCACCGCCTGGTGACCGGGTCGGTCGGGCCGTCGGTCCCTCAGGCGGTCAGGCCCCGCTTGACGCGCTGGGACACGCGCAGCCCGCTGCTCTCGAGGCGCCGGGCGAGCTCGAGACCGCTGATCGGACGGGCGCCCGCCTCGATCAGGTCGGCGCACCGCGAGAGGGGGACGTCGTAGTGATCGTGGTCGAAGCCGCGCCGGGGGATGCCGTTCGCGGCGGCGAAGCGGTGCAGCTCGTCGTACGACTCGTCGCTGACGAGGTGGGCCCAGACGGTGTCGTGGGCCGGCCACACGGGGTCGTCGATCAAGATGGTCACAGGCACACGGTAGTCCGAGTGCGTTGACGGCGGCCGAAGCCGCCGTGTAATCTAAGCGGTTGGTACGCATCGGCCCACGACCACGTCGTCGGCCCTCCGCGACGAACGGCCGCCGGGCTCAGGCTCCGCCGTCCGCCACCGCACGAACCGTGCGACGAGGCGGCCCCTCGTACATCCCCTGAGACATTAAGGAACACACATGGTCTACGCAGTCGTGCGCGCCGGTGGTCGGCAAGAGAAGGTCGAGGTCGGCACGATCGTCACCCTCGATCGACTGAAGGCCGACACCGGCGACAGCATCACCCTCGCCCCGGTCCTCCACGTCGACGGCGACACGATCCTCTCGACCGCCGACGCCCTGTCGAAGATCACGGTGACCGCCGAGGTCCTCGGCGATCTGCGCGGCCCGAAGATCGTCATCCAGAACTACAAGAACAAGACCGGGTACAAGCGTCGCATGGGCTTCCGTGCCGACCTCACCCGCGTCAAGATCACC